>CANCOC010000154.1 GCA_947379755.1 Alcaligenaceae bacterium | reverse complement strand
CCTTGTGGGATCGGAGCTCCGGTAAAAATGCGCGCGGCAGTATTTGGAGCAAGAGGCAAGCCAGTCTGGCCTGCGGCAATACGCTGGACCACTGGAAACATGGCGGCAGGTGCTGTGACATCGGCCACGTTCAGCGCGTAGCCGTCCATTGCGGAATTATCAAAACCAGGCACATGAATAGGCGAGGTGATGGCGACCGCGAGCACACGTCCCTGAGCCTGCAGCAATGGAACGAATTCATGCGCAGTTGGTGCTGTCGCAAAATCCAGCAGACGGCCGCGCGCGTCATCGAAGTCAAGCAGATTGGCTCTGGGTTTCATGAATATGATTTCAATAAAGTGTGAAGAGCCGTATTTTGCCTGAACCTGAACCTGAGCCAGTCCTTACCGCGAGTACGCTACGCAGAAAATATTGAATCAGCCGCCAGTTTGCGACATAAAACGGATAATCTTGGTTGGTGCTTCAAGAAAGTCGTGTTTTTCGGGCTTGAGCTCGATGCCCTGGCGAATCGCCTGTTCAAGCTCGGTATCTGTGATGCCCGCTCTGAGTAGGGGACGCAACTCGAGCTTTTCTTCCTGACCGAGACATAAGTAAAGTGTGCCATCCACTGATAGCCGCACGCGGTTACAGGTCGCACAAAAATGCTGGCTAATGGGCGTAATCAGGCCGATTTGGCCGCGTCCGTCAGTGGTGCGCCAGTAACGCGCTGGACCACCGCCCATTTCTTTAATTTCAGGGATCAGGTCAAACCGTTCACGCAAGCGCTCAAGGATCGGACCCAAGGGGGCGTACGCAGAGGCCAGGCCTGTACTGCCCATTGGCATGGTTTCGATCAGTCGCAGGATAAAGCCGCGGTTGATGCAAAACTCAGTCATCGATTCGACTTCGTGTTCATTGACGCCAGGCATCACGACCATATTGAGCTTGATCGGTGCAAAGCCCGCAGCTTCTGCAGCATCCAGACCAGCCATGACGTCATCAATCGTGTCGCGTCCAGTGATCTGCGTGACGCATTCACGGTTCAAGCTATCGAGGCTGATATTCAGGCGTGTCACGCCAGCGGCGCGAAGTTCTTCTGCAAACCTGGGAAGTTGTGTGCCATTGGTTGAAAGCGATAAGTCACGGATTCCTGGCAGTGCACTGATGCGCGCGGCCAGCTGAGGCAGATGGCGTCTGAGCAATGGCTCGCCACCCGTTAGACGCACGCGGGATGTGCCCAGTCTGGCAAATGCTCCGACCACACGTTCGATTTCATCAAATGTGAGCCAGTCTTTTGGTTCCTGGTAACCCTTGAAGCTTTTTGGCAGACAATACGTGCACTTCATGTCACAACGATCAGTGACTGACAGGCGCAGATACTCAATGCTTCGACCGAAGCGGTCCATCAAAGGCGTCTGGGTATGTTCCATAGAGGTCATTTTCGCAATTTTTAACTGTTTTAAACCACTAGAATCACTGTACTCCGGTTTTCTGATCTGATGGCGATCTCCCTACTCGCCGCTTGGCAATTTGAAGGATGTTGCATTGTGCTTCCCTCCAGTTTTTTTCGAGCGTTGGTTGTATAACTTATTGATTTGTATTGAATTTATTCGATATTTTTAGGCTAGGCTGTATCTTGATTTCCAGCGTCCAGCCTATCATGCGACTTGTCAATACGGCGAGAGGACTAGTCCTAAGGTATTTGCAAGTGTGCACGATTTAAGGGGCACCCATCAGCGTGGCCTCCTGGTGGAACCTATTATGATTGAACCTTCTAAGCAACGGGACTGATCTGTGAATGCTATCTGGGCCGCCTTGCTAGTCACGCTCAAGCTTGCTGGCCTGACGACATTGATTCTGCTCCTGATTGGCACACCACTGGCGTGGTGGCTCGCACGCACACGTTCAATGTGGAAAACGCCCATCTCTGCGATGGTGGCACTGCCAATGGTCTTGCCGCCGACCGTCTTGGGGTTTTATCTCTTGATTGCCATGGGCCCCAACGGGGTGCTGGGCCAGTTCACACAGTTCATTGGTCTGGGCTCGCTCGCGTTTACGTTCTGGGGGTTATTGCTGGCCTCGGTCCTCTACTCGATGCCTTTTGTCGTGCAGCCTCTGCAAGCCGGGTTCGCCGGACTCGATCCCGCTGTGCTGGACGTTGCTGCATCCCTGCGCGCCTCACCGTTCGATCGTTTCATGACTGTAGTGTTACCCCTTTGCAGACCCGCTTTTCTAACAGCCTCGGTCATGGGCTTTGCCCACACAGTGGGCGAATTTGGAGTCATTCTGATGGTGGGTGGCAATATCGAGGGCGAAACCCGCGTGCTCTCCGTCTTGCTCTATGACCGGGTCGAAGCAATGGCCTACACCGAAGCACATTGGCTCGCTGCAGGCTTGCTGGGGTTTTCATTTTTGATTTTGCTTGTCATGCATGGGATCAGCCAGCATCTGGCCAGAAGGGAGGGGCGGGCATGAATGATTCGCGTCTCGATATCTCTCTGAAGTTGCAACGAACAGGTTTTAATCTGGATGTCGCGTTGTCTCTCCCCGCACACGGCACGACAGTCATATTTGGTCCCTCTGGCGGTGGCAAGACAACGATGTTGCGTGCCATTGCTGGGCTTGAACCCGATGTGCAGGCAGAGATTTGTATCAAGGGCAAGGTCTGGCAGTCTGCGCAGGTGTGCTTGCCCGCACACAAACGGCGCGTAGGCTTTGTGTTTCAGCACTCTGCCTTGTTGCCCCACCTCTCTGTTGCTCAAAACCTGCGCTACGGCTGGCAGCGCGTACAGGGTACGGAGACTGAATATGCTGATTGCATCAAGCAACTGGACCTGACTGTCTTGCTCAACCGCCGAATCGATCAGTTATCGGGCGGCGAGCGTCAGCGGGTCGCACTCGGTCGGGCACTCCTGACGCGCCCTGATGTGTTGCTGATGGACGAACCACTGGCGGCACTCGATGCCGCCCGGCGTTCTGAAATCCTCGGCTATCTTGAACGTCTCAAGCACAGCACTTCGATTCCGATGATCTACGTCACACATGCTGTAGATGAAATGTCGCGGCTGGCAGATTATCTGGTCCTGATGAAGGCGGGCCGGGTCCTGCACACTGGAACCGCGCTTGAAATAATGAACCGGATGGATGTACCGCTCGCGCTTAGAGATGATGCCGGTGTTGTGGTGCAGGCGCAGGTGACTCAGCACGATACGCACGGCTTACTGTTGCTGTCGAGTCCGCTCGGGTCCCTCTATGCGCAGGGTGCCGCGTATGCGCCTGGCCACAGTTTGCGTGTCAGGATTCAGGCACGGGATGTGAGTCTCGCCTTGAGTCAGCATGCCGACAGCAGCGTACTCAATATATTGCCAGCAAAAGTTGTGTCAATTCAGGAGATTGCCTCGGGCCAGGTGATGGTCGAGCTGTCTGCCGGGCCTGATCAGGCTCAAGCGCTATTGGCGAGAGTTTCACATCTGTCTGCACAGCGCATGAAACTGGCCAAGGGACTTGGGCTCTGGGTGCAGATCAAGGCTGTGGCGTTATTGGTTTGAATTTCTTTAATGTCATGCTCCTAAGGAATGTGACATGCTTCCTAAGAAATGTGACATATAATTCGCGGGCTGTGTTGAGAATTTGTAAAGTGCGACCATCTCGATCAAGAATAATAAAATAGCATTTTGATATTGTTCAATTCATTTTTGGCTTGAACCAATTTTTAAAAATATATCGATAAGGTAGCGATTCAAATGAATGCACTTGCACAGAAAAACGAATCTTTTCTTTCAAGACAATCCCTGATTAATCTCCTTATGATGGCTGATCAAAAAAATGAACAGCAGCGGATCCAGATTTATCAGGGACTGCATGATGAGGTCAGCGGGAATTTGTTCGCTCTCAGGCTGAGTCTGTCATCGCTGCTTGAAACAATGGAAAAAAATCAGGCTGATTCCTGCGAAAAAGTCAGGAATCTCGCTGCGATTGTCCAATCAACTACTGACGTAGTCTCAAAGTTATCTTCTAAGTTCAGACCCAGGCAGTCGCAATTCGACATGGTTGATACTCTTGGTTTACAGATTCGAGCGATTAATAAAGCAGGTCAAATCACGTGTGAAATTCAAACGGATCTTGATCAAGTTCAACTGTCAAAATATGCAGAATCTACGATATGCAGAGTGTGCCAGGAAATGCTCGACAATGTCGTCCAGCACGCGCGGGCAACCAATGTAGTCGTGAGGCTTAAGTATGTTGACCATCACATCACGCTTGAAGTACAAGACAATGGCGACGGAATTCAGAATCACGTTCGATTCAAAGAAAATACATTCGGCATTATGAATATGATTGCGCAGGCGGAATTTATCGGCGCAACACTTGATATTCACCCTGATGCGGGAGGCGGTACGTTGGCACGCCTCATACTTCCGTATTCAGTTAACACCATTCAATGATTAAAGTTTAATACGTGCAAAAGATAAAAATAGTGCTGGTGGACGATCACGTGATCTTGCGTGATGCCTTGGCATACATGCTAAATCACGTACCTAACTTTGAAGTCATTGCCAAACTGAAAAATGGTGCTGAAGCAATCAGTGCGGTAAACAGTACAGAGATAGATTGCCTGTTGCTGGACATGTCTCTGCCAGATCGAGACGGCATTGATGTGACCAAGGCCATTCGTTTACACAATAAAAAAATACCCATCTTGATTTTAACGGGACATCCCGAAGACCAGTATGCGATCCGCGCTTTTAAAGCAGGGGCATCTGGCTACATTAATAAAAGTGCGTCCAGCGAAGAGCTGATTTATGCTGTCCATCGAGTAGTCGGACAAAAAAAATATATTAGCCCGGTTGTCGCGGATTTGATGGCGGACCAGCTCAGCCAGCCTGATGAGATCGCACCGCATAAGCTATTGTCAGATCGTGAACATCAGTTTATGGTGATGATCGCGACAGGTATGAGCGTAACAAAAATAGCTGAACATATGCTGTTATCAGTCAAGACAGTCAGCGAGTACCGTACGAGAACGCTAAAAAAAATGAACATGACCACGAACGCGGCACTGACACTGTATGCGATCAAAAATCATATGATTGACTGATCGATTACTGATTGTTTGTAGATAATTCAACGGCGCAACGAATCCGTTCGATCAGTAAGGTTGGTGCTGATGACTTGATAATGAAGTCAGTCATTCCACTATTCATGTAAATGACGCGCTCATCATCTGTCGCATCAGCGCTCATTCCAATAATTGCAAGTGAGTGGTGGGATGGGTGACTGCGAATTTTACGCGTGACTTGCAAACCATCCATCTCTGGCATGTGAATATCCAGCAAAATTGCATCAAATGGTTTGTTGGATAACAATTCCATTGCCTCAAGGCCATCGCTTGCCAGATCAACACATGCGCCCTGTTGCACAAGATGATCATGGAGCGCTTGTTGGACAAGACGATTATTTTCCACAATAAGTATCTTGACATCAAGCAACGCGCGGTGCGATGAATTTAATTTTTCATCGACAGGCAATATCTCTTGAATGAGTAGCTCTTTTTGAATAAAGGCATCTAATTCATTTTTAACCAGTGTCAATGTAACAATAAAATTTTGATAATCGTCGGTGTCAAATGTATTATTTTTCAAGTCCGTATCTAAAATGTCTGCTGCCGAAAACAGGGCATTAGCGCCTAGTGTTGCAGCAGAACCTTTTAGATCATGGATCAGGAACTGCAATGCCCGCAGATCATTTTCTTTGAGTAACGCAGTAATGCCTGGCAGAATATTCTTGATTTCATCATTAAACATGTTGAGCAGTTTTTTGATATTTCCTTCATCCGCAATCAACGACGTAAGGTTTCTGATGTCAAAA
The DNA here is from genome assembly GCA_947379755.1 of Alcaligenaceae bacterium. Lineage (GTDB taxonomy): Bacteria > Pseudomonadota > Gammaproteobacteria > Burkholderiales > Burkholderiaceae_B > Zwartia. The sequence continues at coordinate 12,980 of CANCOC010000154.1, read as the reverse complement.
TTGGCAAACGCATTGAAAGGACTTACTGGGTGATCTGCAGAAGCACGTTTTTTTATCGGTTCTACTGCAGTATCTGACACCGTGTCATACGCGAAAATGTCATCAGCTAACTGAGGCATTCTTTCAATCCAGTCGTTCACTAATTTGATCAGCTTAATGGGTTCAATTGGCTTCGCTATAAAATCATTCATACCGCTATTGAAACAAATCGCCTCTTCCTGAGAGGATACCCCGGCACTCAGTCCGATAATGGGAAGGGTATGATTATCGAGTAGATCTCTGATCATTCTCGTCGTTTGTAAGCCGTCCATCACTGGCATTTGCACATCCATCAGAATAGCTGAATATGCATTCTTTTCAAGCAGATTTAAAACTTCTTCTCCATTGTTGGCAATATCTACCACTGCACCTGCAATCAAAAGAAACTCTGTTACAACCTGCTGATTCACCCGATTATCCTCCGCAACTAGAATACGTTTGCCGATGAGCGACTTGCTGTAGGTACTGATCCCAGATGTCAGGCGCCCAGAAACATTTTCACGCTTGAAATACGTACTTTGAAGTGCTGAACTGTCAGAGACTTTTAAATCAATATCAAAGTAAAAAGTAGAACCCTGCCCTGGGATGCTGCGCATTTTTAAGACGCTCCCCATGAGTTGCAGAAGCTTGTCGCTAATGGATAAGCCCAAGCCTGTGCCACCGAATCGCCTGGAAATTGAGTTGTCTGCCTGACTAAAGGGGGTCAGTAATTTTTGAATATCCTGATCAAGGATACCAATGCCGGTATCAATCACTGTCACGCGAATGCGCGACCACACATTTGTCGAACTAATATGGCTCACCTGAACGATGACTTCCCCTTTTTCTGTGAACTTGATTGCGTTACCAACCAGGTTTAAAAGAATTTGCTGTAATTTCGGAGCATCACCGATCAGACTCGCAGGAATATCATCAGACTTCATCAGGCGAAACAATAGTTTTTTATTCAACGTAGCAGGTTGAAAGAGATCAAAAACCTGATCTATGGTTTTGGATAAACTAAAGGGCGACAGGTCCAGTGTCGTCATGCCGGCTTCGACTTTAGAAAGATCAAGAATATCGTTAATAATTGAAAGGAGTGCCTTACTCGACGATTCAATTTTTATCAGATAATCATTCATGATTGTTGAAATAGGCTGATTCAAAGCCAGCGTCGTTAAACCGATAATGCCATTCATCGGAGTGCGAATTTCATGGGACATTGTGGCGAGAAAGTCACTTTTTGCCTTGTTCGCTACTTCAGCGGCTTGTTTTGCCTGTTCGAGAAATATTTTCGCATCTCTGATTTCGGTGACATCACGCATGATTGCCACTCTTGTAATAATAGAGTCTGATGCATTTTCAATCTGAATGATATCCATGTCGTTCCAGAATGGAGTACCATCCTTTTTGTAATTGATCAGGATTTCATGTGCAGGGAGTGATTGCTCTAAGGCATCTAGTATGCGACGTAGTGTGAAAATATCTGTAGCAGGTCCTTGAAGGATGCGGGGTGATTTTCCAATAATGTCAGATTGGGTATAGCCTGTGTAACGTTCAAAGGCAGCGTTTGCATAGATGACGGTGTTGGTGTGCGCGTCTACAAGTTTATCGTCCTTCGTGATCAGGACCATGTCACTTGATCGCTCAATACATGTGCGAAAAAGCTCAAGATTTTCGATATTAATTTTTTGCTTTGATACATCCTTGATGACAACAATGAAGCCGATATCATTGCTGCTGACATTGATGGGGGTTGCATGAATTTCGACCCACAATCTGATCCCTGTCATGCCAGTAATCACGAGCTCTTGTTTCGCTGAGTCACCAACGGGCATCAAGCTAAGTAGCTCAATGTACTCATTCTGGAATTCAGTAGAGATTAGACTTAAAAGGGGTTTCCCAACAATTTCATCGGTTCTGCCTGCGTCAAATAGTTTGAGCCCGGCCGGATTAATGTTTGTGATGATTCCCTTCGTATCAACCGATAAAATGCAATCGGGCTGATGATTAAAAATATCTCTTGCCCAGGCGTTACTTTTAATCAGCTTTAACTCAACTTCCTTGATTGACGTCACATTTGTAAAGCTGCTAAAAAATCCGTGTACTTTGTCATCAATAATATTGGGCGTTAACAACACAAGTGAGTGTTGAATTTTTTTACCATCACTGGAAATATGCGTGCGTTCAAACTGTTGCGTTTCACCACGCAAGACTGCTTGAATATTTGCGTACTCTCTCTTATTGTTTACCAGGCCGTGAATTTCAGAAATATGTTTTGAAATAATGTCTGACGGTTTCAGACCAAACCATGCGGCATAACTGATTGAAGAGAAATTATTTTTAAGATCTGAGCCCCAGTAAGCAAAGTAGCTTGGAGCAGATTTGAATAATGCTTCATAATCAAGGCTCGGTAGATTGAGTGCGTCTGGTGTGAGTGATTGATTCAAAAACACATCATTCAGGTCAATTGCCTCAATCAATGTCAGCAGATATCTCGATTGTGAGCCGATTCGCTCGGCAATTGATACTTTAAGATTGACCCAGACTGCTTTACCTGATTTTGACTTAAATCGTTGCTGTACATTGATCTTGTTAATCGAACCAATCTGAATCTGACGCATGATTTCTTGATTGGTAAAAAGATCTTCCGAATAAAAAAAATCTTTGGGATCTAGTTTTAAGATTTCGTCCCTTGTGTATCCTAACAGATGGCAAAAATAATCATTTACATCAAACACCACACCTTCCATGGTTGCCATGGAAATTCCGATCGGCATAATGTCAAAAGTCTGAAGGTTTTGATAATTACTTTTTTTTAATAAAAAAATAATTTTTTTAGAATGACTGCTGATGTAACTGAGCCAGTATCTGTATTTAAATAAGAGTGCTTGATAAATTTTCAATGTATACAGATTTTGAGTATGAGATAAAAGTTCTGGTCAACCTGGAACAGTCATGATGTCAAACATATTTAACATCAATCCGTTGAACAGGAGGAGAAAAGTGTTGTTAACTTTTTGACATACCCAGGGTACTTTCGGATATCTTGTCATATGTCAATAAAAGACGTCTGTTGTTTCTTGTCAAAATACGATCAGTCAGTACTTAACCTGTGTTTAAGAAATGCCATCACTGTATGAAGCGGTAACTGAAATCAGTAATGAAATGTTGCTGGCGGTTCGTCAAGGCGACTGGGAGACATTGGCTGCGCTGGAAGATCTATGCCAGAAACATATTGATCAGATAGCGGTTCGCGGCAATCAGCTCCCGCTGAATCAAGACCAACAAAAAATAAAAGTTGAATGTTTAATGCAAATTTTGAGCAACGACAAAGAAATTCGAAATATTCATGAGCCATGGATGTCAAGACTATCGTACCTAATGACACCCGCATCAGGCAGACATCCTCGGGATGCCTGATGACCAAGTTTACAGGTATATTGATTGGCTATGATTAGCCCAGAGCCGATCGTACGCATTTTGCCTGTATTAGGTATTGAGGCAGAGCGCACCAAACAGGGTGCGGGATCATTTGTCGCCGGTAATCAGTATGCTGGTGAAATCCTGTCTCGAGTCGATAGCCATACTTTTACGGTGCGAATCAATCAGGCACTATTCAATATGCAGCTCGGTCAAGGCGTTGAGCCTGGCCAATCCATTTCCTTGACTTACCTGAATGCCACACCTGTTCCCACTTTTTCTTATCTGGCAGGCATTGCGCAAAATGAACGCTCAGAGCATATAGAGATTAGTCGTACGGCAGGTTTGATCGATCTGTATCTAAACCATATATCCGAAACTGGCGTGGTTCATGTTGATTTGCCAGTGAACCTGTTACCTGCGCATCCAAAAGCAGTTGCAGAAAAACTGCAAGCGTCCATCGCATTGAGTGGACTGTTTTACGAGTCACATCTGGCGGACTTTACTCTAGGTAAACGCTCGATTGAATTGATCAGGCAAGAGCCACAAAATCAGGAAGGCTTTGATACGACGCATATTGTAGCCAGTCAACTCGACGTGCATGAGCAACATATCGTTCGCTGGTCTGGTCAAGTCTGGTCAGGGCAGGCCATGGATCTGGCAATTGGCCGGGATCAATATTTGCCCAAAAAATCTCGAACAAAAGGCGATTCGGAAGGTCAACCGTCAGAACAAAACACCTACACCACTACTTTAGTTCTGGAGCTTCCGAATATTGGGAGGGTGGCCGTGACGATGAGTATTGGTGATGAACAGATGTCTATCTTGATTGATACGGTGAGTCAGGACTCAGAGCAACTACTTAAAAGCAACACCCATGATTTGAGTATTGCACTCAAAGGATGTGGACTAGAACTCAATCGGATGCAAGTCCAAGTCAATGAACAGCAATAAACCTGTGCAGCAGGCCGTTGCGCTTGCATATGCACGGGGAGATTTTTCACCAAGAATCATTGCAAAAGGCCGTGGGGTCGTCGCTGAGCAGATTATTGCCCGTGCAAATGAAAATAAAGTTTTTGTTCATCAGTCACCAGAACTTGTGAACTTATTGATGCGTGTAGATCTGGATGACAATATCCCGCTAGCACTTTATCGTGCAATTGCCGAGATTCTTGTTTGGCTACACCGCATGGAACGAGAGGCGACGTCAAGGTAAACAGCTCAGATCGGGCTTAAACCTGCATGTTCATGATGTCATGGTAAGCAGATACGAGCTTGTTACGCACTTGCACAGTAGCCTGGAGTGACAGGCTCGCTTTTTGACTGGCAATCATGACGTCTGACACACTGACATTATCGTTACCAAGCGCAAAACTTTTACCCAAATTATCAGCTTGAGTCTGGCTAGAATTTACCTGATTCATAGAAGATTTGAGCGCCGCCGCAAAATCAATTGCAGGAATATTTTTACGTGGTTCAATACCTGATGCTGTCTCGGTGGCCGCGGTGGGAGAAGGCGCACTTAGGGGTGCAGCTGCGCTAAAGCCCTCGGGCCTTTGCGCAGCTACGGCTTTGAACTGAGCCAGCATAGACTCAATCCGACCTGAATCAATTCCACCAATTTTCATGATCAATATTTCTACATAATTGCCATAGAGAGTAATTTATCACTGCTCATCCAGGCCGAGTGTTCACAACAGAGCGAAATAAGCAATCTTATTCAATCAATTGAATTGTAGAAAATTCGCCATACTCATCCTCACTATTCAGGTAACCGAAGGATCTGATCGATGAGAACGCTAAGTTTTTGCAGAATGTACAGCGGACCTGATCTTGTGATTGTGAAATAGTGATGAAGCAAATTGAAGGCCTGAATCGCAAAATTCTGCTCGCGTTTGGAATTGCAGCCGTTGTTGCGGTAATGGTTGCATTCTGGCTATGGAGCCAGGAAACAAAGTTTAAAGTACTGTTTTCAAACTATAGCGACAAGGATGGCGGCTCGATTGTGACCGTACTTGAGCAGATGAACATTCCCTATAAGATCTCTGATGGCGGGGGTGCGATCCTTGTTCCGGCAGAGCAGGTGCATCAGGTTCGATTGAAGCTTGCTTCAATGGGCTTACCCAAAGGGGGCAATGTAGGCTTTGAATTACTCGAAAATCAAAAATTTGGGGTTTCGCAATTTGTAGAGCAAGTGAATTTTCAGCGCGCCCTGGTAGGCGAGCTTGAAAGAAGTATCCAGGCAATTTCAGTCATTGAAAATGCGCGTGTACATCTAGCCATTCCTAAAGCGGCTATTTTTGTGAGGGATCAGGAAAAACCCACAGCCTCCGTGTTGATCAGGTTGCATGCAGGCCGCACGCTTGACGAACGGCAAGTGAGTGCAATCATCCATCTGGTAGCCAGCAGCGTTCCAAACTTGCCAATATCCAATGTGGCAATCGTAGATCAGAACGGTAACCTGTTATCGGACATGACTCAGAAAAAAGGTCCCAACTATGTGGATCCTAGTCAAATTAAATACATCGAGGATCTTCAACGAAATATCGTGATGCGTGTGGAGAGCATCATTACACCGATGTTAGGCGCTAAAAATATTCACGCACAAGCAAGTGCTGAAGTTGATTTTTCAAGCCAGGAGCAGGCTGAAGAAATATTTAAACCTAATAAAAATCCTGATGCAGCGGTGATACGCAGCCTGCAAAGCAATGAATCGAATTTGCCAGCCGTGAGCGCATCTGGAGGTGTGCCTGGTGCGCTGAGTAATCAACCACCTGCAAGTGGTACTGCACCGATCAGCACTGAACCTCTTGGGCAAGTAGCAGGCGTTGATTCAAAAGTGGCGCCTGTTGGAACGTCAGGCAACTCACAAAAAAATTCGACGACTAATTATGAAGTTGATAAAACTGTACGTCATACACAGAAATACAGTGGCGGGATCAAACGACTGACAGTTGCCGTCGTTGTCAATGATCGCCAGGAAACAGATAAAGAGGGTAAACAAACATCACGTCCGTTAACGGATGATGAAAAAAAACAAATTAATGATCTGGCCAGGCAAGCCATGGGTTTCAGTGAGGCACGCGGTGATTCATTGAGTGTGGTGAATACCTCGTTCGCACCCGAAAAAATTGAAATTATAGAATCAATTCCAGTCTGGAAAAATACGACATATATTGAGTTGCTAAAGGATGGCGCAAAACTTCTATTGGGCCTGGTTGTGCTGTATATGCTCTATAAACGAGCGTTAAAGCCCATGGTGGCCAAGCTGCTCGCAGCTCCCGCATCAGCCAAACTGATTGGCATGGACACAGAACCAGGCGGTGATCCAACGGGATCGGATACGGTTCTTGCAATCAATCATGCACAAATCGCCTATCAGCAGGATCTGGATAAAGCAAGACTTCTTGCGAGGGATAATCCCAAGCTAGTTGCCAAAGTTGTGACCTCTTGGGTAAGTGGCAATGGCTGAGGATGGCATCATGCGCGCAGCAATACTAATGTTGGCACTCGGTGAGGATGAGGCCGCAGAAGTCATGAAGCACCTTGGGCCGCGCGAGGTACAGAAGTTGGGGGCCGCGATGGCGACACTCAGTAGTGTGGATCACCAGCAGGTCGCAAACTCCCTGATTGCCTTCAAATTGGCAACAGAGGATAAAACCTCATATGGTCATGATTCAGACGAATATATCCGCTCCGTCCTGACTAAAGCTTTGGGTGAAGATATTGCTCCAGGATTGTTAAACCGAATTCTACAAAGCCGGGACGCAAGCGGCATTGAAAGTTTAAAGTGGATGGATAGTCAGACTGTTGCTGATTTAATCCGCAGTGAACATCCACAGATTGTCGCAACAATTCTCGTACATCTTGAGCCGCATCAGGCATCCGAAATCCTTGGGTTTTTTGACAACCGACTGCGTCAGGATGTGATGTTACGGATCGCAACGCTGGATGGCGTGAAACCAGCCGCATTGAAAGAACTCAATAGCGTCCTGACAAAAATTGTGACCGGTAATGAAAATCTGAATAAAAAACAAATAGGCGGAGTACGTGCTGCTGCCGAGATCATGAATTACATGAGTGGTGAAAATGAAGCAACCGTCATGACCGGATTGACGGAGTATGACAGTGATATGGCACAAAAAATCATGGATGAAATGTTTATCTTTGACGATATCGTTGGCATTGACGATAGCGGGATCCAGATTATTTTGCGTGAAGTCCAGTCCGAGTCGTTGATCGTTGCCTTGAAAGGCGCAACTGAGGCAATGCGCGAAAAAGTATTTAAAAACATGTCAACACGCGCAGCTGAGATGTTGAAAGAAGATCTCGAAACAAAAGGCCCTGTGAAATTGTCTGAGGTGGAAATTCAGCAAAAATTAATATTACAAATTGTTCGTAAACTTTCTGATGAAGGAACGATTGTTCTTGCTGGAAAATCAGGGGACGATGAATATGTCTGATGTACATTCACAATCTTATATTCAAAATATTTATAAAAAAAGTGACTCGGCAGATCAAATTTCAGATGCCAAATTTATGAGTGACAATATTAAATACATCCTTGAAAAGTCGTATCGCGATGGTTATGCACGCGGACAAAAAGATGGGTATGGTGCAGGGCAGGAGTTAATACAAAATGAAATGATGGACGACAGACTGGTGCTGCAACAGCTGGCCCAGTCATTCAGTCAGGCCATGAGTAAAAAAAGTGAGCGCGTGGCACAAGATTTGCTGAGCCTGGCGCTCGATATCAGCAAGGCAATGATCAAGATACAGATCAAAACACATCCTGAAATGATTCTGCCGATTATAAAAGATGCGATACGGTTGATCCCTTCTATCAAATTGCCCATTCAGATTCTGCTGAATCCGGATGATGCCCGTATTGTCCATATGCATGCAGATACGGATGATCTTGAGTGGATCATTATTGAGGATCCAGCGATCAGTCAGGGAGGATGCAAAATATCGACCTTGGCCAATGAGGTCGATGTGACCAATGAGTCACGATGGAAAAAATTGAGTGAAGCATTGGGTCAGAACAATGAATGGCTGATGAATCATGACAGCATCTGAATCCGAGCAGCTCCATCTTTCAGAACGTGGCACGCAGGATGTTGTGCAGAATGACAGTGATGAAAAAATATGTAAAAACTATTTTAAAAACTGTAGCGACATCCTAAATCATGTTGCCACTATAGATATTTCAGGATGTATTACAAAAGTGACAGGGTTAATTATTGAGGCGATTGGCCTGCAATTGCCCATAGGCAGTTTGTGCAGCATTCCCCTTCCAGATGGTAGCTCTGTCGATGCGGAGGTTGTCGGATTTGATCGGGATCGACTACTGTTGATGCCTCAAGCCAGCATCGAAGGAATAGGTCCCGCCACCAAAATCACGGCCAAACAGAGTATCGATTTAAAGCGCAACCCACAACATGCCATGCAAGGAGCAGACGCGCAGCCTGGAACTGGTTATTTGCCGGTGGGGGATGCGTTGCTTGGACGGGTGCTGGATGCTACAGGACGTCCGCTGGATGATCTTGGGCCTTTGAATACTACGCAGTTTGCGGCGCTTAACGCACAACCACTGAATCCACTGAGTCGTGCCCCAATAGAAAAAGTACTTGATGTCGGGGTTCGAGCAATCAATAGCATGCTCACGATCGGACGAGGCCAGCGCATGGGCTTATTCGCCGGCTCAGGTGTTGGGAAAAGTGTCCTGCTTGGCATGATGGCACGCTATACCAATGCAGATGTGATTGTGGTTGGTCTGATTGGTGAACGTGGGCGGGAGGTTAAAGAGTTTATCGAAACAATTCTTGGCGAAGATACACTTTCTCACGCTGTGGTTGTGGCGGCACCCGCGGATGTGCCGCCGCTCATGCGACTGCAAGGTGCTAAATATGCATGCACGATTGCAGAGTATTTTCGCGATCAGGGAAAGCATGTTCTATTGATCATGGATTCCCTGACACGTTATGCCATGGCGCAGCGCGAAATTGCCTTAGCGCTTGGTGAGCCTCCTGCAACAAAAGGTTATCCGCCTTCGGTGTTTGCTAAGTTGCCAATTCTGGTCGAACGTGCAGGAAACGGGCAGGAAGGAGGAGGCTCTATCACCGCCTTTTATACGGTCCTCACAGAAGGTGATGACCAACAGGATCCAATTGCAGACGCCGCACGTGCCATTCTTGACGGTCATATTGTCCTGGATCGCAGGCTTGCTGAGAGTGGACATTATCCTGCGATCGATATTGAACAGTCCATTAGCCGCGTCATGAATAATATTGTTTCGCCCGCACATCAACGTATCGCACGCCGTCTGAAGCTATTAAAGTCAAAATATAACCGCAGCGTTGAGTTGATTAATGTTGGTGCGTATGCCGCAGGTAGTGACCCACTTCTGGATGAGGCCATTCAGAAACACATTTCAATTGACCATTTTTTACAGCAGGACGCTACAGAATGTGCGGATATTGAAAAAAGCATTTATCAGTTGACGAGTATTTTTTCCGATCTACAACAGCGTGCCTAATCACGGATGCAATCAGCCATGGCTTTGATATCAAGTTCAATGCAAACTTTGCAAAAAATTGCCTCCAACTCAGTTGATCGCGCTGCAGAATGTCTTTCAAAGCAAAACATACAGACATTAAGCGCTAAAGATCAAAAATTAAAATTACAGTCATACCGCCTGGAATATTTAGAGCAAAATGCAGTGTCTATGTCCAATGGAATGAGTGTTGCCAGTTTGCAAAATCATCAGAATTTTATCTATAACCTGGATCGCTCCATTACGCGACAGGAGATGATCATCCAGGAGTGGCAGACAATGGCGCAACAGTTAACCGTGATCTGGCAGCAGTGTCAAAGAAAGAAAATGAGCTATGACGTACTAATCGAGCGTGCGGGTAAAAAAGCCGATGTCATCGCGTTAAAGAAAGATCAGAAGTCAACCGACGAGTTCGCCAATGCTCGCAGCGCAGTATTGATGATGAAGCAGTCAGTTCATCATGATTGATATAAGATCTGTCAGGTATAGTTCAGAGTTGGGTAGTTTTGATACAAATCAGAATCCAGCGTCAGTCACAGATGGGGCTGAATTTAAAGCGGTGATGACCAACAGCTTGAGACAGACGCGTTCTAACGATGATCGTCAATCGTCAAGGACTCCTGCAGAGGAGGGCGTGAACCCATCCCCCGTCAGGCACTCACGTGATGAGCATAAACATCGAAGTACGATTGACAAAAAAAAATCACCTGATGTTGATGTGCCCCAGGCAACCGGTTTTGATGCTCAGTCATGTAGTCAGGATCTCGGTCTACAGGCAAATATCCCTCAAATGGGGAATGTATCTGTCAATGTTCCTGGGGGGCAATTCTTTTCAGGTGTATCTGCCCAGCCTGCTGCTGGGTCTGCAGATAAACTCGGTGAACAAAGTCCGCTCAGTTATTTTGACGCGACAGTAAACAGCCTGACGACGCAAGGCTTTAAAAATGAAATATCGAGTATGGTTGCAGAAAGTGGGGTACAAAATCAAAACTTGGTGAAGGGCGATGATTTTGGTTCGAGCATGCTCATGGCACTCGAAAAAGCTATTGAACTGAATACGCCTGTTATGCCCTCGACTGTGGCGCCCATACCCGCCGCGACGGTGCCTGCATCATTTCTCCCTAGTGCTGCAAATAGCATTCCATCTTATTTCGGATCAGCAGGCTGGACTCGTGAAGTCAGTCAGCAGGTTGTCTGGATGGTGGCTGGTTCAGATCAGTCTGCGACCTTCACGTTAAATCCACCTGACCTCGGGCCATTACAAGTTGTTATTCATGTCAATAATCAAACAGCGAATGCAACTTTTATTTCAGATAATCCTGACGTCAGGCAAGCGTTGCTGGATGGAGTGCAGGTTTTGCGCGACATGATGGGGCAGTCAGGTATTGCGCTTGGGCAGGCAAACGTCAGTTCGCAAGATCGCCAGCAGCAATCAACATCAGGTCAGGTTGGCATTGGTGTTGCATCATTACGCCAGTCAAATCTGGCAAAAAGCTTGGATACAGGCACGCATGCAGATCAAGTCCTGGTTGGGCAGGTGATGCCTATACTTCGGGGCAGAGTGGATACTTTTGCTTAGCTTCTTGTTAGGCAAACTTTGATACCTCATTTTTCATCTACAAGGATTGAACGTCCAGTTTAGGTGCTAAAGGTGCTTCTGTTCTGCGCATATAAACAAGTGAAATTATTCGATAATTTCACTTGTTTATCGTTGTGGAGAATCACATGGCAGAAGCCACTATTGAAGCGAACCTGGGTAAAAGTGGAACATCAAAAAAATACGTACTGATTGGCGCTTTAATTATTGTATTGGTCATGATCGCTGCTGGGGTTAGTTTCTATTTTCTCAAGCCCGTAGCTGCGCAAGAAGAAGTGATTGCTCCGAGTAAGGCTAAACCAGCCAAGGCACTTGTTTTTTTGCAACTTGAATCCTTTACGGTCAATCTTCAGCCCGAAGAAGATTATCAGTCTCAGTATTTGCAAATTGTGATGAGTTTGCATTTGGATGATGACAAAGATGTTGACATCATTAAGCAGCATATGCCTGAAATACGGCACCGCATAATTTCCGTTGTCTCAAGTAAGACACCCTTGTCAATCAGTACGGTCGAGGGAAAAAAATTACTGCAAAATGCGATTCTTCATGAAATAAATAAGCCATTTTCTGGCTCAGATTCTGAGCAGAATGTGAGTGATGTATTTTTTACATCATTCGTCATCCAATAATTGAGCGTCAAACATGGCAGAAGGATTCCTTTCTCAGCTTGAAGTCGATGCACTCCTGAAGAGTGCTGAAGATGATGAAGATATTGAATACAAGGTCTCTGAGAATGTGGAGGCACGGCCATACAATCTGGCGACCCAGGAACGGATTGTTCGCGGAAGAATGCCAACCCTGGAGATTATTAATGAGAGATTTGCTCGGTTTTTCAGGATTGGTTTATTTAATTTTTTAAGACAGACTGCTGAAGTCTCTCCGGGTCCGCTTCGGACCTGTAAATACAGCGAATTTATCCGTAATCTTGTTGTGCCGACCAACCTGAATCTTGTGATGATGAAGCCATTGCGTGGCACAACCCTCATTGTCATGGATCCCAGCCTGGTTTTTTTGATCGTTGATAATATGTTTGGTGGTGATGGTCGCTTTCATTCGCGTGTAGAAGGTCGTGAATTTACGCAGACCGAACACCGGATTATTCAACGTGTGTTGGATATCATGTTTGAGACATATTCAAAATCATGGGAGCCTGTCTATCCGATTGAGTTTGAATTTATTCGTTCTGAGATGAATACACAGTTTGCCAATATTGCCACACCCAATGAAATCGTAGTGATCACAACCTTTACGGTTGAATTAGGAACCTCTAGTGGTGAAATCCACATGTGTGTTCCATATTCCACACTTGAACCTATTCGTGACTTGTTGACTTCACCCCTACAAGGAGAAATCCTTGGCATTGATAAACGCTGGGTGAGGTTATTA
>CANCOC010000153.1 GCA_947379755.1 Alcaligenaceae bacterium | reverse complement strand
TATTCCAGGCCTGGGCTGCACGCTCGGCGTCTCCCTTGGCTTGCCAATACTGACCCTGATCAATCAAGGTCTGAATCGCAGCATCCTGTGCAAAGCTGACGGGATGAGATAGTGCAAGAATGATTCCCAGAGCTACTGAACGGGGGGGTAAAAACATGACTGCTCCCAATTAAATTTTGCTTGCCCATCTTTTAAGAATCGAAAACGGTTCTCGACCCAGCCCAGCGCAAAAAGACTCAATGAATAGTCGTAATAAACCGGTGGCTTTTGATTCCCCTCCTGGAAGATTAATGACGCTGAAAGCATTTTTCTGTAACGTGCAAGTTGCTGATCAAAGACTTGCGTCGCTCCCAGTGAATGTAAGTAAGGCAATAACGCAGCAGAGAACCCGTAAGGACCAACCCCTGAAGTAACGCCTGTATTAACATCAACAGATTCTGGAGGCGCACCATTCAGGGCCGTCGAGTTCAACATGCCAGGGAGAGACTTCATAATTTGAGAAGCAAGAGGATCTTCGACTGCAGTCATTCCTGCCCATAAATAGACTCGAATGGCGTCATAGCTTCCGCGAGGCCCATCAATTTCATCTTGTACAAACTGGGGTGATTTTTTATCGATAGCCTGAAAGCGGACCCAGTCAGCAATATATCCCTTGGGGCTGACTGATGAAATTAGCTTTGCGGTGTTTGCAGCAATTTCATTCCAGGGACTATCTGTACGAACTTGAGCAAGACGTCGTATTACAGATATCGGTAAATAGCTAGGATTGAGTCGCCACGTACTATTAGCCAAGACAAACCCAACTTTTCCAGGCAATAGCATGCTTCCAAAGTCAGGAAGTGCGATGAGTTCATTTTTTTCAATTGAAGAAAGAATTTTTTGAGCATCTCGGATGTAATCGGCTCGCTGCCATAGGCGTCCTGCTTCGAGCAGGACATAAACAAACCACATGTCAGCATCGGAAGCTGAATTTGTATCAAGAACTTTCCAACTTCCGTCATCAGCCTTTCCCCACAGCCAGCCAGGCAAATTATTATCAAGGTCGTCGGCAAAAAGGTGATGAACGCTCCATCCCCAGATTTTGTCAAAGTTGGCGGGGTCATTCGCTATTAAAGCAAAGAACATTGCGTACGCTTGTCCTTCTGAGGTCGTGTCAGCCTTTGGTGGGATGGAATAAATGACTCTTCCGTCGAGTGTGACAAAGCTGTTGACAAATACCGACCAGAGTGGCCATTGTTCAGTGCGACATACACCTGTGGAAGCAGTAGCAACAGGTAAAAAGCCAATCACAACAAGCGTTAGAAAAGACATTAATAATTTTATAAAACTAATGACCGCCAGATTCCGTCTCATGTTAAAGATCAGCATTGCTCGAGCTGCCTTCAGCAAGAAGAGTCCGACGTCTTGCCAACGCCCGTAAAAAGACATAGGCAACCATAGCCAGCAGTAACGCACTTACCATCGCACAAAGCATAAACAGCCAAAGGTTCCTGGATAAGATCCATTGGATACGATCCAGTACGCCTAGGCGCCCCACCTGATAGGTTTGTTCGGAGACAAGAGGATCGACCTGCATCGCACGAATTCTGACGAGACTGCCTTCAACCGTGCGTTCATAGTCGTCTCCACCAATCAGTGCACTGACGCTATCTCTCAAACCTTGTGCTTCCGCGCCCCATATTAAAACTGCGCTGCGGCCACTTTTCAGTGGTGATTCAAATCCAGCAATCAGTGCACCATCACTCACGCTACTGAACGTGATTTCAGAACGGGCATGTTTTTCGTTGTCCTGTGGGTCTGCACTCCAGAGGTTGCGCGTTTTGTACACCAAGTCGGATATCGAAAAGCGCTGAGTCCCGCCTAAACTGGCTGGTAGAGAAGAGGCCCATTGCTTGAGTAAGGGCTGATTCACTCCAGAAGCAATCAATAACAGGTCTTTATCAGCAACTGCGGTAATTTTAGAGCCCTGTGTCACCACAACAGAAGTAGCAGGGTAGCCGCTTGAATCACCAAGACGGCCCAGCACTTCAAGAAATGTTGCGTACTCTTGCAAACTTGGGGCATCAGGCAAGATAACGGCAGTTTGCGAAAGATCAGCCATGCGGGTAAAGGGAAAGCCGCTCGTATGGAATACGCGTAAATCAGGCATTGAAATAAAATGTGAAAAACCTGAAATATCCAATGTTGAATCAGTCTCAATTGCTCCAAGAACATTATCAATAATGATCTCACCACATTCGCCCGATTTAACATAGTCGTACATGTAACGAAGCTGTAATTGAGAACGCGGATATAACATTGTTAGAGGGATCCTCAATTTTCCAGTCAATGGCAATGTCTCATCAGTCTGAACTCTATCGAGTAGCATTCCATCCACTGCAAAGAGCGAGCGCGCTTGTCCCAGCAAACTGTGATCTTGGGTTAAGCGATCAATCGGATACAAAGGAAACGTCTTGAGTAACTGATTATTAATCGTGACTGTTAAAGATGAGTTCTTAGAGTTAGGTTGTGGTGTATATCGATAGTTGAGTTGAACGGGTACACCAGAATCCTTCCAGCTATAGAGATCAGGTGGAACGCGCATGTTGATACGAATCGGACCTGGGTCATAGCCTGAGACATTCAGTGACTTTGTTGTAGTTAGCTCACCAAATTTGACAGCCCGGTCACTAGGAATCCAATTGGGTGCATCGTATGGCTTGCGTGGAGATAGCGTTTGGAGTGTCGTGATGGAAGAGCTTTGCCCTGATAATGTTTTTTGACCAAGTGTCAGTGCAGACGCTGCACGCTTAAGTTCAGCCGGATCACGCCCCATGACCAGTAAAAGTTTTCCAAAACGATCATTCGGGTTCGTAATGACTGACACCATCCCACCGGACAAGGGTGGTAGCTGAACACCAGGAATGTTGGGCCTGCCCTGGAGGATGACTACTGCGTTTCCCTTATAAGGGATGGTATTTAAGGAAACAGGGAATCGAGCGCCCCTAGATCCAGCTAGTGCTCCAAACCACGAAGACACCATGCCGGCAGCTTCGAGCGAGCCATTAGAGACTATTCCTGAAAAGACAAAAGGCAGCTCCAGAGGATGTGGATCGCGTGGATCCATAAATGGAACGGGCAATAATGTCAGATCATTTGGAAGAATAATTTTCTGCGTAGTCAGCTCTAGGACACTACGATTACTAATGTTTGCCCATAGCGCGGTATTTGTTGGATCCTCGCACTGCATCGAACTGCGACCAATCAGCTGCAATGTCAGCAGGTTGTAGTCAGTAATCAATTTTATAGGCAAGGAAACAGTACGTTCAATATTATTGCCCCCTTGACCCTGATCTAGCGGAATGCTTGCTGCTACATCCCCATTAATGAGGATATTCAGCTGGGAAGCATCATCAAGAAGTGCAGGCGAAAATGCATAGCTCAATTTCAATGCTGCACTAGAAATCACCTCATCTGTACGGATATTGAATTTAACGGTATCTCTGCCATCAACTCCACGAAGATTCATCGAGTTGATCGCACCTAACTGCCTTAGTGAATAAGAGAGAGTTCGTGTGAGACCATCTGAGTCAGCCGACTGATTGCTCGCCTTGGCTACAGGCGCTGGAATGCCTGACTGGGCGTGTGCATATTGAATAAAAAAACTATTGCTTATTACTGCGATCATGCTGCACAAAAAAATTGTGCATGTATGGTCAATAAAAGAGTTACTTTTATACTTGGCTATCATTGGTGACTCATGTAGGGAAGGGCGGTCTTGATTATGATGGGCCGGTCAGCGCTTAACGGATGAGCTCATAAAGCCTTTAAGGATTAAATGAACCATGTTGAGCGCACCAAAAGTAAATACTTGCTTGAAGGATCGTAAGGGAGAATCCGTTTCGCTTTTCCCCCACATGTATGCCCAGGTATCCGCCCGACCAAATGTCATTTGTGCTAAATCTCTTTGTTGTTCCAGGCTAAACTTAGAATCAAAATGGATACCGATAGAATTGCCTGATTTGGTAATCCAACCTGGAAATACGGATTCCTTACTATCACGAAAAATTGAGACATGAACAGGCTCGCCGATTTCCAAACTTGAAAGATTTATTCCGTCTGGAAGTGTCAAACCCAGTCCGATACTCGAAAAATCATATGTCTCGCAGATCATCGTATGGCCATCATTTCGAGTAAGGGTAGCTGGAAAAATAGCTTTAACTCTTGGTGTCTGTCTGATTTGTCTGGATTCGTTCGCGACATAAGCGCTTGCACACAAAATGACTGTGTTGTAGAGGACCCAGATGCCATTAATGCCTGCAGTCAAATTCTCTCCGTTTCCAAAAACCAGTTCTGCAATGCAAAAGCCGATCGCAATTAGGTTCAAAGATAGGAGCACAATGTATGGCCATGCTCTTTTCCAATCGTAAAACTCCTTTTCGATCATTCCGCCTTTTGCGGTAACGTTGAACTTTCCAAGCTTAGGACTGATCAATGCAAGCAATACTGGAAGTGTGATGTACCAAGCGAGGACGGTTTCATAGACCTCGTTCCAGAATGAATGACGAAACTTGCCTTGAATTTTTGAGTTGGTCACACTCGCAAGAAAAATTGGAGGCAATGCATACACGAGTACCATCTGAGTCGTGGCGTTAAAAACGTGTGCTCCAAAATAAAGATATGCAAATGGAGCGATTAAGAAAATCAGACGAGGCAATCCATAAAAGAAATGCATCATTGCATTCAAATAACACAAGCGTTGACCAAGCGTTAAACCCCGACCAAAAAGTGGATTGTCTATTCGGAATATCTGTGCCATGCCTCGAGCCCAGCGGATCCTTTGTCCAATGTGACTGGCCAAGTTGTCCGTCGCAAGACCTGCTGCCTGTGGGATGGCAAGGTACCCCAGGTTGTATCCCTTTCGGCTCAATTTGAGTGCAGTATGGGCGTCTTCGGTCACTGTTTCCGTTGCTACGCCGCCTATTTCAATAAGAGGCCCGCGCCGAAGTACGGCACATGAACCACAAAAGAATGAAGCATTCCAGAGGTCATTTCCATCCTGTACAAGTCCGTAAAATAGCTCACCTTCATTAGGAACGATCCGGAATGTTTTGAGGTTTCTTTCAAAAGGGTCAGGCGAATAGAAAAAGTGAGGCGTCTGTATCATTGCCAGTTTTGAATCTTTTAAAAATGATCCAATCGTGATTTGTAAGAAAGATCGGGCTGGGATGTGGTCGCAATCAAAAATTGCTACGTACTCGCCTGACGTTTTTATTAACGCCTCATTTAAGTTTCCTGCTTTGGCAAAGTGATTGTTGTCACGCGTGATATAAATCGCGCCGGCATCTCTTGCAAAGTCTCGAAACTCGTCACGTCGTCCATCGTCCAGCAGGAAGACGCGTAACTTTTCAGCAGGCCAATCGATAGTCAGCGCAGCTAGAACAGTCAGTCTCACTACAGACAGTGATTCGTTGTACGTAGGAATAAAGACGTCAACCGTTGGCCAATCATCTACGGGGATATCAATAACAACAAATTTTCGTTGAAGTGGCCAGGCTGTTTGTACGTATCCAAGTAGCAGGCAGGTAAATCCGAAAAGCTCTGCTAGTAATAGGGTATATCCAAACACGGCACCAAGCCATGTATCGAAATCAAGCGTTTGGGTAATGCGCCAAAAAATGTAACGACAAGCTGAGACAATTGAAATTCCAATTAATACAAGAATGCCACCTCGACCCCATGGAAAGCTACGAATTTTCAAGGCAATATAAAAAGCTACTACTCCAAAAATTCCTTGCTGATAGAGGTTCAGTGGAACGGCAATCACAATGCACAACATTATGATCGACAGGAGTGCTGCACAGTAGCGAAAAAACTTACTGTTCCATATGACAGAATCAGTAAATTTTGAAGCCCATTTATGCACACGTACAGGTATATTGTTCTGCAATTTTCGAACACTCACAATGCTTGTACCGAATGTGCATCTTCAATCAATTGATTGATTTTATCTATGCAGGCTTTCATATCAAAAACTCCACGACACAAAGGATCGTAATCCATCAGGCCCTCGCCGCGTGCCAATGCCTCAGGAATAGATTGATCCTGATGAATGATCGCGATCGGGTAATCAGCAAGTTTCATTTGAATTAAATCCATGACATCTCCGGCCAACTGACGAATACGATCTGCTTGATTGATCAAAAACATTTGACCAAGAAAATCATTTCGAACGGAACAGTATTTATGGATGAGTCCGATCATTTTTGGCAACGTAGCGTACGAGGCTGCATCAGCAAGCACTACAACGAGAACGGCGTTCGCAGCCATCAACGCCTGTGTAAGATAAACAGAGGCACCAGGTGGGGTATCAATTATCACTATCGAATCTTGAGTAATTTCCAGTCTAGATAGTTGCTCACTTAGTAAGTATGGATTGCTTTGAAGTGCCTGCTCAAAACTGATCCGATCATCTTCTGACACGAGTCCATAAGGTAATACATAGTCTCCGGTAGGACATTGCGTAATGCTGTTGCTCCATGCGTCTGCTGCGAGTGTGGCGCGCGAGAGCCCGCCTATATGACGAGGTGAGAGTCCAAAGTGTAAGCAGAGGCCATTTTGGGGATCAAGATCAACGCCAAGTACTTCCTTTCCCTGTTGTCGAAAAAACATACATAGGTTTGCACTGATAGTTGTTTTTCCAACTCCACCTTTACCTGAAGCGATCGCTATTATTTTCAAGTTCGTTTTAACCGGTCAGAGAAAATAGAATTGCTTTTGGGTATAAGATTTTCTGTTGACTTAGCTGAACCTGCGAGTCTGGAAAATAAGGATTGAAGGGACTTAGGCTCAACCAATGACATTGCGTGTGTGTCGACCTGGACTATAAAATCTATGCGCTCTAGCTGAGAAATGAAAATACCGCTAACTGCAGGATCCTGTTCAATCAGGACTTGTCCAGTCTCCATATTTTCAATTTCATGATTAGGCCCAGCAGATAGCATGGGTGGCTGCTCTGCAAGACTGACATCGAATGATTGATTCTGTGTGTGTTCGACATTCAAAACTGGCGGAGGTTCGAAATCTGAATTTTCTATCGCATTCAGCAATGGCCATCTTTGTATGGCCCGCGTAAGAGCTTCATCACGGACAATCTCATGGTATCGATCAGGATTTTGGCCCAGTAGTTGATAGAGCTTTACGATGTCATTAGAGGATTTCATTACCACAACCTGTTAGATGATCACATGCACATGATTTACGTTTATATGGGTCAGACGCTTAGTTGGTACTCAACACTGCCAAACTCATCAGGCTCGCCGACCTGTGTCACACGCAAGGAATCACTGGCTCCCAGGCTCGTTAACCATTTTTGATATGTGCCTTCAAGAAACGCTGGTGCCCAGGCGGCGGTTGTCTCGCCAAATGCCGTTGCAAGCAAACTTCCATGATTAGAGTCATGGTGAACAATTCTGAGCGAATTTGCATTCTCTTCCAGAACAACACGACCCCAGTCCATATCCTTCCATACCTCACGCATAGCCGTGCCGAGCTGTTCAAGATTTTCGCAAGGAGGAAGTGGAGTTTGTGTACCAAACCGCACCCCAATGCGTCTCATTAACTCACGCGGGTCAACTGGCTCGGTTTGCGTTGTACATTCCTGGGCAAGAGCCGCGACTAGACTGCGCCACTGCCGTGAAGCTTGACGTTGAATGCGGTAATCAACTTTTTCGGATATCACGATTTAATACTCCAAATTAATAATTGAATCTTTGATCATTCAATCCACACTTTCATGAGTGACCCTATGCATGTATTCTGCAGGGGAATGAAATTACGAGCGACCCTAAAGCCGCAAGCCCTAACCAAAAAATGCAATAAGGAGAATCAATTTCACTTTTGTGTTGTCCGTGCCATGGTGACGCAGGGGAGCACGCCATATCGATGGTTGTAATAATCAGTAAATCGCGCGGGCCTGCGAAAACCGCAAGAAAGTGCAATTTCTGCAATCGAAATACCATGCGGAGTTGAAGATAGTTTGTTGTGTGCGAGTGTGAGTCGCTCTTGCCGCACCCATTGCATTGGTGTGCATCCAAATCTGCTTTGAAATGCATAATGCAAGCTGCGCTTTGACATCTGCCCGATCTCTTCCATGCTCGATAAGCTGATTGGATCGCTCAGGCTGGATACGACGTACTGACAAACATAATCCAATTTACGTCGACTAAAAAAACGGTCTATTTTTTCTACACTTTGACTCAAGAAGATCTTTGGATGCAACATCATTGCTATGTTGCGATAAATATAGTCATCCAAACCTGATACTTCTAAAAAATCAGGTTCAACTAAAAATTGATCTAATGCCGTATTGATAAGCCTGAATATAATTTCGAATGACACACGGCCAATTTGAAGACTGATCTCACGTGGTGTGAATAGATCAAGTGCAGATTGCCTCTCATTTGAGCATCCAAGCATAATGTTGACTACTGACTCAATTCGATTTGGATCGATACCGATCATCAGCAGTGATCGCATTTCACTTATTTCAGTTCGTGCGCAATTCGAAACAAATGCAGCCATTGAGCCTGGTTGACAATGTAACGCGATACCTTCTGCAATGATTTTCGTTTGGCCGACGATTGGCACTAAAAGTGAGCATAGTGTTGCTCGGCTGTAATTTATGCGAACGGGCGTACTGGCTGTGGATAGAAGTGTGAGTCCATTTAGCGTGACGTGAGAGGAGCGATGTTTGAATCCACTCTCGGTCTTCAATGACCCACACTCCTGCAAACCAGGTATGAACGAGCGCAAGCGCTTTTCCATCTCCTGTGCGGTATCGTCTATATGGGAATATCGCCTACCAAAAGCGAGGGACGGCAGGTGGTCGGCAGGGGTTGTATGGGCCATAAAAGTGTCGGTATATAGACACTCTTATTTTGAAGTCATTAGTTAGGCTGTGCGACCCTGTTTTCGCAAGCTCATTCCAAACAGTGCAAAAATAGAGAAATAAATTAGCAATTAACCTTACTGAATATTAACGTGATAGCGCATGATTCAATGTCGCTGAGGGCAGCTCACCATATCTCCTGTTGTAATACTCAGAAAAAGTTGTGGATTTTGCAAAGCCACACTTATATGCAATATCTGTAACAGTAGTACCTACGCTCGCCATGACTAAGAAGCTATGGGCAAGAGTGAGTCGTTCTTGTCGAACCCATTGCATCGGTGTGCAGTCGTAACGATTTTGGAATGCATAATGTAGATTGCGTCGAGACATAAAACCAATTCGTTCGAGTTCTGTCAGCGTAATTGATTCAGCAAGATTTGCCTGGATATATTGACAAATACGATCAAGTCTACGTCTCGCGAAATCTGTGCCAAGAGTGGACTCGTCCTCTCCTAAAAATAATTCTGGGTACCTCATCATGGCTGCGTTACGATAAAAATTATCATCAATACCGCTGTATTCCAGTAATTCAGGTTGGAGTATGAATTGGTCAATTACACTTGAAAATTGACGGAATATTGTCTCAAATGAGACGCGTCCAACTTGTACCAGTAGTTCGCGTGGCTCATGACGTTCATGAGGCAGTTGCTCATCTGGATTCTTACCAAGCATGACCCGCATCACTCGCTCAATACGATTCGGATCCAGATTAATAAAAAGTGCAGATCTCGCTCCGCCTTCGTCAATTATCTCGCAACTTGGTAACCATGCTGCAGCAGAACCTGCCTTCCAGCGAATCGTTTTTCCTTCAGAATGCATGATGCCATTTCCTGAAAATGGAATCATCAGTATTGTGCTTGCGTCCTCGCACGCTGTAATTTGTACAGGCGAACAAGATACCGCAAGTAGTTTTAATCCATTTACAACGACAGAACAGCTGCTATTGAAATGCGGTTCACCGACTTGCATCGCATGACATGTTTTAGTCCCGGGCAAGGATTTCTTTATTGTTTGTAATAGCTTTTCTGTTGAGTGACTGGTAGACGATGATCTTCCACCAAATACTAAGGGTGGTGCTGATGCTTGCAGCTTTCGGGTGGCCATGATTATGTCTTAATGGAAATGAAAATTCATGCGGAAACAAATATAAAAGATTGCCGTTGTAGCATTCTTAATACATATCTAAAAATTGCGCGCTGTTGATGAGTGCTATTTTTTGTAAGCATAAGGTGCAGTCTGTCGTTCAAAGACGACAGACTTACATGCATAAACTGCAAAAGTCGGCCAGATAATGCAGTAACTAAGCACTCTGCACAGCTTATACCTACACCAACCAATTCCATCTATCTTTATAGCAATAGAATTTATATATTTCCATTGCACGATGGTGGAATGGTTTAGTATTTTCACTAAAGAAAGCAATGCTTAATTCAGTTGAGTTAAAAAATAATTCTTCGATCAGACTCGCGGGCTGTTTGCTCACGTTTATTGTGCTGATAACCTCATCTGTTTACGTATATGTTTTACGTCAAAAAAGTATTGATGACTGGACAAAAAGAACAGAAAACCTGTCCCTCATCCTGGCGGAGCACTCAGGTCAGGTCATGTTTTCGGCAAACACTGCTTTGGATAGCATCATTGATTTATTAAAAATCGAACATCTGAAAAGTGATGTTTCGTATGCACAGTTTGCATCGTCAAGGGAGTTGCATCAGGCGCTCTTGGATAAAACGAAAACAAATCCATTGATTGATGTCGCTACTTTTGTAGACCGTGATGGAAATGTAATTAATTTCACACGGTCCTTTCCTGCACCAGATATCAATTTGTCTAATCGGGACTACTTTCAGTGGCTCAGTAAAAATAAGAGCAATGCTACTTACTACAGTGTGCCGGTCCAGAACAAAGGCAATGGCAACTGGGTGTTCTATCTTGCTCGTCGGGTGAACGACAAGAATAATAATTTTATTGGTCTTGCTTTGGTTGGTGTCTCTGCCAAGGTGTTTTCTACCCTGTACCAAAGGATTGGAATGGATATGGGTAAAGGCGTTGATTTGGCTCTATACCGTAACGACATCACACTTCTCACCAGTTGGCCCTATGCAGATAGCATGATAGGTAAGAAAAATACTAATTTAACTTTTGTTCAGGCGCTCAATAATGGAGTGATGAATGGTGACGCCTTCATATCTGATTCGCCAAGCAACTTTGATAACAATACTTCGATTAAAAGAATGATCTCGTTGCAGAGTGTTGAGCAATATCCATTATTTGTAGGAGTTTCGGTTCAAGAGCGTTTGTACCTGGATGGCTGGTTAACTGCGGCTGCCGGTATCTTTCTTTCGGCAATATTGACTTTGATTGTGTTGCTTTACGGCATCAGGCTTTTACATAAATCGTATAAATTTAATAGTGAAATTCAATATATCGCTATGCATGATGCGTTGACTCGCTTGCCAAACCGGCATCTTTTTGAAGATCGATTTGCAAATGTCATCGCTCTTGCAAAACGTGAAAATATTAAATTTGCAGTGTTGTTCATTGATTTGAATAATTTTAAAATGATCAATGATAATAATACTCATGCGATGGGTGATCTTGTATTGAAGGAAGTTGCAGCCAGTATGAGCAGATGTATCAGGGTCTCTGATACTCTCGCACGCGTGGGCGGCGACGAGTTCATGGTGTTGCTTCCTAATCTTAAAAACAAAGATGATATCGCTCATGTGATCAAGAAAATTCACCAATCATTGCGCAGCGATATAACGATACTGAACAAGCATATTGAAATGTCAGCAAGTATTGGGTTTTCGGTGTATCCAGAGGATGGCTTAACGGAGTCTGAATTGTCGACGCATGCCGATCAGGCGATGTATCGTGACAAGCAGAATAAAAATAATAATGAGTAACGGGTTTCTGCGGACGCAGATCTTTCAACGTTGCTGTCTTTGCAGAGTTATCAATGATGTGACGGCTGCGAAATATCAACAAAGGTTGCACCTAAGGCGCATAATGATCTACGCAGGCTTAATGCACCACCTGACTCCTCAGGCTAAGCGCAGAGCGCGTGCATACTGGGTGACGACCTAAATCAATGGATACAGATCTTGTAGCAAAAGATAAAACGTCAATTCATGTTCATATCGAAGGACTTCCCAACCTGCTTGAGATTTGTCTGGATCGATTGAATGACGCAATATTAATTACCGATGCTAAGTTAATCAATGGTTTCGGCCATACGATTACGTGGGCAAACCGAGCGTTCTATTCACAAAATGGATACGAAGCTAATGAGATTATCGGACAAACTCCACGTATTCTTCAAGGAATAAATACAGATCGCTCAATCTTAGACAAGGTGCGTTACGCACTCGAAAATCATCAAAAAATTCGTGTTGAACTTCTCAATTATCGTAAAAATGGTTCAACGTACTGGAACGAGATTGTGATTGTTCCGATTACTAATCAACACGAAGTGGTGACGCATTATGTATCCATTCAACGTGATGTTTCGTTGCGCAAACAACTGGAAACTGCAGTCCAAGATGAAAAAGAATATGCTGAGAACATAGTTGAGTCAGTACGTGAGCCCCTAATCGTACTGAGTTCTGCACTCAAGATACTTACTGCAAATACTAGCTTCTACGACACATTCAAAACGACGCCTCAAGAGACGATTGGTCAATTTATTTATGATCTTGGTAACCAGCAATGGGATATTCCTGAGTTGAGGGTTCTTTTTGAAAAAATTCTACCAATGTCATCTGTATTCAATGGTTATGAAGTGCAGCATAATTTTCCTGGTATTGGAATGAAAACGATGGTGCTCAATGCGCGAGAGATTTTCCGTAAAAGCATCGGTTCAAATATTATCCTTCTTGCCATGGAGGATATTACAGAGCGCAAACTTAAGGAAGATTTGGAACATCAGTTGGCTTATTTCGACTCTCTGACAAAACTTGCAAATCGTTTGTTGCTGAAGGATCGGTTAATGCAATCGATGCTCAGTGGCAAACGAAATCATAGCTATGGTGTCCTAATGTTTCTGGACCTCGATCATTTCAAACCTGTCAATGACCTGTATGGCCACGATGCAGGGGACACGTTGCTGATTGAAGTAGCAGAGCGTCTAAAAACGTGTGTCCGGCTGGTTGACACCGTTTCTCGTTTTGGTGGCGATGAGTTCGTTGTGCTTTTGAGTGATTTGCCAGGCAATATAAGACAAGCAAGGATAGAGGCTAGGCATGTGGCTGAAAAAATTAGAATAACTTTATCAGTACCGTATCTGCTGAGGTTGGCGTTAGATGACGCAGACCTGGAGCGGGTCGTTACTCACTCTTGCACTGCGTCGATCGGTGCGGTCCTATTTCTTGGTCAGGACAGCACTTACGATGCGATCATGAGGAATGCAGATGCTGCAATGTATCAGGCAAAGGCCTGCGGAGGAAATTCTGTACGCTTTTTCGAAGATTAATATTGTTTAGTGTGTTCGTTCGCAATGAATACTCTCTTATAACTATGTCTGAGAACATCTCCGATAATGTTGAATGGGAAAACCAACTACAAAAACTCGTTTCTTTTATCAAAATAAAAACTGAATATATCGATGAGATCATGAAACTAAAAGATACTGATGGTGCGAAATCATTGAAAAAACCATTGATATACGATCTAGCAATAAAAATATGGATTTGATGCTATCGCTCTATGCCTCATTTGATGCTTCGTTGTGGCCCTCAAGGGCAAATATCACAAAAATTAATTTGGTGAATCGAAAATATCTATTTTGGATTCAGAACGTTACTGACTCACTGATTACTGTTCTAATTTTTATTGCTACATGCTCTGGCGTCAAGACTCTCAAAACGTATCCGTTGCTCAATGCGGTACTGCAAACAGACTCAGCAACAGATACGTTAACAAGGCTTGTAAATAGGCGTCTATTTTTAGTTTGGGCGAGTCTTGCTCTGGGTAGAACTACCCGTGGGGAGTCAAGATTAGCGATATTGTTTATTGACTTGAAGAGTTTCAAAAAAATCAATGACACATCGGAACATCAGGCTGACGATAAGGTCTTTCATATAGTCGCATCGCGTCTGTCATCTTTAATGAGGTCTTCTGATTTTCTTGCTCGAATTGGAGGATATGAATTTTCCGTTTTGATCTCAGGCGGTATCACAAAGGATGGCTTATCGACCTTTCAACAGCATATTGCCGAAACGATATCTGCCACTTTTATTGACGGAACGTTGAAGGGCACACGCGTTACAGCAAGCTTCGGTTGCGCAATATATCCAGAAAATGGAACAACAATCGAAGCCTTGTTAGGTGCTACCAATACGGACATGTACAAAATAATATTGAACCCATTCCCCAATATCGTCTCAGAAAATGCAAAGAGTTAGGATTAACCTCAGACATAGTCATCTTGTCATTTGGGTTGCCGCTGCGACGCTTATCCTGAGTGTTTGGTCGATGGCTTTGTATGCTCTTCATCAGTTGCGTGTCCAAGCGCAGGATCAGTCTATCGTTGTAGCTAAAAATCTTGTCTCCTCCGTAGAACAGACAATTGATGGTTTGATTCGCTCCGCTGATAACTCCCTTCTATCTGTAAGTGACGAATTATCTAGACAAATGACTGAGGGACAAGTGAATGTCGCTTCGATCTCAGACTACGTGAATCGACAAGTAGCCCGTGCGCCGCACATCAGCTACATAAAAGCAACGAATGAGCATGGAGATGTTATCTACGGCCATGATATTCACCAGCCTCCTCTGAACAACGCAGATCGTGACCACTTTATCTCTCTTCGATCTGACAATGCTCTCGGTTTATTCGTGTCTAAAGCCATACTCTCACGTACTGAAAAAGAATGGGTATGGCCCTTTGCCCGCAGAGTGAATAATTCAGATAACTCCTTCGCTGGCATCGTATTCGGAGGAATCAAGGTTCACAATATTGAAAAAATGTTAAATCAAATTCAGATTGGCAAGGGAAATATTATTTCAATACGCGATGCCGATCTGGGTTTGATCGCTCGTCATTCGGATGACGGCAATAGAGCGGTTCAACCAGGGGATAAACGTATCTCAGAAGCATTTCGTCAAGCGCTTGAAGTCAATAACCTGATGGGAGCGTATGTTGGTGGAACTGGTAGCATTGATGGTTTGAATCGTGTCTTTTTCTTTAGTCGAAGTCCCCACTATGGTTTTACTACTATTGTAGGAACGTCACTTGAGTCAGCACTTGCTAGTTGGGAACATGCGGTTTGGGTTGTTGTTTCATTTTTATTAGGTATCACCTTACTTACCCTGGTGTTTGCGTGGTCCTTAAGTCGAAGTGTATCGCGTCAAGATATACACGACAGTGAGATGGCCTCAGAAAAGCTGCAATCTTATACCTTAGAGTTTTATGACACACTTACTGGGCTACCTAATCGTGGTCTGTTGATGAATCGACTTTCTCAGGCGTTGTCAACATGTGAGCGATCCGGCCAGTTAGGTGCATTATTTTTAATTGATCTTGATAATTTTAAAATCCTGAATGACAGTATGGGTCATAGTCGAGGTGATTTGCTACTTAAGCAAGTCGGACAAAGGATCGGACGTTGTGTAAAAGGGAATGGAATCGTCGCTCATGTTGGAGGAGACGAGTTCGTTGTCATCCTGGAAGCCCTGGCTGATAACACCTCAGATGCAAAAATTCTTGCGGAATCGATTGGCAACTTGATACTTTCAGCGTTGAATCAGGCCTATCTGCTTGGCAATCACACTTACATAGGTTCTGCGAGCATCGGCATCACAATATTTAAAAATGCTCATTGTTCATCTGATACGCTCTTGAAACAAGCAGATATTGCTATGTACCAAGCTAAACAGGCAGGGCGTAATTGTTTGCGTTTTCTCGATCCGATTATTCAGGATGGTATTGCTAAGCGGGCATTCCTTGAGACCGAGTTGTATCTCGCCCTTGAAAAGCAGCAGTTTGAATTGTATTTTCAAATACAAGTGAACCGGGAAGGAAATCATTCAGGTGTCGAAGTACTACTCCGCTGGATACATCCTGAAAGAGGTGTTATTGGACCGTTAGAATTCATCTCGCTTGCTGAAGAAAATGGATTGATTCTACCTATTGGTGAATGGGTATTGACTTCCGCATGTATTCAAATTAAAAAATGGGCAGATCTTCCGATACTAAGGGACCTGATTGTTTCAGTCAATGTGAGCGTCAAGCAGTTTATTCAGCCTCACTTTGTCCAACAGATAAAAGCGATATTGGAACGCTATCCCATACCTGACAATCACCTTGAAATCGAACTTACCGAAGATGTTTTGTTAACCGACTTTCATCTTGCACTTGAAACAATGTCTGCATTAAAGGCCGTTGGTATTCGGTTTTCGCTGGACGACTTTGGTACAGGGTATTCATCGTTTCAATATCTCAAAATGCTTCCTTTTAATCAGTTGAAAATTGATCAGTCATTTGTCAGAGAGCTTGCATTGGATAACAGGGATAACATGTTGGTGAGTGCGATTCTTGCTATGGCAAAGGCACTGGATCTTGATGTGATTGCTGAAGGAGTGGAAACGTTGCAGCAACAGCAGATCTTGCTCGATTATGGGTGTTCACATTTACAAGGGTATCTTTTTGGTAAGCCTCTACCAATAAAAGAGTTTGAGTCACTGATCGGGTTGTGATGATTGACGGGGTAGGGGCCGGTACTTAAAGTTATACAAAGCTATTACTATCCCATGTGTAATCCAAATACCAGTTAGCCTGAGTTGATGCAATATATTCCGATATATCTAATCAGTTCAGCACTGAATATTCGGTGTCAAAATTGGTGTCAAATCAAATGGTAGATTGGGGGATTCGCACTGATTTTTACTATTTTTTGCTGTCCGTAAGCTATTGTTTTTTAATGAATTTATAGTTTTTCTAAGCATTCTTTTGCGGCTCATAATCCGTTGGTGCCGTGTTCGACTCACGGGGGGGGCACCAGTAATGATGCGGCTCGCAGCGATGGGAGCCGTTTTTGTTTGCTCCGCAATTTGTGGTTTGCTCCGCAATTCTTGGTTTTACCCGCCAAAGGGGATGCTTTATGCAAGGATCTGATGCCGCTCGCAAGAGTTTGGTTATTGCCTTGAACGCAGCGAGGGAAGATGTTGTGTCAAAGGACGAGTTGCGTGAAGCCGTGATGGCGGACAGCAATGGCTCATCCGAGCGAGATAGAAAGTACAGAAATGTCGCGATATTAGTTAAAGGGCTGTCTGACTTTGAGCCATTTTTCAAATATCACGGTAGTTGGTTATCGTTAGGTTGGGCTCATAAGAGCATCAGCATGCATTTTTTTGCTGCAACGCTACTAAATAATATGCTTAGTGGAAATGATGCTGAGGCTTCGATAGAATTTTTACAGCAGATATTGATAAAAGATTGCCTTATGGCGGGTTGGTATTCTGCAATATGGGGTATTGAAGTTGATATGCCAGTAGAGATTGACTATCAGGACAAAAAATTAAAACTCATCCCTTTTGATCTGCTTAGTGATAGCGCACAGGGGAAACTGACTCCACCACGAGATGTACTGTGGCATTTGCCATCTGTTACGAAAACACCTTTGGGGCAGATGCCGACTGCAGCTATCGCACTGTCGTACGTGGTTTCCCCGTTGGTTCGCAGCACTGATCCAGACTTGGTAACCCAAGTAACTATCGACGCTAAAGAATCGTTTGAAATTATGAATGATGTGATTAGTGTAATTAGTCTCTTGGGGCCATCATGCCCAATTGCGGTTAAACAGTGGTTTGAATACGATGATCGAGTTATAGAACACGTTTTTAATTTCCAAGGTACTTCTGGTTTTCTTCCGCACTTGTATGTGATGCCTCTTTCACACTCCCCCAAAAAGATAGAAATTACGGAGGCGCAAACACTTATAACAACTTTCCTTAAAATCACAGACAGAGCATTTCGAGCAAGGCTGATCTTATCGTTAAATCGCTTTAATCAAGCATTAAGACTTGGGGTCAATGGTGGTGTTGTCGATCTTGCGATAGCACTTGAGGCACTATTAGGAGATTCAGATAATACTGGTGAAATTGCACATAAAATATCAACACGTGCTGCCCTTCTTGCGAGTGAAACGTTACCTGAGCGACAGAGAGTTTTTAAACAAGTTAAGAGCCTTTACACTAAACGGAGCAAGGTAGTACATGGTACGCGGACGTCCGATAAAAGTTCAAAAATTGAGTTAAATCAGATTCAAGAAGAATTTGATCGCGACAAAATTTTGGTTCAGTTAGTTATCCGGAAAATATTAGATTTTGGTAAGATTCCCGATTGGTCAACGCTGGAACTCAGTGACTCTTTGATTTAATTTAAAGAGAGTTCCGTCTTTGAGATTCACCTTCATTGGTCCGCAGATAACGGCCATGTTGATCTTGCGTTGAAATTCGGATTTGTGTGAAATTGGAAGTTTCCGTTCTGATCCAGTTGATTGCCCTCCGCGTGTATAAAATACTCAAACAGACCATAGCCATGCTCATGAACTGGAGCAGTTAGCGCATATTTAGAAATTTCAAACCGTGCGTCAAATACGCTCGGTTTAATCGCATAGTTGAGTCCCCCAGTGTGCTTTACGCTCGGAAAAATCAGTCCATCAATGTGGTCATCCTTTAATAATGCGTTGGCAATCCGAGATGTTATTTCGTACAAATGCCGCTCATTACCTCCATTCAGTTGACGACCGAAAAAATCAGCTAAATATGCATCCACATACCAACGGACAATCTGATCGTAGTGCCCAAGGGGTTTCAATAATTGTTCGATTTTTTCTATTACCCCAGCAGTATTTAGTCTGGGTCTACGATGCCTTCGATAGTGATCCAACTCACCAATCGGCCTTAAAGTTAGCGTCGCATCATGTTTAAGTCGAAACTGAGCAAGAACTGCGCATGGCTTTGGTTCGGAGAAGCCAATTTCCAAAAAACTTGTCTCGACGTTGCTTGAAGCATAAAGAATTGGTTGGCCATCGAAGTTACAGCGTCCAAGTTTAACTTTGTTGGC
>CANCOC010000152.1 GCA_947379755.1 Alcaligenaceae bacterium | reverse complement strand
GTGAAGGGGATCATCTTGCCGGAAACCCGCGAAGCACTCCTGACGATTATCGACACTATGCGCAAACGGGACGAAATCGACGGGGTGATTCTGGGGGGTACTGAATTACCATTAATTCTGACCAACGCCACGCATAACGGGCTACCGTTACTCGACACCACAAAGTTACATGTAGCGCGTATTGTGGAGTCGATGTTTTTGTAACACTGGCGGGTACAGGTGCATGTTTTATTCAAAAAATGCGCAAACATGTTTGAGCAACAAATCAGGAGCTTGCTCTGCGATGTAATGCCCGCAGAGTAACGCTTCACCGTCAACGTGATTGGCTACTTTTTTCCATTCATCCAGAGGTTTAAAACATTTGTGTATAACGCCATGCTTCCCCCAAAGCACCAACAATGGTTGCGTTAGTCGCTGTCCGGCAGCCAGATCTAATCGATCGTGCTCTAAATCAATACTTGCCGAAGCCCGGTAGTCCTCACACATGGCATGTGCTGTACCAGGCAATGCAAGGCAGCGTACGTACTCTGCCAATGCGCGTGGATCAAAGGGCGCCAATCCCGCACTCCGACGTCCCATGACATCACGCACATAAGCAGCAGGATCAGACTCGATCAAGCGCTCAGGCAATGGCGCGGGCTGTATTAAAAAGAACCAGTGCCAATATGCGCGTGCAAAAGCATCGGTGGTTTGTTCGTACATCGCCAAGGTCGGCGCCACATCCAGCAGCACCATTCGCTGGACTGCATGCACATGATCCAGTGCCAACCGGTGCGCGACCCGGGCCCCACGATCATGTGCCAGCACATCGAACTGGTTGAAGCCAAAATAATGCATCACCTCTACTTGATCCTGGGCCATCGTGCGCTTGGAGTAAGTACGATGATCAGCCTCGCCTGCGGGCTTGGATGAGTCACCATACCCTCTCAAGTCAGTCATCACTACAGTGTGGGACTTAGCGAGTCGAGGTGCTACACGATGCCAGATAGCATGCGTTTGTGGATGACCGTGCAACAAAAGAAGCGGGGATCCTGTGCCTGCGATGCGACACATGATCGTGACTCCATTGACCTCAATCAAGTGCGGTTCAAATTGGGGAAATAGGCTATTCATATGCGTTCGCGCCAGTTATATTTTGCGTGTCTGTACTTCACATAAACGATAGCATCCAATGGATACCATACACTCAGGCAGACACCCCAAAAAGCATCCCGACGCCTGTTGTCAAGGCCATCGCCAAAACACCCCAAAACGTTACGCGTGAAGCCGCAGTGATGACGGATGAGCCACCGACCCATGCCGCCAGTGACCCCAGTAATGCGAGAAACAACAGTGAGCTCACAGCAACGGCCCACATCACAGTCGACGGCGAAAAAATCAGTACGATCAGCAGTGGCAACACAGCACCGACTGAGAACGTCCCTGCTGAGGCGAGCGCCGCCTGTACGGGCCTGGCTGCCAGGGTCTCCGATATACCCAACTCATCGCGCGCGTGCGCACCAAGTGCATCGTGCTGCATCAGTTGGATTGCCACTTGCGAGGCAAGCCCCGCATCGAGTCCGCGCTCCACATAAATAGCCGTCAGTTCTTCTTGTTCGTGCACTGGATGTGCGGCAAGCTCTTTACGTTCGCGATCAATGTCAGCGAGTTCCGTGTCTGATTGCGAACTGACCGAGACGTACTCACCAGCGGCCATCGACATCGCCCCGGCAACAAGGCCGGCAACGCCTGCAATCAGGATATTGTGAGAGTCAGCACCCGCTGCCGCCACACCAAGCACCAGGCAGGCCGTCGAAACGATACCGTCATTTGCACCAAGCACTGCTGCACGTAGCCAACCGACCCGATGGGTCCTGTGTCTCTCAATATGTCTCATAATTCCTGCTTTGCAATGAAAGAGTTTATTTGCGCCCGACGCCCGAGTCTAAATGAATCAATTTCATTTCACCGGAATTTCCGATCATTAGACTACGTTATTCTTAATCTAACGTGTTAGTCTTAAGCAGTCTTGCGCGCAAGGCGAACGAAGAATCAGACACGCACAACAGATACACCTCAGGAACATGATTTGCATCAAATGCAGTCAATACAGTTCCAACTTCCGGTCATCCGACAGCAAGTCAACCCAGCAGGGAGTTCGCATGGTGACCAAACTTCGTCTTCAAACACGTCTTCTGTTAAAAAAATTCAACTTTTTCGTTAAAAAACTCACCACTACCTTTGTTCAAAGGAAAGCAAGATTAGCAATTGCGTTCAATCGTACTGTGATTGCAAAGACCGGCTACGCAACCGTTGTCATCCCAGCATTGAATGAGGCCAAACATATTGCAGATATTGTGCGTTACGCACTACAGGACAGCGCGACGTCAGAGGTCATTGTTGTCGATGACAGCTCAACTGATGCCACCGTGCGTCTGGCGTTAGAGGCTGGAGCGACAGTCATTACGAGCAGCATGCTCGGCAAAGGTGCATCCATGCATGATGCGATTGTTCTTGCGCAGAGTGACTTACTTGTATACCTTGATGGTGATTTGACGGGGCTGCGTCCAGGAATTATTTCTGATCTGTGTCAGCCCTTGCTCAATGGCGAATCAGATTTTGTGAAAGCCAGATTTGGACGCGGTGGTGGACGCGTGACTGAATTAACAGCCAAGCCGATGCTGAAGATATTTTTTCCTGAACTTGCACATATTGCTCAACCACTTGGCGGCATCATTGCAGCACGCAAATCTCTGCTGCAAGCACTCGAGTTCGAAGATGACTATGGTGTGGATGTAGGCCTGTTACTTGATTCGCATCTTGTCGGCGCAAAAGTGACCGAGGTGGATATTGGCTCAATTCAGCATGACAGCCAGCCCTTGCTTGATCTGACATATATGGCGAATGAAATTGGCAGAGTCATTTTTCATCGAGCCAGAGCCGCTGGACGGCTACACGTCGAGCAAGTGTCAGCAATGTATGAAAGTCAGCGTCAGGCGGCGGGAGAAATCGATTCCGTGCTCATGCGCCGCAAAGGGCGTGAAAAACTTCTGCTACTCGATATGGATGGGACGGTCACCACGTCCAGGTATATCGTTGAACTCGCAAAGGTCTGCGGACAACAGGATGCGCTCACAGGCATGCTGGACAACCATCTGAAAGATACGGCAACACGCAGTGACGCGATCGCAAGCCTGTTCCGATATGTACATAAACAACAGTTTGAACGCGTTGCAAAAGCATTGGTGATTCGACCCGGGGTCATTGAGTTTGTCAATCAGATGCGCAGACAAGGATTCATGGTGGGTATCGTCAGCGATAGTTATTTTGTTGCGGCAGAAATCGTGAGACGTAGAATTTTTGCTGACTTTTCTATGGCTCACACCATGCAGTTTGAAGGTGATGTCTGCATCGGCCAAATCCGTATCAACCCAGCATTCATGCAGGATCCTGTGCAGGCCTCCTCTGATGTATGCAAAAGCAATGTACTAAGAAGATTCCTGTCAGACGACCAGCAGCCGGCGATCATCATGACGTGGGTGGTTGGCGACAATACGAATGACCTGCCTTTGATGCGTTTGGCTCAACGCGCCTTCACAATTGACCCAAAATCACCGTTAATGTTGAGCGAGCCTGGAGTGATACTTGTCTCATCATTTATGGACTTAAGTGAAATACTCCAGACGGAGGCCAAGTCAGGGGATTCAGTCAAGATTACGCAACAAGAATAAGTTATTCTTATCTAAAGTCTAAATTTAAGGTTAATGGCACAATCAGGGCTTCTGTAAGAAGCCCTTTGCCATTTCTTGCAGAGACTTCGCAGACACAACTGAATGACGATCTATAGGAATACTTATGCAGTTAAACCGTTTCATTTTCTTGATTGCAATGACTGCAACGCTCTTGGGCTGCGCAAGCAATGGCACATATAACGGCTGGTCAGACATTGCCATTCTCCCTGACCTCACTAATGTGCCTGAACAGCATTACACGGAAGACGGATTTGATCCTCCATTCGACTTCTATTGAAATCAAAAATAATTGAGCAACTGCGTTGGAACAACCCACTACACAAATTAGTCGGATAGATCAGGCCATCGCCCAGTGTGAGTCAATTCTTGCACGCCAACCCACTGACATAGCCACGCTTAATCAGCTAGCCATGCTTAAAGTGTCTGACAGCAGATTTGTCGAAGCACTCGGGCATATGACTACAGCACTCAAATTGGCACCCTACCATCAACTTTTGCATTACAACCAGGGGAAAATTTATGGTGGGCTACATCAATATCAAGAAGAAATTCAGGCTTATGAACGTGCAATAACACTCAAGCCAGACTTTACAGACGCACACGTAAATATGGGTGTTGCCCTGCGAGATCAACAGCACTTTGACAAAGCATTTACTTCATTCAAACAAGCATTGCGCATCAACCCAGACCATCCTGGAGCACGTACAAATCGCGCACAAACCAACCTGATGCTTGGTAATTTTGAACATGGGTGGCGCGAATATGAGTGGCGCTGGCAAGACGGGCAACAACAGCATGGTGTGACCGGCAGACGCTGGAATGGAAAAACATCCATTCATGGCAAGCGGCTCCTGATCCATGCCGAGCAAGGTCTGGGAGATACGATTCAATTTGTTCGCTATATCAGCCTACTCCAGGATTTTGGTGCGACACTGATATTGCGTATACAAAAACCGTTACTGGAATTGTTTTCAAACTATCCAGGAGTGGCATCCGTCATCGATGAAGTCAACCCAGTTCCAGAGTTTGATTTCCATATTCCATTATTAAGTCTGCCCAACGCACTATATGAACAATATCCCCTCATCCCCACCCAAACTATGTCTCACTTTGCAAATCCTGCAAAAAAGGAAATTTCTTCACCTGATCAACCACTCAGAGTTGGACTATGCTGGAAAGGGAATCCACGACACATCAATGACGGGAGTCGATCTGTGCTCCTGGCGTCGTTGGTAAGCACCCTGCCAAAGAATTGCATTTTCGTATCATTACAAAAAGAAATTGACGATACTGATCGCATCACGCTGGCAATGCACCCAGAAATTATAAATACAGCCCACACACTCAAAAGTTTTGCTGATACCGCTGCACTCGTTTTGAGTCTGGATCTGGTCATCACGGTAGACACCTCTGTTGCACACCTGTGCGGCGCACTTGGCGTAAAAACCTGGGTCCTCCTCGCAGAGCCAGCTGATTGGCGCTGGATGCTGAATAGAAGCGATAGCCCCTGGTATCCCAGCATGAAACTCTTCAGGCAACAACAAAGAAATAATTGGGAGCCTGCACTTCGTCTCGTCTCAATGGAACTTGAACAAGCGATTCACTCAAAAAAGCAAATGTAGGATAAAGACGGACAAAAAAAAGGTGGTGCGCCTACGCAATATAAGGTGAACGACTGATTACGCAATCCACGTCAATGTATGAAAATAGATTCAGGTTAAGAGTCTATATAAATACACGGGAAAAGATCAGCATGACACAAATCAATCAAACACAAGAAGAAATGATGTCGGAAATTCGCGACGCAAATCTTGGCTATTTGATGTTGGCACAACAAATGATCCGTACCGACAAACCGGCTGCAATGTACAGGCTTGGACTGAGCCAAGATATTGCGAATATGCTCAATACACTGAGCAACGCGCAGTTGATCAAGTTAGCCAGCTCAAACATGATGCTGGCACGGTTCAGATTTGAGGACTCAGCAATACTGGGAATGCTGACTAGCCATACAAAAGGCCACGCACAAACGATGGCGCATAGCGCAATATTAATGGCGGGTCAGCCCGTCGAGGCTATCGCATAATGTTAACCAACATGCAGGTGCCAGCCAGGCATACTCATCTGACAGAAGCAAAGCAAGTAAAAAAAAGCGTAATTGACGAGTCTGAACAACTACAGTTGGCAATCAAGCTCATCAACCTTGGGGCGAGACTCCAACTGCTGGCATCTGAAACCACAATATCAAGAGAGCGCCTGACTAAACTGTACAAAGAAATAAAGGGAATCTCACCCCCGAAAGGTATGCTTCCCTTTTCCACAGACTGGTTTTTAACTTGGAGGCCCAACATTCATTCATCTATTTTTCTGAATATATATAAATTTCTTCAGGAAAATACCGAAATTAGTGGCATTGAAGCAATCACGACTGCGTACGGACTTTACCTAGAACAGGTACACACCCTTGAAAAGACCGCAGATTATCAAAAAGGGGATGGTCCGGTATTAAGTCTTATGCGTGCATGGACACTTTTGCGGTTCGTCGAGCACAAACTGTTGAAAACCGAAGCTTGTTCCAGCTGTGGTGGCAATTTTGTAGTCAATACCTACGATCTTAACCAGAATTATTTATGTAACTTATGCCATGTACCATCACGGGCAGGCAAGTATCAATGTACAGATAAAATCAAGCATGCACATGCACATGCGCTGCATGACTGAAAAGAGAAAAAAACTACCACCCGTTGTCATGGCAGTCATTATTCAGAGTGTTGCTCTACCCCTATGTATCACGGTGTACACAGTATGGCTGGCAAATTTAAGTAATCCACCACCTGTGTACGTCTTATTTTTGATGCAAGCACTTTTTGCGAGTTTGTGTGCATATTTGATACATGAAGAGTTCTGGTGGGTATATATCCATTTAACCTTCCCATTAATAGCAGGGCTATTGATGCTATTAAATATACCAAGCAATGTTTATCTTGCAGCTTTTATGGTGAGCACGGGTCTATTCTGGACAACATTTATTACTAGAGTACCTTTCTACCCATCCAAACCAGTCATTTGGAATCAAGTTGCAGCTATTGTCCCAAATAACAAAAAAATTAGAATGATTGATATTGGCAGTGGACTGGGTGATCTAGTATTCAAAGTTTCAGAACTCCGACCAGAATGTGAAATTAGCGGTATCGAAATTGCACCAATACCCTGGCTAATCAGCTACCTTAGAAAATTCTTCAATCGATCGAGAGCAACCGTTCGACTCGGGAACTATCATCATCTTGATTTTTCAAAGTATGACGTAATTTTCGCCTACTTATCGCCGGCAGCCATGACGGCGCTCTGGACAAAAGCTCAGGCAGAAATGAATGAACAAAGTCTGCTCGTCAGTCATGCATTCGAAATCGCAAATGTTCAACCAAGCATGACCATTCAAGAAAGTCAGAGCACATCCCAAACATACGTCTACGCAATTAAACGTTGAACTATTACTCATAAAAAAAGACGTTTCTCACCGAACAATACAAATAGGGGCAGAAACACGCTCTGTTCGTATGAATCAGGTTGTGCAGTGATTGGTATCCTCAAGAATACATATTCTTGATTGAGTCCTTAACGGCATCAAGAACGAACTGAACACAATCAACATACGCACCAAGCGTACTAAAGGGCCACTCGTGTTTGTAATCATTGGGTATATCGCTGTTTGCTTCAGCGTATTTGGGGGATATGCACTCGCAGGTGGTCATATTGCGGCACTTTTTCAGCCGCTAGAGTTGCTCATGATTGGAGGTGCGGCAATCGGTGCCTTTCTCGTAGGGAATGATAAAAAATCAATCATTGCAACGATCAAGGCACTACCCTCGATATTCAAAGGCTCAAAATATACAAAAAAACTCTACATGGACCTGCTCTCCATGCTGTACGAGATATTGAGCAAAATTCGCAAAGACGGCTTGATATCAATCGAAAATGATATCGAAGATCCCAGAAACAGCAGTGTGTTCTCCAAGTATCCTGCTCTACTGAATAATCACCACTTAATGCATTTCATTTGTGATTATTTAAGACTCATGCTCACTGGAAGCATGGATGCATTTCAAATTGAAAATCTCATGGAGATCGAAATTGAAACCCATCACGAGGAAGGTCATGTGCCCGCGCATTGTATCGCGCGTCTAGGGGACGGATTACCAGCATTTGGAATTGTCGCGGCAGTCATGGGCGTCGTTCACACAATGGAGTCGGTGGGTGTACCACCGGCAGAACTTGGAATCATGATTGCACATGCACTCGTGGGTACATTTTTAGGCATCTTACTTGCCTATGGTTTTGTTGCACCGCTATCGAGTTTGATGGAACAAAAGCTTAATGAATCAACAAAGCTATTACAAACAGCAAAAGTCATCCTGATCGCAAATTTAAATGGTTATGCCCCAATCATTTCCATCGAATTTGGACGAAAAGTACTGAACTCAACAGAACGGCCTGAATTCATTGAGCTTGAAGAGCGCATTAAGAAAGACAAATCAAGATAACGCATAACAAGCACAATTACATTTACATATGTCAGAAAATTCAATTCGACCGATCATCATCAAGCGCATTAAAAAAACTGCTGCAGGCCATCATGGCGGAGCATGGAAGATCGCTTATGCCGATTTTGTTACCGCAATGATGGCCTTTTTTTTACTCATGTGGTTACTGGGGTCTACTACTCAAGGCGATCTAGAGGGCATTTCAGAATACTTTAAAACCCCATTAAAAGTCGCAATGGCAGGAGGCAGTGGAGCAGGAGGAAGCAACAGCATTTTAAATGGCGGAGGTAAAGATTTAACAAGGAAAACCGGACAAGTACATAAAAATGAAGAACAAGTTCAATCAAAAAAATTAAAAATAAATCACGCAAGCATTGAAAGAGCCAAACTTGAAAAGAAGCTACTCAGTCAACTTAAAGAGCGCATACAAGCTGCCATTGAGGCCAACCCGAATCTTAGTAAATTTAAAAATCAGCTGCTACTCGACATGATTGAAGACGGATTGCGCATTCAAATAGTCGATGAAAAAAGCAGACCGATGTTTGCCGTATCCAGCCCAATACTTGAGCCATATGCAAAAGAAATATTGCACGAAATCGGCAAGATGTTGAATCGCGTGCCAAACAAAATCAGTCTATCCGGCCATACGGATGCGCACCCCT
The DNA here is from genome assembly GCA_947379755.1 of Alcaligenaceae bacterium. Taxonomy (GTDB): domain Bacteria; phylum Pseudomonadota; class Gammaproteobacteria; order Burkholderiales; family Burkholderiaceae_B; genus Zwartia. The sequence goes on along the minus strand of CANCOC010000152.1, from coordinate 5,206 downwards.
ACCCAAAAGGTGAAAAATCCTATGGCAACTGGGAACTTTCAGCTGAACGAGCCAATGCATCAAGACGAGAGTTGATTGTGGGCGGAATGGATGAAACAAAACTACTGCAGGTCGTTGGATTGTCATCTGCAGTGCTATTTGATAAAAAAGATCCATTAAATCCAGTTAATCGAAGAATAGCAATCATTGTCATGAACGAAAAAGCTGAACAACGCATCATCAATGAAGGTGTTGCATTTGACGTAACCACGGCTGAGGAAGCAGGTACGTTGGTTGAGGATTTTGAGGTTGTTAACCATTCGGAGAAATAGCGCTTAAGAAAACGTCTTAATCAACATAATGACTTGAATCGATGTGACATACCCTAGAGACATAAAAACATTACACCCTTCATTTCTAAATGTATTCCAATATTCAAATCACTATTTTTAATGAAAAAAACAATACTGACAGTCGATGATTCAGGATCAATGCGACAAATGCTGGCCTATAGCCTCACTGCCGCAGGCTTTAACGTAATTCAAGCAGTGAACGGTTTCGATGGGTTAAATCAGGCGAGGTTACATAAGATGGATCTCGTTTTAACAGATCAGAATATGCCAGTGATGGACGGCCTGACATTGATAAAAAACTTGCGGAGTTTAGATGAGTATCTCACCACGCCAATTCTCATGCTCACGACTGAAAATAATCACGAGATTAAAGAGATGGCTAGAGTCTTAGGTGCAAACGGATTTGTTGATAAACCCTTTGATCCAGATCGCTTTATACATATTATTCAAGAAGTATTAGGCATAAACAAATGAAAACTGATCCTGGATCAATGGAAACCCATCATGTCTATTGATATGAGTCAGTTTTATCAGGCATTCTATGAAGAAGCAGAAGAGCTGCTTACAGAGGCCGAACACTTATTGTTAAAAATCAATCTCAGCACACCTGATAGCGAAGATATGAATGCGATATTTCGCGCATTTCATTCTATTAAAGGTGGCTCGTCAACCTTTGGTTTTAATGAAATGACAGAGATCACCCATATATTGGAGAATCTTCTAGATCAGATACGTAAAAATGAACGCCCAATAAATCAGGAACTGGTTGATTTATTTTTAGAGTCAAAAGATGTAATCCAATCACAACTTGAGGCGTATCGATCAGGACTTGAGACCAATCATGTCAGGGAAGATGAAATCAGAAAAAAACTTCATCAGCTTTCTATCTGTGATCCCACTCAGATACAGTCAAATGACATAAATCCATCTGTCATCAATATGTCCAGCCATGAAGACTCTGCGTTAAGCCATTTGAAATCAAAGTACTACAACATTAGATTAGCGACACTCAAGAAAAAAGATCTCGATAACATTAGTGACGAACTAGCATTACTTGGATCAATAGAAAATATAGAGCTCAATAATGATCAATATGAATTTTTACTGAAAACAACTGATTCAGCAGAAAGCATAATTGCAATCTGTTCGTTCATTGTTGAGCCAGAAGATATCGAAATCGTTGAAATACTTGACCGTGAAGCACACGTGGCAACCATCACGGTTCCGACCAAGCTGCCGGACATTCAAGTTACACCTCATACAGAGAAAAAGATCACCCCTATCGAGAGTAGCAACCCTAAACCTCAGGCAAAGCCAGGAACGACACATGATGAAGCAGCGTTAACTGGTGGGCAGGCAACCTCGATCAGGGTAGGTATCGATAAAGTTGATCAGTTAATCAACTTGATTGGTGAACTGGTCATTACGCAAGCGATGATCGTCCAGCGAGTCAATAAACTGGATGAAATCGAAAATGAAAGCCTGTTTAATAATATTAATCAACTCACCAGAAACACGCACGACTTGCAAGAAGCCGTCATGTCAATACGCATGATGCCAATGGATTACGTATTTTCACGGTTTCCACGGATGGTATACGAGCTTGCTGGAAAATTAAATAAAAAAATTGAATTAATCACAGTGGGTACTTCAACTGAACTAGATAAGGGATTAATTGAAAGGATTATTGACCCACTGACTCATCTCGTTCGGAATAGTATCGACCACGGCATTGAAATTCCAAGTATCCGGGCAGCGCTTGGTAAAAGTGAAACAGGACGACTGTCCCTCTCCGCCTCGAATCGGGGTGGAAATATTGTCATTGAAGTATCCGATGACGGAGCGGGACTCAATCGTGAACGCATATTGAATAAAGCACGTCAAAATGGACTGCCTGTCTCTAACACTATGACGGACAGCGAAGTCTGGCAATTAATCTTTGCACCGGGATTTTCAACCGCTGAAATTGTCACCGATGTATCGGGTCGGGGCGTAGGGATGGATGTTGTCAAGCGTAACGTAAATGCCCTTGGAGGCTCAATAGATATTTTTTCAGAAATTGGGCGTGGAACGACTATGTCAATTTCAATGCCATTGACGCTTGCCATCATGGATGGACTATCAGTTTCACTGCGCGACAGTATATATATCGTACCGTTGAACATGATCGTCGAGACACTCCAACCACTTGCTGCGGATCTCAAGACAGTGACTGGACAAGGATTAATGATTCACTTACGCAATGAATACATACCAGTCATCGCTCTGCACTCAATATTTCAACATGACACTCATGTGACCCAACCAACTGCTGGAATTTTAGTGATTCTGGAAGCAGAAGGTAAAAAAATTGCGCTTCTAGTTGATGAGCTGATAGGCCAGCAACAAGTTGTGATCAAGAGTCTTGAAAAGAATTTTAAAAAAATCCAGGGAATATCCGGAGCAACCATTATGGGCGATGGTGCCGTTGCACTCATTCTTGATGTGCCAGCCTTCATAAAAATGGGACAAAATCTTCCTGCAAAAAAAATAGTTCAATGAGAAAAAATTACCATCATGAATAATACTCAAGCAACAATTCAAACGAATGAATATTTAACGTTTTATCTTGAAAGTGAAATCTATGGACTAGACATACTCAAGGTACAAGAAATTCGTGGATACGATAGCGTCACAAAAATTGCAAACATGCCAGAATTCATCAAAGGTGTGATCAACCTGAGGGGCCATATTGTCCCCATTGTAGACCTTCGGATTAAATTCAATTTAGAAAACATTACATATGATGAGTTTACAGTTGTCATTATTCTTAACCTTGGACAACGAATTATAGGCATCATCGTTGACAATGTTTCGGATGTGCTGCCGTTGAATAAAGATCAGATCAGGCAAGTACCAGGCATTATTTCAGGCATTGATACGAAATACATAACCGGTCTGGCTACGGTAGAAGAAAAAATGATTATTCTTGTTGATATCGAACAACTGATGAATAGCGAAGAAATGTCATTGGTTGACACAACATCTCTATTTGATCGATCTCCAGCAAACGGAGAAGTTAGTAAGACATCATGACTCAAGAAATAGGCACACTCCGTGACTTCAAATATTCGGATATTGATTTTCATAGAATCCGCAAACTGATTTATCAGCATGCAGGCATATCCCTCTCTGAAACCAAATCAGATATGGTGTATGGACGAGTCGGAAGAAGGTTGCGTAGTCTGGGTTTGCAATCATTTAGTCAATATCTCGACTATCTTGAAAGTAAAGAGTCCACATCTGAATGGCAAGAGTTCACTAATGCGCTCACTACAAATTTGACATCATTTTTTCGTGAAGAACATCATTTCCCTGTGCTCCATGATTTTCTCACTGCACACGAAGGCCCCGTCAACATTTGGTGTTGTGCCGCCTCTACAGGCGAGGAACCATACTCTATAGCAATGACAGCATGTGAAGCTTATGGGTCACTTACCCCGCCAGTCAAAATAATAGCCACGGATATTGATACCAATGTGTTGAAGTTTGCTCAATCTGGCATCTACCAAATGGAAAAAATTAAAAACACTTCGCAACTCCAACGAGAACAATTTTTTTTGCGCGGTTCAGGTGCTCAGGCGGGCTCAGCAAAAATTAAAAATGAAATTAAGGATTTAGTATCATTTTCTCAACTTAATTTACTGGATCGTGACTGGTCGCTCATCCATACATTTGATATAGTTTTTTGCAGAAATGTCATGATTTACTTTGACAAGTCAACACAATCAAAAATCCTGAATCATTTCATTCAGCATATGAAACCAAATGCCTTGATATTTTTTGGTCACTCGGAAAATTTCCTGCATGTCTCCCCTGCTTTTAAATTGCAAGGGAAAACTGTTTATCAACTTAATCGTGATCAGTAATTCATTCTGATGATGAGAATAGATGCCATGTAAATGTATCAAGAAACCATATCAAGCAATCTGTATTTCGATCGAGTTTTTAACTGTGAGGCAGTAAAAATTGGGCCTGGTGAGTACTTTTACACAAATAAAAATATGGCAATCGTTACAGTACTCGGCTCATGTATTTCCGCCTGCATTTATGACAAAAAGTCCAGAATTGGAGGTATGAATCACTTCATGCTTCCTAACAGTGGCGTATCGGAGAAAAACAATCCTATATCAGATTCGATGCGATACGGTTCGTATGCGATGGAGGTGCTTATTAATCAGATTCTCAAGAATGGAGGGCGCCGTGAATATCTTGAAGCGAAAGTATTCGGGGGAGGAAATGTACTGAAGGGCATCACAAGCATGAAGGTTGGTGAGCGCAATGCGGAGTTTGTTCTGAATTATCTTAAAGCTGAAGGTATTCGAATCACGGGTGAGGATCTGGTTGATACACATGCACGTAAAGTATGTTTTTTTCCTCAGACGGGCGATGTTTTTGTTAAAACACTGAATCACAAAAATGATCAGATACTCATCAGTAGTGAGGAAATTTATTCAAAACGCCTAAACAAACATACGATCAGTGGAAATATTGAAATTTTTAAGACTCAGCCTTAAAGATTCAATTCAGTCTGTTTTGTTTTAAACATTCTATATAAAAAAAAGCGTGACATGATTAAAGTGATTGTAGTGGATGACTCAGCACTGATTCGCAGCCTGCTGAGTGAAGTCATTAATAGCCAGCAAGACATGACAGTGGTCGCGACAGCATCCGATCCCATTATTGCTCGGGATTTGATCAAACTACACAACCCCGATGTCATCACATTAGATATAGAAATGCCCAAGATGAACGGTCTGGACTTTTTGGAAAGACTGATGCGATTGCGACCAATGCCCGTTGTGATGGTTTCGACATTAACAGAACGGGGGTCT
>CANCOC010000151.1 GCA_947379755.1 Alcaligenaceae bacterium | reverse complement strand
AGCTTCGTAGCAATCCATCAGATCTTCGCGATCTCGAAATGCGTACAGGAAAATTGCCATCGCGCCAACGTCCAGGCCGTGCGTGCCGATCTGCAACAGGTGATTGAGCAAGCGCGTGATCTCATCGAACATCACACGGATATATTGCGCACGCACCGGTGGCGTCACGCCCATGAGCTTTTCGATCGCCAACACGTACCCATGCTCGTTACACATCATCGACACGTAATCGAGTCGATCCATGTAAGGCAAAGCCTGCAGGTAGGTCCGATGCTCAGCGAGCTTTTCAGTACCACGATGCAACAGACCGATATGCGGATCTGCGCGTTGGATGACTTCGCCATCCAACTCAAGCACCAAACGCAGCACACCGTGTGCAGCCGGGTGCTGGGGACCAAAGTTCAGTGTGTAGTTTTTAATTTCAGCCATGATTAGCGCCCGACTCCATATCCGTCTTCGCGAATCACACGCGGAATGATTTCGCGTGGATCAATCGTGACAGGCTGATAGACCACTCGACCAAGCTCAGGGTCGTAGCGCATCTCAACGTTGCCATATACAGGGAAATCCTTGCGGAATGGATGACCAATGAAACCATAATCAGTCAGGATGCGACGCAGATCAGGATGGCCCTCAAACACGATACCAAACAGGTCAAAGGCTTCGCGCTCAAACCAGTTCACACTTGGCCAGACATTCATCAGCGAATCAACCACCGGAAAGTCATCATTCGCAGCATAGGTGCGCACACGCAAACGCCAGTTATGCGTGAGCGACATCAGGTGAATGACCACGGCAAAACGTCCTGCAGGTACCAGGGTTGCTTGTGAAGGCTCTCCCAGACGACCTACGCCGTAAGTCGAATAATCGACACCGCACAGATCCATACATTGCTCAAAGCGCAGCGTGGGTTCGTCGCGCAAGCGCAAACAGGTTGACTCCCAGACATCCGCTGAAACTTCGAGCGTAATTTCGTCTGTTGCCAAAGTAATACGCGCCTGCTCTCCGAGCAGTGCCACCATTTGTTGATGCAGGTTTTCTAGCCTGGACATGTCTTAAGCCTGATTAGACCGCGCAACAGGATCACTTGCCTCCCGTTACGCAGTATCTTGATTTAACGAGCGATCGTGTTGGTCTGGCGAATCTTGTTCTGCATTTGCAACAGGCCGTATACCAGAGCCTCTGCAGTGGGCGGACAGCCCGGCACGTACACATCAACCGGCACAATACGGTCACATCCACGCACCACAGAATAAGAGTAGTGATAATAGCCACCACCGTTTGCACAGGAACCCATTGACACGACCCAGCGGGGTTCGGGCATCTGGTCGTACACCTTGCGCAAAGCAGGAGCCATTTTGTTGCATAACGTGCCAGCCACAATCATCAGATCAGACTGTCGCGGACTCGGACGAAAAATAATACCAAACTGATCCAGGTCATAACGCGCCGCGCCTGCGTGCATCATTTCGACCGCACAACAGGCCAGACCAAAGGTCATCGGCCACATGGAACCAGTCTTTGCCCAGTTGATAAATTTATCAGCACTGGTGGTGACAAAACCTTGCTTGAGAATGCCGTCAATTACCATAGTTTTTGTGGGCAGGATTGGGTTACTCCCAGTCCAGCGCGCCTTTTTTCCATTCGTAGATGAAACCGACGGTGAGCACAGACAAAAAGATCATCACCGTGACAAAACCAACCATTCCTACGGCGCTATTTGCAATCGCCCAAGGAAATAAAAATGCAATTTCGAGATCAAAAAGAATGAAGAGAATCGCGACCAGGTAATAGCGCACATCAAACTTCATGCGCGAGTCACCAAAGGTCTCAAAGCCGCACTCGTAGGGCGACAGTTTTTGTGCATCGGGACGATTGGGGCCAATCAGGGAACCGGCTGCAAGCAGGGCAAAACCAATAAAGGTCCCTACGGCGATAAATAGCAAAACTGGAAAATACTGTTGTAAATTCATTTGCAATCTTTATAAGCAGTTATCGTGGTCGCACAAACCACATGATTGTAGCACTCCGCCTAGGGTTTACACCCTCAAACTGGTGACAAATTCTAATGTCTGCCATCACTTTTCATGATGCGGCATGTATTACAAAATTCTATAACGCGAATCCATCTGCACAGCGACCAGAATGCATGGCAACGCCCATGCAGACTCAAATAATGAACATTGCAAAACAAATTGAACACTGCAAAACAAATCGGGCCACCCCGAAAGGTGACCCGATTTACACAAACTAACCGAAGTTAACTTGTAATTCTAAGCGGTTGCTTAGAACTGGTGACGCAGACCAACACCCAGGACGGTTGACTGCAGACCGTCGATGGTTGCGTAGTTGTTTGCATATGAAACATATGCATACATGTTTGTACGCTTGGTGAAGTCGTATGAGTAACCGACGTTGTACACGCTCATGTTTTTAGCGTTATATGCTTCTTGCATATTGCCGTTAGGCATTGCCATGTTCCATGATGCGAATACTTTGCTTGCTGCACCGATAGGAGCTGTCAAGCCGACCTGGTACGAGTTAACGCCCCAGTTCGTGTCATAGATGTTCAGACCGTTACCAAAGACTGCTGGGCCGACCGAAATAGCGGCGCCCGAGTTACCTTGGTTGTTCTGACCAGCCATCCAGCCGCCGCGTGTCTGACCGTAGACAGCGTTAACTTTCACGACGTTGAAGTCGTATGATGCGCCCAAGTTCCACTCTGAAGGCGATGCATCTGGTGAACCACCCAGAATGTTTGAAGCGCCGTACAGTTTGTCATAGGACACAGCAGCGTAGATTGGGCCGTTAGCGTATTTAGCGCCTAAGCTGATCTGACGTGTGTTGTCTTGTGATGCGTAGTTGTAGCCTGAACCGCTTGTTGCACCGTTCTGGATGTATGTTGAATCAATACCAGTTGCGAACGAGTACATCACGCCAGCTGTGAAGCCGCCCATTGTTGGGGTCTGATATTTCAAAGCGTTTGACAAACGGTATGTGTTGGTTGAACCAAACACTGAACCGATATTAGCCTGTGCGAAACCTTGTGCAAATGGATCCAGAGCACCGAAGTAGTCTGTTGCAAAGTTCAGCTGACGGCCCATACGTGCATAGCCCCAAGCGTCATTCTCAACGCCGAACCATGCTTGACGACCGAACAAACGGCTTGACTGGCCCAATGTACCGTTACCGATATCAAAGCCGTTTTCCAATTGGAATGTCAGACGATTGCCTGAACCCATATCTTCAACGCCTTTGAAGCCCAGACGGTTGCCCGACTGTGTACCGTAAGCCATACCGAATTCACTGATGTTAGTGTCGGTGTTGCTGTACTTAGCATTCTTGTAGATCAAACCGGCATCGAGGATACCGTACAAAGTTACTGATGATTGTGCCGAAGCGGCACCAGCAAAGCCGGCTAACAGGGCGGCAGCGAGCAGAGTCTTTTTCATTTAAGAAATCTCCAATGTTTGAGTGACAAGAGCAACAAACAATGATTGTCTGCCGCCCCCCTAACTCCGCTAGGGAAGTTGACGCTATTTCATCAAAGATACGGACCTGTGGCTATGTTTCTCGACAGAAAACCGGTAAACAGGGTGTGTTTCGTTAGTTTCATGCAACATTATGTTGTTTTTCTGCAAAAAAACACAGGGATAACCCTGTGTGCGATGCACCAATGAAACCTTGCTGAAACGCTCTGGATTTTAGAAAATCTCGCTTATATAGTCAGGCAGATACACTAGGTCATGCCATGGGCGGTGCAAACAAGGTATCTTAAGTGAACCGCCTAGAGGCTGGGCCGTCGACCCGCTCACTAAGTTCCCAATGGTGACCGCCTGTCTCTTTATTGAATACACGACGCATATTCTCTATAGGATTTCCCTGTGACACTGAAAAGCCCCGCACTTCATTCACCTGCCCCGCGCATCTCACTGGAGGATTTTCTCAAACTATTGGACACCCATCATCCGTTTGCCAAAATGCTGGGCATACAGATTCTCGAAATTGGCTATGGCACGGCAACGCTTGCCTTGCCACCGAATCCGGACTTTCAGAGACTCGGGGGAATTGTGGCAGGTCCAATGCTGATGGGACTCGCTGATCTGGCGATGTACGCAGCCGTGGTCGGCGCGACGGGCAATCCGGAGGCGGTTACCTCAAGCCTGACCATGAACTTTTTGCGTAAAAGTCCACCCGGTGTCGTGCTGGCCCATGCAAGAGTACTCAAAACCGGTCGCCTGTGCGCCGGCGACGTCACCCTGACAGCAGAGGGCGGTACCGAAGCGCTCGCCCATAGCGTCAGCACCTGGTCGCTCCCAAGAGTCTGAGGGGTCGCGGGGTCGCTCAGTATTCGTTAAACATGCGCTGCAAGGTCTCTCGATCCCGCGTTTTAAGCAGAGCAAGCCTCAGCAACACCCTGGCTTTTTGAGGATT
>CANCOC010000150.1 GCA_947379755.1 Alcaligenaceae bacterium | reverse complement strand
CCTTCATGATGTTGGGCAGTGTCACATAACGCGGCTCATTCAGGCGCAAGTCTGTTGTCACAATTGCCGGCAACTTCAGTTCGATGGTTTCCAGGCCACCATCGACTTCACGGGTCACGCGCGCAACACCTTCACCCAATTCGATTTTGCTGGCAAAGGTTGCCTGCGACCAGCCCAGCATCGCAGCCAGCATCTGACCTGTCTGATTGGCATCATCATCAATCGCCTGCTTGCCCAGGATGATCAGCTGTGGCTGTTCTTTTTCAGCCAGCACTTTAAGCAGTTTAGCGACGGCCAGAGGCTGCAGCTCAACATCTGTCTGAACCAGAATTCCGCGATCTGCACCGATCGCCATGGCTGTGCGCAGGGTTTCCTGGCACTGGGCCACACCGCAGGACACTGCGATGACTTCGGTTACGACGCCCTTTTCTTTCAGGCGGGTCGCTTCCTCGACGGCGATTTCATCAAAGGGGTTCATTGACATCTTCACGTTGGCGATATCAACACCCGTTTGATCCGATTTGACGCGCACTTTGACGTTGTAATCAACGACGCGCTTTACAGGCACAAGCACCTTCATCCAGCGATCTCCAAATATAAAAAAAGCCCTGCAACAGTATAAAAGGGCTGATATGCAAAAAAAACTATGGTCTGATTTTAACCCGTTGGCTCAGATTCACCTGTCTGCCGGCTTGTTTATTGCGAAACACCCCCTTCCGGGGGGTGGATCGCCCACATTAAAGCTTGGACAGGGACCGGATGTGAGCCACCACACTCCTGCCCAGTGCCGAAAGGTGATATCCACCTTCAAGCGTACTCACAATGCGACCCTGCGCGTAACGATCCGCCAGCCCGACAATCTGCTCAGTCATCCAGGCATAATCGGACTCGACCAGCCCCATCTGACCCATTTCGTCCTCCCTGTGGGCATCAAAGCCGGCAGAAATAAGAATCAACTCAGGGCGGTGCGCCTCAAGCCTGGGCATCCATTGCGTGCGCACCAGCTCTCGGACGGCAGCTCCATTTGTATAGGCAGGCACTGGCACATTGACCATATTCTCGGCCAGATCATCTACCCCACTGTTGGGAAACAGGGGATGCTGAAAAAAACTGCACATCAGCACGCCGGGTACCCCCGAAAACATAGCCTGCGTCCCATTGCCGTGATGCACGTCAAAATCAATGATCGCCAGGCGTTTCACACCATAAGTGGCGATGGCATGCGCAGCCGCCACCGCGATGTTATTAAAAAAACAGAACCCCATGGCGTGATCCGGCATGGCATGGTGGCCTGGTGGCCTCACACTGCAAAAAGCCGTTTGCGCCTGACCCTGCATGACTGCATCCACGGCAGCGACCACCGCACCAGCGGCATGCAGCGCAGCCTCCAGCGTATGCGGATTCATCAACGTATCCGGATCAATTGCGTGATAGCCCGTCTGCGGGGACAGGGCATCGAGCTGATCGATATATTCGGCCGTATGAACACGCAGCAACGCCTCACGCGTTGCAGGCGCGACATGATCAATCGCATGCACGTAGGATGCCAGCCCGCTTGACAGCATCTGATCTGAAATTGCGTCCAGCCGATCCGGGCACTCAGGGTGCCAGTCCCCCATTTCGTGCAAACGACACGAGGGATGAGTAATATAGAGAGTCTCCATAAGGATGATTATGTCCACCAGTTGGCGTTTTGTGCAAATCGTATTTGTTTCCAGTCTGCTTGCAGCCTGCTCAGGCACCTCCGTTCTCTCTGCGAGCGGGACTGAATCCGGCCGTTCACCCAACGTGAGTGGTATAGCCTCTGGTTCGGGCGGCGGCTCAGGAACCTCGGATGCCCCGCCAGGCGGTGCACCTGTCGGCCCGCTTGCCGCATCTGTCAAGCGTCCCGAAGTCCAGCTGTTTGCCAGGGAATTGGCCAGTTCGCGTCATCTCTCTGAACCAGATATTCTGAAACTTCTGGATGAAGCCCAATACAGTGCAACTGTTGCCAGACTGATTGCGCCTGTTGCAACCGGACAGGCACGTCCACCCAAAAGCTGGCAAACCTATCGCGGCAGACGGCTGGATCCCGTCACGATTGCACAGGGCCGCACCTTCATGGAGGCCAACGCGGCTGCGCTGGATCGTGCCACACAGCGCTATGGCGTTCCTCAATCGATCATTGCTGCCCTGATCGGTGTAGAGACCCTCTATGGCAAAAACATGGGGAACTTTCGCGCACTGGACGCTCTGGCCACCCTTGCCTTTGATTATCCGGATCCCAGCAGACCGGAGCGTGCAGCCATGTTTCGTAACAACCTTGCCGACCTGATTGAACTGGACCTGACAGGCAAACTCAACGCCCGGACCCTCAAAGGATCCTATGCCGGTGCGGTTGGTATCCCCCAGTTCATGCCAAGCAGCATTAAACGGTTTGCTGTGAGTGCAGATGGTGGCCAGCAGATTAATCTCTCTGGCAACAAGGCGGACGCCATCATGTCTGTTGCGAACTACCTCGTGGAACACGGATGGCAACGAGGTGTGCCGGTATTTGCACCCGTTGCGCTGCCAAACGGCGCAGAAAAGCTGGTGGATGGTGGGCTCAAACCAAACATGGACTGGCAGCAGCTCAAGGCTGCTGGCGCAAAAGTCTCTGTCACGGCAGGAGCAAAGAGTGACTCCGCGACGTGGATGGGTGCTGCGCTTGGTGTGATTGATCTGCCAGAGGAAGTGAATGGCACTGTGGAGTTACGCACGGCCACACCAAACTTTTTTGCAATTACGCAATACAACCACAGCTATTTTTATGCTGCAGCCATTACAGACCTGGCCGCAGCACTCGCGAGACGCTAAAGACCGCTAAGGCCACACACCCAGGCGGGGTCAGGCGTTGCCTGCGCCCTGTACCTACTCAGCAGGCTGGTCAAACAAGCCAGTCGACAAATACCGGTCACCCCGGTCGCACACGATAAAGGCGATGGTCGCATCACGTACAGTGTGCGCCACGCGTAATGCCGCGACCAGTGCTCCAGCTGCTGAAACTCCCGCGCAAATACCTTCTTCGGCAGCCAGGCGGCGTGCCATGTTTTCGGCATCTTTCTGTT
>CANCOC010000149.1 GCA_947379755.1 Alcaligenaceae bacterium | reverse complement strand
TCGACGTTAAAGCATTTGACGCCAGCTTCGAGGGCCGCCTGCATTTCCCATGCTTGTTTGCCGACACCAGAAAAGACGATCTTTGCAGGGTCCCCACCCGCTGCAAGTACGCGCGCGAGTTCTCCGCCAGACACAATGTCAAAACCACTGCCCAGACGTGCGAATTCTTTCAGGACGGCCAGGTTGGAATTGGCTTTCATGCCGTAGCACACCAGGACCTTGTGGCTGCCGATCGCCTCGAGGTAAGAAGTAAAGGCTGTGGCAAGCGCTGCACGCGAATATACATACAAAGGCGTGCCGAGGGTTTTGCCCAGATGTTCAAGAGATACGCCTTCAGCATGGAGCACGCCCTGCTGAAAATGAAAATGCGGTGCACCGGCAGGTGTCGCGAGGTGTATTTGAGTAGATTGAGCAGTCATGTTGGCACGATGGGTATTCAGTGTTTTGGGTCGATCCCGGATGACAATCAAGTCTGATGCATCCGGGAGATGGATTTATTCAATCACAACGGGGGCGGGTAGCAGGGTCAGGTCTTCTTCAAAGAATGGAATGACGGTGCCGTCTTCTTCCGGGTAGCCGCCATACATTGAGTAGGGCGATGCCACCGGACGGAACTCCTCAGGCTTGCCTGGCATGTACAGCGGGCCTTTAAAGCCGCAGCCAGCCAGCCAGGAGGCGAGCGCCAGCATCGCTACAATGCGAACAATACTGCGGTAATGGGTTTTGCTAATCACTGCAAACTCCCTCAAAAATGAGGATAAGGATTATGAACGAAACTGAATTTCATGCTCGCGTGCAAGCCATTCTGGATGCAATCGAAACCCAGGCGGACCATTGGTTCGAAGTACTTGATATCGATGTCGAAACAGCGCGTCAAGGTAATGTACTGAACCTGACCTTTGAAAACGGCCATCAGGTCGTGATCAATAGTCAGGCTCCCCTGCAAGAAATGTGGCTGGCTGCACGCAGTGGGGGCTTTCATTACCGGTTTGATGGCCAGCACTGGAAGGACACACGTGGCGGCGTCGATCTGCATGACGCCCTGACACAAATCTGTTCGGAAGAAACTGGACAAGCACTTCAGGTCAGGCTCTGAATCCTGCAATCATCAGACGGGCAAGTATCGCTGCCCATCCGGTTTAATTGCCAGGTCCGGGGCCGGTACCCGGACGCGTGCTTGCTCCGCCGGTGCTGCTGGTTCTGCCGCCCATATTATTCAAAAAATCACCTAACGAATCCTTCTCAGGCAGACCGAGTTTGGTCACGGCCTGTCCGGGAGGGAATTCGCTGAAATAGAAGTTTGTGCCATCGACAATCAGACCGTCGGGCACGGGGCCACGCTTTTCTTCAGGAAAGGCTTTCAGGGCGTTTTGCATATAGCCTAGCCATACAGGCAGCGCAGCGCCCCCTCCTGTCTCACGTGATCCCAGTGATTTGGGTGTGTCGTAGCCCATCCAGGCAACGCCCACGAGCTGTGGCGTATAGCCTGCGAACCAGGCATCGACCGAGTCGTTGGTTGTGCCCGTCTTGCCGGCAATGTCGCCGCGCTTGATGACTTGTCTGGCGCGCGCTGCCGTGCCGTAAGTTGCCACGCCGCGCAGCAGATCGTCCATGACGTAAGCGGTGCGCGCATCAATGGCGCGCGCTGCAGAGTCTCCTGCGATGACAGGCTTGGCCTGCATGAGAACCTGGCCGTTCGCATCGGTCACACGATCAATCAGAAAAGGCGTGACGCGATAGCCGCCGTTGGCGAAGACGGAAAATCCGGTTGCCAGCTGCATCGGAGTGACCGCACCGGCGCCCAGCGCCATTGGCAGCACCGCAGCATGACGCGACTTGTCAAAGCCAAAACGGGTGATGTAGTCCTGTGCATATTTGGGGCCGATAGACTGCAGGATGCGGATCGACACCATGTTCTTGGATTTGGCGATGGCCTCGCGCATGGACAGCACAGGTTCGTACTGACCGCCATAGTTCTTGGGCGACCAGGCTTTTGAGCCAGTTTGTTCGGCGGTGAGTTCGAATGGCATGTCCGAAATCAGGGTTGCGGGTGTCAGGCCTTTTTCGAGCGATGCTGCATAAATGAATGGCTTGAAAGACGAGCCAGGTTGACGCCAGGCTTGCGTGACGCGGTTAAAGTTGCCATGGTAGAAGTCAAAGCCACCGACCATGGCGCGCAGCGCGCCGTCCTGAGGCGTCATCGCCACAAACGCAGACTGCACGGTTGGCATATTCAGGATTTCCCAGTACTCAGGGCTCTTGTGCAGGTATACGACCGAACCACGCTGGATCCGTAGATCGGCAGGCGCCTTGGGGTTCAGGGCGCGCTGGATCACGCTGATTGCTTTTTTGTCCTTGATGATGACGGTGTCAGTTGAACTGCGTGCAACCACCACTTCGTCTGGTTTGGCAGACAACACCACGCCGATCAGCATTTCGGTGCGATCGGGGTGCTTTTCGAACACACCATCGAGGAACTCATCGAGCTTGACGGGGTCTTTTTCAATCCCTGCCGGCATATTCAACTGTGCTTCGGGCCCAGGGTATGGTGCGCGGCGCGTGTAGTCCAGCACGCCTTCGCGCAGGGACTGGTAGGCCCACTCCTGATCCTTGGACTGGATCGTCGTGTAGACATTGAGGCCGCGTGAATAGACGTTGTCCGGGTAGACACTGATCATCAGCTGGCGGGCCAGTTCGGCCGCATATTCCCCATGCACGGCATAGCCACCCGCAGGTGTGCCCTCTGAAGACTTGACCAGAACGGGTTGTGCCAGGGCAGTCTTGTATTCCTCATCGGTCAGGTAGCCCAGCGAGTGCATGCGACCCAGCACATAGCGCTGGCGCAAGACGGCACGCGGCTTGTTGGCGATCGGGTTAAAGCGTGAAGGTGCTTTGGGAATGCCGGCAAGCAGGGCCGCATCGGCAGCGGTAATGTCTGCGAGCGGTTTGCCCAGATAGGTCCGTGAGGCCGCAGCAAAACCATACGCGCGGTTGCCAAGGTAAATCTGGTTCAGGTAGAGCTCAAGGATCTGGTCTTTTGACAGGCTGGCTTCAATTTTGAAGGTCAGCAGCAACTCATAAAATTTGCGCGAATA
>CANCOC010000148.1 GCA_947379755.1 Alcaligenaceae bacterium | reverse complement strand
ACGTATAGATCAACGTTGACGATGACGCGTTGTTCGCCCTTTTTTTCAAACTCATGTACGCCAATATTCATATTGATTACATAGTTACGCAGAAACAGGCGACGACAGTTGATGAGCGCGGCGGTAGGGAGTGAAGGGAAAGTCATGGGTTCAACTTAAGAAGTCTGGAACATGACATCACGTCCCGAGTGTTGTAAATGCTGGCCACCATCGACATACAGCGTGGTACCGGTAATTGCGTGTGCACTTGCGAGATAAATCACGGCTGCACCAATATCTGCAGGCGTGGATGAGCGGCCCAGTGGAGTCCTGGTGTGTGCCTGCTCAAAACCTTCGCTCGTCTGGTCGCCCGACACCAAGGTAATGCCAGGTGCCAGTCCCACCACGCGCACTGCGGGCGCAAGCGCCTGGGCAAGCAGGGTGGTCGCTTCGAGCAGCGCAGCTTTGGAGAGCGTGTAGGAGAGGAAGTCAGGGTTTGGATTAGCGAGTTTCTGATCCAGCAGGTTGATCACCACTGCCGGGTGTGAGTGAGACAGACCTTTGCGTGTCCGGGCCTGGTGCAGATCTCTCGCGAGCGCAACCGGAGCGGCTGTATTAATTCGCATGTGCCGGTCCAGCTGTGCGTAGCTAAAGTCAGATGCTGAATCAAAATCAAACAAAGAGGCGCTATTGACCACACAGGTCGGCAATCCCATGGCCTGCTCGCAGCGCGCAATCAGTGTGCTGACCTCGGACTCAAGCGACAGGTCCGCCTGGATTGCAACGGCCTGGCGACCAAGCTGTTCAATGTCAGCGACGCATTGCTGCGCTTCGGTTGAGGAGGTGCCGTAGTGCACAATAATGTCCCAGCCAGCCTGTGCCATATCCAGAGCAATTGCACGGCCTAAACGCTTAGCTGCACCGGTAATCAGGGCGATTTTTCTTGAGGAGGTCATGGGGTGAATTCTAACAGCGCTTTATTCGTGAACCATGCCAGATCGTCAGGGTGGTGTGCCTGGGCCAGGGCGGGCAATCTCGTTGCAGTCCTGGTAGGACTGTCTGATGCACTGGAGAGACATGTTTTCTGCCTGCTGCCTTTGTTGGACTGGTATCTGCTTTTCAAGTCGGGCGGTTGCCTGGATGGCGGCTGGTTCGCCAAGTCCGCGTGCGATATCGAGCCACATATAGCCCAGAGTGACATCGCGTCTGGTGCCCAGTCCTTTGGTCAGCATCTCTCCAAGCTGGTACTGCGCGAGCGGGTCACCTTGGGAGGCTGCGAGCCCGAACCATTTTGCGGCAGTCTGCGGATCCTGTGCAAGCCAGGTGCCTTGCAGGCTCATCATGCCCAGCTGATACTGTGCGTTGGGCTGGTTGTTGTGTGCGGCAAGCTGATACCATTTGAGCGCCTGCTCCTCGCTGCGAGCAACACCAGACCCTGTGGCATAGAGGCGGCCAAGGTGGTATTGCGCGCTGGCATTGTCTGAGCTGGCTGCGAGGCGGTACCACTTGAGTGCCTGCTGCAGGTTTGCAGTCACACCTTGACCATTCTCGTACATGATGCCGAGCACTTGCTGCGCGTTGGCGTCACCCTTGTTCGCCAGCTCGGTCAGCGTGCGTCTTGCGCCTGCAAAGTCGCCGTCATCAAACAAAGCGAGTCCTTGCGCCACAGTGGGCGAATTGTTTGCGCAGGCGCACAGTGCCAGGCAAAGCATCGCGGATAAACAGACTCGCCAGCTCAGTTTCAAGTGATATTGCATGTTTTAGTTTTTGAGCAATGGGCTGCGCACTAAACTGTAACCACTTGCCAGATCGTAGGCATGGCCCATCTGAAGCACAGCAAAGTCGGCCTGGAGCGGACCGATCAGCTGAATACCAACCGGCAAGCCTTGATCACTGAAGCCCGCAGGAGCTGCCAGGGTCGGTAAGCCCGCCATGGTTGCGGGGACAACGGACTCCATCCAGCGGTGATAAGTATCCATTTTCTTGCCTGCAATGGCCTGGGGCCAGTGCAGTTCAGCCTGAAAAGGAAATACCTGCGTGCCTGGCATAACCAGATAATCAAACTGCTGAAACAGGCGATTGAGTTCCTGATACCAGGCCGTGCGAATTTTGGCGGCTTCAAACACCTGCGTGCCGGACAGTTTGAGACCGCGTTCGATTTCCCAGACTGCTTCGGGTTTGAGCAGGGCTCTCTTGTCGGGTGAATGGTAATGCTGTGCATTGCCACCTGCAAATACAAAACTGCGCAGATTCAACCATGCCATCCAGAGTTGTTCCAGATCGAACTGGGGCAGCACGGCCTCCACGGTGCAGCCCACAGTTTTGAAGTGGACCAGTGCCTGTTCAGTGATCTCAAGCAGACCTGTATCTATCGGGAGGTGACCACCCAGGTTGCCGAGCCAGCCGATGCGCTTGCCCTTGAGGTCGCACTCCAGCGGCTGGTTGAATAACCGGGGGTCATCCTGACGGCGTGTCAGTGGCAGGCGGGTATCAAAGCCTGACTGCACAGAAAGCATCATCGCCAGATCGGGAATGTTGCGTGCCATAGGCCCTGTGACACTGAACTGCTGAAAAAATACTTCTTCGCCAGGACCGTGCGGGACGCACCCGGGTGAGGTACGAAAACCAAACACATTATTAAAGGTGGCTGGAGTACGCAACGAACCCATCATGTCCGAACCATCTGCGACTGGCAGCATATTAAGTGCGATCGAGACGCCTGCGCCACCGCTGCTGCCACCTGCTGAGCGGCTGGGATCAAAGGCGTTGCGTGTGATGCCATAGACGGGATTGAAGGTATGCCCACCCAGACCGAATTCAGGTGAGTTGGTACGTCCGACAAAAATTGCACCACCCGCACGTACATTTGCATTCGCTGCAGAGTCCGTCTGTGTGATCTGGCCTTTAAAAATCGGCGAACCATTGGTGGTGATCATCCCGGCGACAGGGGCGATATCCTTGGGTGCCTGGGGAAATCCATGCAGAGGCCCCATGCTTTGGCCACGTGCCAGTTGCGCATCGCGCTCCTGAGCCAGTTTGTTGAGTTCAGCGTGATCCGGTCTGGCAACGATTGCGTTGACCACTGGATTGAAATGATCAATTTGTCTCTGAAAGGCGTCCAGCACTTCGACGCATGAGATTTCACGTGCGTGAATTGCACG
>CANCOC010000147.1 GCA_947379755.1 Alcaligenaceae bacterium | reverse complement strand
CCGTTACGCAATCGATGCACGCAAAATCGAAAGCGAACTGGGCTGGAAACCACAAGAGACGTTTGAAACCGGAATCGAAAAAACAGTCCAGTGGTATCTGGACAATCCAGAGTGGGTCAAGGGTGTGACGAGTGGGGAGTATCGGAAGTGGATTGGTAAGCAGTATGGGTGAGTTACCAACCGATACATTTTTTTCATCTTTAGAAATATAAACTTTACCGCCTCAACTTATACTTTTATTTCGCGTTCATTATCGCGATCTCTTTAGTTAAGTAGGGGTCTATTATTTCTTCACTATCACATGCATCAGCTATCACGCTGGAGAAATTAAACATGTATCGAGTGGGCCTCCCACTTTGGAAAATAGTTTCCAATCTTGGGTTTACCGTCAGCATTCGTATTGATGTGACCTGGGATACTGAAGCTCAAGTGTTCGTGGCGCTCAGTCGCGACTTGAAAGGCCTAATTGCCGAAGCAGACACTCTCGACATACTTAAAACTGAAGTCCGTCATTCAATCGACGAATTACTCAGCCTTCAATTAAAGCCAAATTAGCATCACCGTTCAGACCGCAGCTCCCGCTGACACCGCCACCATACCGTCACCGAAGCAGGCAACACAAACAACAGCTGCACCATCAAGATCGCGCCGATGACGCCTGCCGCTGCATTGCGATTCGCAGCAAACATCGCCAGTGGCACAATTATTGCAGCGCCCAGCAGCATAACCCACAAGAGCGGCTCTTTTAAAAATGCCCTGAGTTGCGCAGCAAGAGAGCCAGTCAGATGATTGATGAGCGCGATGGTCAATAGCCCCGCAAACGGCCAGAATGGCAATACCCGCTGACCGTACTTGGTGGGCTCCAGCACCTGATGCGCCACGCAAAGAATCAAGGCACCGCACACAAAAAAACCAGTCGACCAGAATAAGTCTTTTTTGAACAACCGATCCAGGCCCGGCCAGTCTCGCACCACGACAAGCTGGGCCATTTTTGGCACATGCCTGCTTGTCCAGGAGTGCGCCAACACAGCCAGCATATTCGCAATAGCAAACGACACCCCCATCTGACCCGCGACAACTGAGCCACTGACATAAAACAGAATCGGCGTGTAAATCTGGGTGAGCAGATAGCTTGACAGCCAGCTCAGGCCAAACCGCCACTGCAAGGGCCAGATCTGGGTCGACCAGCTCAAGGATCGTTGCGTGGCGTGGCGGGCGAGTTCTCTTACCCCATCCGTGGCGATGAGCAACAAGTCCTGGAATCGCCACTGCAACCACAGGCTTGTCACCACGACAGCGACTGCGGGAATCATCACGAGCGCCCACAACCCCGCACCTTGCCACAACATATACCAGCATGTCGTCGAGCCAATGATTCCTTGCGTCAAACGTAAAACGGCGACTTCAGTGACTTTTCCGCCCCCCTCGATCAACGCGAGGAACGGCATGAGCGCAACGGCGGCAGAGGTCACGGTCACCAGACTGATCCAGGGCCATAACCATTCAGCACGCGGAATGGGTTCGGCACGTGTCCCGCTCCAAAAGAACAAAATGCCTGCGGGAATCATTAATAAGAAGAAGGCGATTCCCAGCCAGCCATACAGTCTGGCAGATTGCCTCATCAGAGATTTAAACTGATCGCCAAGCGTTTGAACTGCGCCATTGTCTTGCAAACCGCCCAATTTAGGCGCGACACTCATCAGCACCTGCGTCAAACCCAGGTCAAACAAGGTATAGACCGAGACCAGGCTGAGAAATGCGTAATACCACCCCTGCAGTTGCGGGGTTAAGCAAAGTGTCACCAATACCGTCGTCGCAAGCCCTGACAGGGCAAGCCACGATCGCTGCAACAAAAGCGCGACTAGACTAGGCATCTAATGAGGCTATCTGATGCTTGATTGGGTTTAGTTATGGTCATGCATTATGATTTTTGATAAGGGTGAACTTTTTATTAAAAAGTCTTTCAGTATGAAAACTGCTAATCACTGCCAATGAACCGATTTGAAATATACAAGCAAACGATTGATTAATGCTCACATTTGCGCACTTTATTGGCCGCCAAACTGGTAAACATTCGCGTTTAGTGTATTAACCTTTAAACACCGAATCCAATGCGACCTCCGCACCTGCTACTTGCCCTCTCCTCCCACGGCTTTGGACATCTGTCACAAGCCGCACCCGTCGTGAACCAATTACGCCAATTGATACCCACGCTGCGGATCACTGTTCGCGGCGCCTTTCCCGAAGCGCAAATCAGGAGGCGGATCCCTGAGGTTGATGTCATCGAGGCTGTCGCAGATGACTTTGGCATGGTGATGCATGACGCCTTACGTGTCGATACTGCAGCCAGCTTGCAAGCCTATGAACACTTTCACCTGAACTGGGCAGAAAAAGTTAAAAAGCTCTCACAGCACTTACATCAGATAAAAGTCGATCTGGTCCTGGCTGACATCCCCTACCTGACTCTTGCCGCGGCACACGCTGCGGGTATACCGAGTGTCGCGCTATGTTCGCTGAACTGGGCTGACATTCTTGAACACTATCTGGCGCAAGCGCCCACTTCACATCAGGATCGCGCCTCATATGAGGCACTGATCCAGACGATCCGTCGCACCTATCAGGCCGCACAGCAATTTTTACAGCCAGCACCCAGCATGGCCATGCCAACACTCACCAACACCCGCACGATCGGTCCGGTGTGCACGCCCGGTATGAATTGCCGAGACCTGCTCGCTGCAAATGCCCGCTTACCGGCCGAGGCCTGGATCGTGCTAGTCGGCATGGGGGGCATGCCCTATGCCCTCACACTCGAGCATTGGCCGCAGGTCATCAATCATCGTCCCGTGTTCTATCTCGTACCCGAGGAGCAGAAGGCTGGACAACAATTCCCACACATCATCTCCATTGAAACAACGAACATCGCCTATCCAGATCTGATCGCATCGGCGGATCTGATCATCACAAAGCCCGGTTACGGGATGTTTGCAGAGGCTGCGGCAGCTGGCGTGCCTGTTTTATATGTACAAAGACCCGGCTGGCCCGAGGCCGAGGCATTGACTGACTGGCTCCATCACGTCGGCACATGCACCCAGATCACCAGCCAGAACCTCAAACGCGGTACTTTTGAACACGCACTGACAGCGTTACTCACAA
>CANCOC010000146.1 GCA_947379755.1 Alcaligenaceae bacterium | reverse complement strand
TAATCTACGAATGGCTTCTGCTGAAAGGCCTCATATGCGAGTACATCGTCAATTCAAACGCTTTTTTTTTGTAAAAGCTTGTGATAGATCAACCACTTGCAATGTGGCTACGCCATGGTGGTGCATTTAGGGATTAACTTGTCGTATCGCAAGGAATCTTTTCATGACCACAATGCTGCAATCTGTGTTGCCCGCTTCGTTTTCCTGTCTTTCAGAGTCACCCTCATCGCTGTTCAAGCCACTTAAACTGGCAGGTAAGGAGATTTCCCCTATTGTGCAAGGTGGAATGGGTGTCGGCGTGTCCGCGCACAACCTTGCCGGCGCCGTCGCGCGCGAAAATGCCATGGGAACGATCGCCAGTATTGACCTGCGCCATCATCATCCTGATCTGATGGAACAGACGGACCATTGCCGTGACCGCGATATGATTGATCGCGCGAATCTCATCGCACTGGATCGCGAAATCAAAGCAGCACGCATTGTCTCTGAAGGCCATGGTTTGATTGCTGTCAACGTGATGAAAGCTGTACGCGAGCATCCGGCACTCGTACGTCAAACCTGCGAGAGCGGGGCAGATGTGCTGGTGATGGGAGCGGGCTTGCCAATTGATTTGCCAGAAATGGTTGCGGATTATCCAAAGATCGCACTTGTGCCGATATTGTCAGAGTCCCGTGGTGTGGCAATCGTGATGAAAAAATGGCTCAAAAAGGGATACTGCCCGGATGCAATCGTCATTGAGCATCCTGGGCTTGCAGGAGGACACCTGGGCGCTGCCAAGGTCGAAGACCTGCATTCACCAAGGTTTGAGTTCGCAACGGTTATCGAAGAGTGCCAAAAATTATTCGCCGAACTTGGTCTGGGCAAGGACGCACCCCCTTTGATTCTTGCCGGAGGTATTGACAGTCACGAGAAGGTCAAGCATTGGCTTGGTGCAGGCGCGAGTGGCGTGCAGCTCGGAACGGCTTTTGCCGTGACTCAGGAAGGAGATGCACACATTGATTTCAAACGCGTACTCATTGGCGCAAACCCTTCAGAATTAACTGAGTTTGTCAGTGTGGCTGGTTTGCCCGCCCGGGCGGTATCGACGCATTGGTTGCAGCAATATCAACGCCACGAGCCCACCATGCAAGCGCGTGCCAAAGCTGACCCTCTGCGATGCGCGCAGCGCGCCGATTGTTTGACGCAGTGTGGCTTACGTGATGGTATTAGCCGGATTGGACAATTCTGTATTGATACCAAACTGGTTTCTGCCTTAAAAGGCGACTTGAAGAAAGGATTGTTTTTCAGAGGTGCAGGCAAGCTGCCATTTGGAAAAGAAATCCGCCCTGTGCGCGAGTTGATTCAATACTTGCTGAGCGGCATCATGCCCCTCGCGTTGCGCTCGGACGATGCGCTTGATATTCTGTCGTCCCTGAATATATTGTCGCCTCAGCCCGCCTAGGTTCCTCATGCAAAGCACCCATTTAAGGCCGGTAGAATTTGATGCTGCACTGATTGTGAAGCACGACGGCAGCGGACCGAGATATACGTCTTATCCTACCGCCGATCGTTTTGTCACCGGACCTGTTGTGCAGCAGTATCTGACTGCACTGCAAAAACGCCAGAGCGAACGGCCGCAGGCAGCACTGTCACTTTATGTGCACCTTCCATTTTGTGACACGGTTTGCTATTACTGCGCCTGCAATAAGATCGCGACCAAGGATCGGGCGCGCGCGGACTTCTATCTGGATTATCTTGAAAAAGAAATCGCTCTGGTGCGTGAACAGTTCACAAAACAGCCGGAGGTGAGTCAGCTGCATCTTGGTGGCGGGACCCCCACCTTTTTAACCAACCTGCAGCTCGAACGGCTCATGGCAATGTTGCATGCAGCGTTTGTTTTTACCGAGCGTGCAGAGTGTTCGATTGAAATTGATCCACGCAGATTGAATGTGGGCGCACTCGAGTTGTTGGCGAAACACGGTTTCAACCGGATGAGTATCGGGGTGCAGGATCTGGATCCTGCCGTACAGAAAGCTGTCAACCGGATTCAACCCCCAGAGGTCACACAGTCTGTGCTGGAGCAGGGTCGCAAACTGGGCTACCGGTCGGTCAATCTTGATCTGATTTATGGCTTGCCCAAGCAGTCCGTGCAAACAATGGAGTCAACGCTGTCAACAGTTTTGCAATGGCGGCCTGATCGTATTGCACTCTACAGCTACGCACACCTGCCTGAACGTTTTATGCCGCAGCGAAGGATCGAGACAGAAGACATGCCGCGTCCAGCTGAAAAGCTTGCGATGCTCAAGCTCGCAGTGACGACTTTGCTGGAGGCAGGATATGTCTACATTGGCATGGATCACTTTGCCTTGCCTGAAGATGAGTTGGCGATCGCGCTGGACGAGGGAACTTTGCAGCGCAATTTTCAAGGCTATGCCACACAGGCAGATTGCGATCTGATTGCGCTGGGTGTCTCGGCGATTAGCCGCATAGGCGATACCTATGCACAGAACCATCGTGATCTGGATGAATATTATGCCGCCCTTGATCAGGGTGTACTGCCACTGTCCAAAGGTTTGACGATGTCTGCGGACGATCTGGTGCGCCGAGCGGTCATTCATGACTTGTTGTGTCAGTCTGAAATCATGATTCCGGCATTTGAGAAGCAGTGGGGCATTCGTTTTAATACGTACTTTGCTCCTGACCTGCAGCAATTGCTCGATCTTCAGGCCGACGGTCTGGTCGAGGTTACAGATGAGGCGATCCGGATCACGCACAAGGGGCGTTTTTTAGCCCGCATTGTTGCGATGCGCTTTGATCGTTATCTGCGCGAGACACGTTCAAGTGCAAAATATTCGAAGGTCATTTAAGCGATTGGACGCTCGGGAATAAACAGATTGTTTCTGTTTATTCCCGGTTGATTGCTTTGAGCATATCGTAAATAGTCATCAGACTCACGCTGGTAGCAGTCAGCGCCTCCATTTCCACTCTCGCACGACCGACTGTTTCAGAGCAGGTGGCGAACGAGACAGACGATGACCCTGCGTATAATACGAAATCCGCGCTGACACAGAACAAAAAACTTTGTGCTGACCCTGTCAATTAAACTAAAAATTCGTAAGTAGCGGATTCAAAACTAGTCAAATACACCAAAACTGTATCAGTTTGACTGAGTATTAGTTAGCCATGCAAAGCAATGCAAATCTAGCAAATCAAAATGATAAAAGTCCTAAAAAGTAGTCGGCCCATCTCGTTTT
>CANCOC010000145.1 GCA_947379755.1 Alcaligenaceae bacterium | reverse complement strand
CTTTCTGGCTCTGAGTCTCGGCCATGCCAGTGATTCGCACATCACCCTTGGTCGTGATGACAGCAATTTCTAAATTATTTATTTCCGGATCAATGTTTAGTGCTGCTTTAACCATCATTGTCACCTCATTGTCATTCACTTCTGGTGCGCTCGCCGTAGCAGCTGAGGGTGCAACGGCAACAACCTTAGGCTTGTCACAGCCAGAAAGGACAAGTGCTGCAACGAGGACAGCTAGCGCGCATAAATTAGTTCGTGCTTGGAATTGCATGTGTAGACTCCAGTAAAAAACAGGGTTCAAATTGGTATTAAAGAGAACATCCTCTGCTCGGGGCGTTATTTTGCAAGTGCAGATTCAATATTGCGCCATCACAAATGAACCTAGGCTGAATGAATACATCACGATCGAACCTGAACGACTTAAATTGGCCAACAATGTCATCAACTCGTCATACACTTCCATTATCATCAATCTATCGAATTGATTTATATGACTATGGACGAAAACAACGCCATTAAAGCGCTTGCTGCTTTGGCACAACCAAATCGGCTCCGAATATTCAGGCAGCTCGTCGTTGCAGGTCAGGACGGTATGACGCCGGGCACTCTTGGTGATGCACTTGCTGTCGCACCCGCAACGCTTTCGTTCCATCTCAAAGAGTTACTCAACTCAGGTTTGATCCTGCAAGAGCGCGATGGCCGCCACCTGATTTACAGAGCACAAGTAGAAAACATGAATGGCCTTTTGGCGTATTTAACGGACAACTGCTGTCAAGGCGAACCATGCCTTGAAGTCACAACAGTCATTTGCAAGTGTTAAAGGAAAACAGATGAGAGTTGGAATAAATGGCATGGGCCGTATTGGCCGCCTGGCGCTAAGAGCCGCCATGGGTGCAGCCGAACGCCAGACCGAGGATCCCAGAGCGGCCAATCGCCTGGACGTCGTTCACTTGA
Organism: Alcaligenaceae bacterium; assembly: GCA_947379755.1. Taxonomy (GTDB): domain Bacteria; phylum Pseudomonadota; class Gammaproteobacteria; order Burkholderiales; family Burkholderiaceae_B; genus Zwartia. The sequence goes on along the minus strand of CANCOC010000145.1, from coordinate 2,539 downwards.
ACGAAATTAAAGGTGGCGCTGCGGCAACTGCCCACCTGCTGGCTTTTGATTCCGTACAAGGCCGCTGGCGCGAGGATATCGAGGCAGACAGCGAATCATTGATTCATATCGCCAACAAGAAACTGAGTTTCTCATCTCATGCGACGCCAGCAGAGATCCCTTGGGGTGAGCTCGGTGTCGACCTTGTATTGGAGTGCACAGGTAAATTTTTAACGCCTGAAACAATTCAGGGACATTTTGATCGTGGTGCCAGACGCGTCATCGTGGCTGCTCCTGTAAAAGTGGGAGATGTGCTCAACATCGTCGTGGGCGTCAACGAACATCTTTATGACCCGTCAAAGAATAAAATCGTGACGGCCGCATCCTGCACGACAAATTGCCTGGCGCCTGTTGTCAAAGTCGTGCACGAAGCGATCGGGATTCGCCACGGCCAGATCACGACGATCCATAATCCAACCAATACAAACCTGATTGTCGACGCACCGCACAAGGACTTGCGCCGGGCACGCAGTGCCATGCAAAGCTTGTCTCCGACGACAACGGGCAGTGCGACGGCCATTGCACTCATCTATCCAGAACTCAAGGGCAAACTCAACGGTCATGCCGTACGCGCCCCGGTGTTAAATGCATCGCTGACAGATTGCGTTTTCGAGATGAAGCGCGAAACCACCACGGCAGAAGTCAATACATTGTTTGAAGCCGCATCCAAAGGCAACCTGGCAGGTATTCTGGGATACGAGACCCGCCCCCTGGTGAGCGCTGATTATGCGAGAGATACGCGCAGTTCAATCGTCGATGCGCCATCCACAATGGTGACTGACGGTACCCTTTTAAAAATCTATGCCTGGTATGACAACGAGATGGGCTATTCATGCCGCATGGTAGATCTTGCATGTCACATGCAAACGCAAGGTATCTGATCTGATGGCTGCTGCAACACCTGAGCGTTCTTCGGCCGCGCCCTCTTCTCACGGCGCGCGCAACTATGCAATCGTAACATCCGCTTACTGGGGATTTACGCTAACCGACGGCGCCTTGCGCATGCTCGTGTTACTGCATTTTTATCGACTGGGCTATTCGCCATTTACCCTGGCATTTCTGTTTCTGCTTTATGAAGCGGCTGGAATACTGGCTAATTTGCTCGGAGGTTGGCTTGCCGCTCGATTTGGTGTCACCCGCATGCTGACTGTTGGTCTGACTACCCAGATCATTGGGTTTGGGTTGCTTTCAGCCCTGTCTCCTGACTGGACCGCAAGCATGTCGGTTGCCTGGGTCGTGCTCTCCCAAGGTGTGTGCGGCGTCGCGAAAGACCTGACCAAAACAGCCAGCAAATCGGCGATCAAGCTGACCGCGAGCTCAGCCTCTGGACAGCTATTCAAGTGGGTGGCCTGGTTTACTGGCAGTAAAAATGCAATGAAAGGGGTTGGATTCTTTCTGGGTGGCCTGCTGCTGGATCAACTGGGTTTTCGTGGGGCCTTGTGGGCAATGGCTTGCCTGCTTGCTTTGATCCTTGCAGGAGTCGTGTTCTCTTTGCCACCCATGATGGGTAAAAGCAAGGCATCAAAATCAGCAAAAGAGCTATTTGCCAAAAACAAAGCCATCAATCTGCTTGCTGCGGCCAGAGTCTTTTTGTTTGGCGCCCGTGATGTCTGGTTTGTCGTGGGCGTGCCTGTTTTTCTGTACGCCTCGGGCTGGACGTTCACGATGGTCGGTGGCTTTCTTGCAAGCTGGACTATCGGCTACGGTCTCGTGCAGGCAATCGCGCCCTCTCTGGTCAAGCGAAGCACGGATGGTCTCAGCAATGAGGTGCCTGCTGCGCGCATGTGGTCCGCAATATTGGCAGTGATCCCCATGGTACTGGCTGCCCTGGTTGTGCTAAACGTCAACCATCTCGAATGGGTGGTTGTGACTGGACTCGGTCTTTTTGGATTTGCCTTTGCTGTCAACTCATCCGTGCACTCATACTTGATTCTTGCCTATGCAGGCTCTGAAAAAGCAGCTGAAGATGTCGGTTTTTATTACGCCGCGAATGCTGCAGGCCGCTTTATGGGCACTCTGTTGTCTGGCCTGCTGTATCAATGGGGCGGACTGACATACGCACTGAGTGGATCTGCCATCATGCTGACGATCTGCTGGCTATTCACTCTCGCACTACCTACGGCACGTCATTCAACATGAATGCACAATACGAGGCCACTGCAAAGATTGCTTCAGATCCTTCAATGAGTATCTTTGAACGCTATCTGACTGTCTGGGTATTTCTCTGCATCATTGTCGGGATTGCTTTAGGTCAATTTTTGCCTGCATTGTTTCAATCGATTGGTCGCATGGAGTTTGCACAGGTCAATCTGCCAGTTGGATTTTTGATCTGGGTGATGATTATTCCCATGCTCGTTAAAGTGGACTTTTCTGCTTTGAATGAGGTGCGGCAGCATGTCAGAGGAATTGGAGTCACGCTTTTTGTGAATTGGCTGGTCAAGCCATTTTCAATGGCGTTTCTTGGCTGGTTATTTATACGGCACCTGTTTGCTGACTGGTT
>CANCOC010000144.1 GCA_947379755.1 Alcaligenaceae bacterium | reverse complement strand
CTGGGCGTAGCCTTTAGCTTCACCACCAAACTTCTTTGACAACACTGTTGTGATTGCCGCAGTCAATGTGGTTTTGCCATGGTCAACGTGACCAATCGTGCCAACGTTGACGTGTGGTTTGGTGCGTTCGAATTTACCTTTTGCCATGACTGACTCCGACCTGAATTGAAGCTGATGAAAGAGGTGAACTAAAAAAATTAGTACCGGCTAAACTTTTGGTGCCCATGACGCGGATCGAACGCGTGACCTCTCCCTTACCAAGGGAGTGCTCTACCACTGAGCCACATGGGCGCATTCGCCGGGCAAGCCCCACGAACTACTCAATCTGTAATGCTGAACTCTTTACTTGCCAAACATAATTACTGGAGCGGGTGAAGGGAATCGAACCCTCGTCATAAGCTTGGAAGGCTTCTGCTCTACCATTGAGCTACACCCGCTTTTTGTCGAGCATCCTTGGTTACCCTAAGGTCACCCTAAAATTAGGTCTCTTGGTGGAGAAGGTTGGATTCGAACCAACGTAGACGCAAGGTCAACAGATTTACAGTCTGCCCCCTTTAACCACTCGGGCACCTCTCCACAAGAGAACCGACGATTATGGGCGAACTTTTACGAGTTGTCAAGTCCATTGCGCTGTTCGACGCTTAGTTACGCTTTTATGCTATGAGTAATTTCTATTTGTTTTTTTTTGCGGTAGCTTATAGCTATTTAGTTCCTGTTCATCAATTTGATTTAGCAGGTTTGTTTCCCAGGCTAGGTATGCAAGTGCTGCGGCATGATTACCATCATGCCTGTCATGAACAAAGAATAAATAATCAATACAGTCACGATCTGGGGGTATTTCGGGGGTGTTCTGTACTTTGAGTCCAGCCGCAAGCCAATCGTCCGGCTGATCCATATTCACGCGAACCTCGCTGACGCCGGCTTCTTTCAGCTCCTGTACTGCAGCGTATGCAACGTCTTTTTCGTCGCTGATCACGATTACACTGCCTGACGGTTGATTTTCAATATGTTCACGAAGCTTCTGACGGATTGACCAGCGTGCCCCCATCAGATGGCCCTGACGGTATTTCATGCTTGAACGGACGTCAATGATCTGTGCTCCCGACCGACACGCAGCATCGATTCCTGAGGACGGGATATTTTCAGGCTCATCAGGGTGCCGAATGCTCACGTTCGCCGGCCGTGGCATGGCTGCAAGGTCCGCAAAGGCATTTTCAAGCACGGCAACCTCCCATCCCATCATGGCGAGCCACGATGACATTGCAGGCGCTCTTACACCGTCATCGTCACACAACACAATGCGTGCACCACGCACCCCGATAAACTGATCGGTTGCCTGCACGAGTTGTCCGCCTGGTGTGTTGATCGCTCCAGCCAAACTCCCATCTGCAAATTCCTCTGGGGTACGTACATCGCATAAAAATGTTGTCCGCGCTGTATCTTTCATCCACTGCTCAAGTGTCCCCTTTGAAATAAGCGTTACCGCGTGTTTAAGAGCTAGCTTAGTTGCACGTTCTCTTTGTGCAGGACTTGTTTCTTGTTCCAGCGTCAACGCATGACGACGTGTTTGGTCATGCTCAAGCATCAGGCCTGCGAGGGTCCAACCTTGCGTGCCATTTTCAAGTGCCAGAATTTTATTCTTGATCCCGAGGTTAATGAGTGTCTGGGCGCCTATGATGCTACGCGTTCGTCCAGCACAGTTAATGACAATAGTTGTTTGTATGTCTTTGACCAGCGTGTCTATTCGCAAGGGGAGCTCACCATTTGGACAGCATATGGCCGTCGGTATACTCATTTTTTTATATTCTGTGAATGGTCTGCCATCAAGGATCACGAGATCCTCACCGCTCATTATTTTTTGATTGAGTTCTTGCGCGCTGATGCGTGGAGTATTAAAGGCGTGCTCCGCCAATTCTCCAAACGTCTTGCTAGGTAGATTGACTCCGGCAAACAATTCATACCCTGCCGTGCTCCAGGCTTTGACACCACCGCGCAGAATTTGAATATCAGTGTATCCGCGCGCTACAAGTTTTTTTGCCGCTTGTTGGGCCAGAGATTCATCCTGGTCAACGAGCACCATTCTTACGTTCTTACGTTGGACAAGACGATCGACTTCGGTTTCTAACTTGCTATATGGTGTTGAAGCAACATAGAACAGATGCGCCTGACCATATTGTCCGTGTTCACGCACATCAAGCAGCGCAATTTCCTGTCCATCATGCAACCATTTCTTAAGTGTGACGGAATCAATTTTTTTGAAAGCGACTGACTGCATGTTGTCCTGCCTGTTTGATGATCGTGATCAACGACGTGATTGCACACCAATGGGCATCACACTGCACGTCCCATGTTCAATGTCATAACCTGTTCGCCTGTTCAGTGTTTCCAGTGCCTTGCCATACATATGCAAATGACGGATCGGCTGATCACCTTGAATTTGTACCGCGTGAATATCATCAGGCATCAATCCGATTACCTGATCTGGCCCAACAATTACGATCTCTTTTTTCCTGAGCTCCGCAAAACCGGAGCGAAAACCATCATCGAGTCTTTCGTACAGATAATTGTGTTCAGTTCCTTCTACCGCAGCAATGCATGCCCATGTCGTATGGTTATGTGGAATGATTTTTTTTCCAGGACGGATGACATTCAAATATAAAGCGTATGTTTGATCAGCTTCTTCAGTGATGAGATAACGTGCCTGGTTTTCATCTTGCGCTGGCGCCGCATATTGCTCTTCTGACCACCAGTCTTTGTGCGATGCGAGAGCGTGAACTTCCAGCTTGATTTTTTCTAGCCCCTCACGCGTCAACGGACCACACTGGACAATCATTTTCATATTGTTGATATGCGTTTGTATCTCGTTCTGATAGGGGTGCTCTGTCTTCATTTTGTCTCCTCGTTCTGTTTTTTATTCGAGCGTTTCTTTCAGATGCATTTTTTCTATCAGAGATGAACAGTGGTCCCACCCATGAAAATCTACTACCAGTTGACCACGATCTTTGGCGCCAACTTTGAGTGTAACTTTAGTCCCAAGCTGATCAGACAAAATTTCTTCCATCCTGGTGATATCCCTTGAAACTAGCGGCTTTGCACCTGTATGAGTTTTTTTACCAGCAAATTCTGTTTCAGCTCTCGCCACCATTTTTTCTGTGTCGCGTACAGAAAGTCTTTTTGCAATGATGAGATTAGCAAACTGTATTTGTGTTGCAGCATCGACAGACAACAGTGCGCGTGCATGTCCCATATCAATGTCTCCTGCAAGTAACATTGTCTGAACGGGTCCTGCCAGATTTAATAACCTTAGCAGGTTACTTGTAGCCGATCGCGATCGACCAATTGCTGTTGCAGCCTGTTCATGTGTCAGTCCGAATTCATCAAGTAGGCGCTTGACTCCTTGAGCCTCTTCGAGCGGATTTAAATCTTCTCGCTGTATGTTTTCTATCAATGCCATTACAGCAGCATTTTCGTCTGCAACATCTTTAACCAGTACTGGAACTTCTGTTAACCCTGCAAGCTGTG
>CANCOC010000143.1 GCA_947379755.1 Alcaligenaceae bacterium | reverse complement strand
ATACTGTCATAAGTCAGACTTGAGTAGAGCCAGGGGCCAAGCATCATATTATCTGTTTGTCCCATGACCAGGGTATATCCGTCCGCAGGTGCACGGGCGGCGACTTCAATGCCAAGGTTGCCTCCAGCGCCAGGACGATTTTCAATGATGACTTGCCAGCCAGTTAGCTCCGCAAGCTTGAAGCCCACGATACGCGATACAAAGTCGGTACCGCCGCCAGGTGGAAATGGAACAATTATTTTGATGGGTTGTTCGGGATAATTCTCTGCAAGAGCAGATAAGGGCGCACTTGAAATTGCAAGCAAGGCCCAGATCGAAGTGTGTAGCGCACGTCTTGATAAGGTCATTTTTTGTCTCTTGAATAGAAACGCCATCGCCTGTGATCTGGCAGACTGCTGGGTGACAGGAAGGGAGCGTGCCGAATAGCTAAAGGGTACGTGTTCTTGTAATGAAAAAAATTCCTGCGCTCAAAAACTGAGCGCTTGTAACGTCAATTTTTTGACACAGGATATGGGAGAGGCTTACCTTCCGGAGGCATGACTTTTCCTAAACTTAAGAGCATCGCTACAGTGACATAGGTTCCACTGACGGCCACCAAGTCAACCAGTTGCTGCTCGCCAAGTAGTGCTTTGGCACGTGCGAAGGTGGCATCTGTGACTTCATGTGTCTGGTTCATTTCCATTAACAGATCGTAGACAACGTCCTCGTCAGGTTGCATGTTACGAGGGCGAATTCCATTTTTAAGGTCGTCGGCTACTTCTTTGGATAGCCCGGCTTTTAATGCCATTGGGTAGTGAGCAGACCATTCAACCTGGGATTTCCAGAAGTTACCTTGAATCAGGATTGCAAATTCGTTTAACCGGGCGGGTACTGAGGTATTGAAACGCAAATAATCGAGTAACCGTTTCATGCGGTCGGCATACACAGGACTGCGCAACATGATGTTGTAAGGTCCACCAATGCCCGATGTTGAAATCTTTATGATCTCTTGTGCAAGTGGTTGCGCCTCGGCTGGTAATTGTTCAACGGTGAGCTGTGGAAAACGCTTGGGTTCTCCCGCTTGTGGGGGAGTTTGAGCAATGGCAACCGACGCACACGCGACCATTAAGGAACATGTCGCGAAGCAAGATAAAAAACGTGTTGATGCGTATCCCAAGATTGTCTCCAGAGTATTACGAGCTTGAACAGCTCGCTATTATTTGAAGTTCCATCTTATCGCTCAAACACACTGTTCAGGTAGTGATTTGATTCGCCGTCAGGGTATTTAATCGCATCACAGGCTGGGTCGTACCCCGATTTAATGACCCCCACTTAAAAATTTAGCCGAATAAAGTCTGACTTAACCCGCCAAATAGCTTTTGAAATGCCGGTTGATTTTCGCATTGATGTATTCGCCTGCATTGACGGGTAGGTACTTTTTGCCAGTCACTGCGTCAACACAGGTTGGAAGACAATCAATGATTGCATCGGGGTTAGGCTGATGAAAAAACACCAGCGACAATCGGCGGCTGTTGAGGGCCTGCTCTGCACCAGGATTGGCCACGCGATGGACAGTCGACACCCAGCGGTCGTTTGTCCACTGTGCCATCAGGTCGCCGATATTCACCACAAATGTGCCAGGCTCAACGCTGACATCCTGCCATTGCCCATTTTTAGTGCGTATTTGCAAACCACCTGGTGCAGCGGTCGGTGCCACAATCGTCAAGGTTCCGTAGTCCGTATGAGGGCCTGCCCGCAACTGCCCAGCTAAAGGCTGGACTGTCTGGGCAGGGTAGTGGTTTAAGGCCAGCGAAGCCATGCTGTGATCAACCTTATCCTGAAACCACTTTTCCTCCAGTCCCAGGCTTAGCGCGAAGAGCGCCAATAAATCTTGCGCGAGCTGATTCATCTGTTGATAGTAAGACTGCATGGCAGGCGCAAACTCAGGGGGTTGCTCGGGCCAAATGTTTGGTGCGTAAGCTGTTTGCCCGTAAAGAGCCATGAGTGCCGGCGCAATGTTCTGGTCGGGTCCAATCCGGTAACGTTCAAACAAATCTGAAGGCGCCTGCCGGTCTTGTTTAAGGTCACTCGCATCCATCGAGTATGACAAGCCGAGCTCGGCCAGACCGGTATAGCCACGGTTGGCATGCTTGAGGGCTTTTACCTGATTTTTTTCTGCTAAGGGCAGGTCAAAGAAGTGCATGCCAACGCGCTGAGCGGTCTGGACTGCCTGTGGCGTCAGCGGCGTACCTTTGATACATAAAAAGCCAATCTCACACAACGCCTCATCTACTTGGCACAACAATTGCTTGAGCTCTTGGGGTGAGCGCTGCGCATGGTAATAGGTTGAAAGGTCAAGTAAAGGAATGCGTTGCATCGTATTTGAACTCCAAAAAGTCGAAGAGCAAACCATGAACCAGACCAGCAATTGATTTTCCAGTCACGACATCATGAAGCCTGCGTTGTATGCATTCAAGCAAGTTCCGTGCCTACAGTGCTACGCAGATAACCGGTAACCCACTGAACCATTGAAGGATCTTGATATGAAATATTCACAATTATTCCGAGCCCGTGTGATGTTGGCAGTCTTGACTGCCTTAGGTGCCTGCGCCAGCGCACACGCAGAGGATTTAAAAATAGGTCTGGTTGCAGCGTTAAGCGGTCAATCTGCACAGTCAGGCGAAGCCATCACGCGTGGGTTGAACATTGCGATTGACGAGATCAATGCAAAAGGCGGCGTGTTGGGGAAAAAAATTGTCTTGATCAAGCGTGATGATGAATCAAGCCCACCTAAAGGCGTGACTGCTGCACGTGAACTCATCTCAAACGAAAAAGTTGTTGCACTGTTTGGCGGCATCGATACGCCAGTCTCACTAGCTATCGTGCCAATCGCGAATCAAAACAAGAAACCTTTCATGGGCGTTTGGGCCGCCGGAACTAACATTACCAAAAATGGTGCCACGCCTAACTATGTCTTTCGTGTTTCGGCTCAAGACGATCTGGTTGACATTGCCCTGATTAAATATGCAATGAGTAAATACAACTCTAAAAATCCTGGCTTGATTCTCGTGAATAACCCTTGGGGTGAGTCGAACGAAAAGGGCTTGAAAGCGGCTGCGTTGGCAGCAAATATATCCATTGCGGGTGTAGAGAAACTTGAACAATCAGACGTGGATGTGACACCACAATTGAATCGCCTAAAAACCGCTGGAGCTGATGCGCTGATTTTGGTGGCCAATGCCGCACCCGGAGCGCAGATGATGAAGTCGCGCGAGCGCATGAGTTGGGCAGTCCCTGTTATCTCTCACTGGGGAATTTCTGGAGGGCGCTTTGACGAACTCGTGGGGCCAACCGCAGGTGACGTGCATTTTATTCAGACCTACAGCTTTTTTTCACCTCCTACACCTGCGTCTGAAAAAATCATGGCTGAACTCAATAAACGCTATGGAGTAAAGACCGCTGCCGATATTATCGCGCCAGTCGGTACCGCTAACGCCTACGATGCCATGCAGTTGCTGGCGTTAGCAATCGAGCAAGCAAAAAGCACCGATGGCGAGGCCATTCGCCAGGCGCTTGAGCAGATCGAGTCATACACGGGACTGATCAAAACCTACAAGAAACCTTTCGCCTCTGCTGCCCACGAAGCCCTCGCACCAGAAGACTACGTCATG
>CANCOC010000142.1 GCA_947379755.1 Alcaligenaceae bacterium | reverse complement strand
GCTGAGCGTCGGGTCCTCGAAGAAAACCTGCGCCAGCGCAACTACGACATCGTGCTCGACATGCAGGCGCTGATGAAATCCGTCTGGCTGGTGCGCATGGCCTCTGGTGTCAAGCACGGGCTGGACTGGCGTTCGGCACGCGAGCCGCTGGCCTCCCTGTTTTATGACGTGAAGCATCGCGTGCAATTCTGGCAGCCCGCGGTTACGCGACAGCGTTTGCTCGCTGCGGCAACCTTTGGCTATACCTTTGAAGGTGAGCCGGATTTTGGTTTGCAGGCATTCGAAGACGAAGCACATGTGCTGCGCTTGCACGAAACTCCTTACGCTGTGATCATGCCTTCTGCCAGTCGCGATGATAAATTATGGCCCGAGCAGGACTGGCATGCGGTGTTTGACTTGCTGGCAGAGCACAGGCTGCACCTCAAACTCCTTGCGGGCAATGCCGGTGAGACCGCGCGTGCAGAAGCACTGATTGCCAACCGCCCGCGTGCAATGGTGCTGCCGCGTATGGATCTCACCGAAGCTGCCCGCTGTCTGGCAGGCGCCTCGCTCATGGTGGGGCTCGATAGCGGGTTGACACACTTGTCGGCTGCACTCGGCCGGCCCACTGTGGGCATTTACAAAGCTTCCACACCGGTACGCACCCCCCTGACTGGCACGGCTTTTACAGCCAGCCTGGGCGATCGCGGTCAACCTCCATCCCGCCAGACAGTTTTGACGGCGGTCACGCAGGCACTAGGCTAGTATCTGATCATGGCACTCACTTTTTACACCTTGTTGTTGCGAATTCTGTCCCCGCTGATATGGGGGTGGATGAGCTGGCGTGCGCGTCGCGCGGGCGGGGAGTGGGAGATTTTTGATGCACAGCGGTTTGGTGCTTATCCTCAACCGTGGGATGGCACACCGCCCGTGTGGGTGCACGCAGTCAGCCTGGGCGAGACACGTGCAGCGCACGCCCTGATTGTGGGCTTGCTGGCGCGCGGTGATCGAGTCTTGCTGACACATACGACCGCCACGGGCCGCGCCGAAGGTGCGCGTGTGTTTGCCGCTGAAATCGCCTCAGGAACGCTTCGCCAGCAATGGTTGCCGTATGATTTTCCAGGTGCCGCACGCAAGTTTTTTGCGCACTATCGGCCCAGGCTGGGCATCCTGATTGAGCGTGAAGTCTGGCCCAATCTGCTCAGTCAGGCGCGCCAGGCCGCAACGCCAGTCATTCTCGCCAGCGCACGGTTTTCAGAGCAGGCACGTGGCCATGTGCACCAGATCGATCGGCTCTTTGGCAATCTGATGCGCGAGAGTTATGCCTCGCTTACCCTGATTCTGGCGCAAACTGATGCGGATGCTGAGAGACTCTATCTTGTGGGTGCCACCAATATTGTGGTGGTGGGCAATCTGAAATTCGATGTGCTCCTGCCTGAGGTGGCGGTTGATGCTGGTCGTGCGTGGCGCGCCCGGCTCAAGCGCCCGATCATTGCCATCGCCAGCACCCGCGAAGGCGAAGACGCTATGTTTGTGGAGGCGTTACGTCTGCAGGATGAGCCTGAAGCACGCTTGATGGATGCGCCACTATATTTGTTGATCCCGCGTCATCCACAACGGTTTGATCAGGCGGCAGCATTGCTTGAACAGGCCGGATTGCGTTTTGTGCGCTGGTCAGTGGTCCGTCATGATGCGCATGCTGATGCAGAGATCCAGTCGGCACAGGTGGTCCTGTGCGACACGCTGGGTGAAATGCCGTTCTTTTATGCCGCCAGTGACGTGGCAATCGTGGCAGGCAGTTTTGCTCCGCTCGGCGGACAGAATCTGATCGAAGCCTGCGCCGTGGGCACGCCCGTGATTGTCGGGCCGTATACCCGGAACTTTGCCGATGCAGTGGAGGGCGCAGTCCACGCCTGTGCGGCGATTCAGCTGGTGGAGTCTGATACGCTGGACCCCGCCTCGCGCGCAGTCAGCACGGCACGCAGCTGGCTCAAAGATGAAGAGGCCTTGGCTGAGCGCTCACGCGCAGCAATGAACTGGGTCGCGCAGCACACAGGTGCGACCACCCGCATACTCAATGAAATCAGCGAATTTGAAATTGCGCGGGCGAAAGTCGCAGGGCATCGGGGTTGAGCTGTGGCTGGATCTTGGAAGCAGGTGTGCGTCCGAGCTGACTGGTCGGCGTGCCAAACCAGCCTTGCCCTACAGCAAAGAGTCCAAGGTTGGCGATTACAAGCAGGATAAAAAGTGTGCGCATGGGTGCAATGTAATGAGTCATGGGCGATGGCGTCAAGCCACCCGCGCCAGGCCATCGAGAACAGGATTCGCTAAAAACCGGATCTTCAGGTGCCCCAACAGTTTTCTGACCTCTGCCTCGACTTCGGGCCAGCCTCCACCACTCACAAACAGGACCGGCGCACAGCCGTAGTGCTTTTCTGCGACTTGACACTGTCGCCACACGGCTCCTGCCTGTGCGGCCACTACGCCGGTTGAAATTGCCTGCAGGGTGTCTTTGGGAAAGTCGTTGCCTGCGCCACTTGCCAGTGGCAAATTCGCCGTTCCCTGCGCAAGCGATTGACGCATCAGTGCCGGTCCGGGCAGGATCAGCCCGCCTTCAAATACCTGTCCAGGCCCCAGTGTATCAATCGTGGTCGCCGTCCCGAAAGTCGCCAGTACACAGGGCGGATGCTGACCGACTGCAGGTAAAGCCGCGGCCTGGGCGTACTGGGCCAGGCCCAGGAGTGCCGCCCAGCGGTCAGCTCCCAGTTGTTCGGGCCTGTTGTAGGCGTTGCGCACGCCGAGGGCTTTCGCGCCCGAAACCAGCCACTGGATCGGGCAGCCTGCTTCAAGAAAGGTTTGCTCGATGATCTTGGCCACGACAGTGCCTGCGACATTGACCCCGTGCGCTGCCGTGGGCTGCACGGGCAGGGCAGCCAGCCATGTGCGCAGCTGGGCGGCAAGGGCTTCAAGCGGGTTTAAGGCGATCGCATGAATGCTGGGTTCGCGTCCGATGCCGGGATGCTGCCAGCCGAGCTTGACGCGGGTATTGCCAATATCCAGTAAAACAATCATGGTGTCCTTATCGTGGTGTGCGTTGCGGTGAAGCAGATCGAACTGACACGTCTCCCACCATGATAGGTGTGATGCCAGACGCTGTCACGACCAGCAGGCGACCCATTGCGTCCGTCCCCTGAGCAGTACCTGTTTGCAGGAGTCTGCCTTGATCGGTGATGTCGACCTGCCTGCCTGACAGCACGTCGACCTGGGCAAAACGTTCGATAAAACCTGTATATCCGTTGGCAGCGTAGTCCTTCAGGGACATGGACCAGGCCTGTGCGATGGCGGCCACAATTCGGGCGGGCGCAGTATGGGTGATCTGCGACCAGTCTGCGATCGGACGGTTCAGTGCCTGTGACAGGTGGCGCGCGTCCAGCATGTTCAGTCCGATTCCTGCGACCAGATAGGGTGCGTGGCTGCCTGTCGGCTGATGGGTCTCGACCAGGATACCTGCGAGCTTGCCGGCATCCCACTGCAGGTCGTTAGGCCACTTGAGTGCCAGACGCTGTGAGTCAGGCCGGGCCGCTGAGTCAGGGGCGTCCTGGTCAATCAGTGCGCGCAACGCCTCGCAGGCGGCTACACCGAGCGCAGGCGAGAGGCCCGCGAGCTGTGCCATTGGAATCTCGACCTGAAAGGCGCAGGAGAACATCAGCGTCGCACCCTGTGCATTCTGCCAGGGGCGGCCCGCGCGACCCCGCCCAGCCGTTTGCAGATCGGCCCCCAGCAGCCAGGGCAGGGCGGGGCGTCTGAGC
>CANCOC010000141.1 GCA_947379755.1 Alcaligenaceae bacterium | reverse complement strand
GGCGCAAAGATGTCTGGCATGAGAAGCGAGGTGAACCAAGGCGCCGCACTCAGCACAGCCAGTAGTACACAAGCGGTCAGATAGCGCAGGAGTAACGTTCGGCTGGCGTAATATTGCTTTGACTCCGTTGCATCCACACGCGCAACCGTGTGTGTACTCACACATTGCGTTGTCAGCCAGAGAATGCTGGATACGATCAGTGATTGGGCGATAACAGCGCCCCACAGACTGTATTGCCAGTGAAAGAGTGCCATCCAGGGGCCGTAGACAAAGGGTTTGTCCCAGACGAAAAATCCCAGGATACCCTGCGTCAGAAAAGCGTTGGTATCGCTATACAGAATAGGATAACCATTCCATATTGCAGGCCACAACAACAGCAGTGCACCAAAAATAATCGCACAGGCAGTCTGAAAGGGGCGCGAATCAATCGGTTGCTGGTGCGAGGTCACCAAGGTGCGGATGGCAGGCTCGACCAGCAATGTTGCGCTCAAACTAGCCGGGTCATCCAGCCATGACGATCAGGCAGCCGTCCATACTGAATATCGGTCAGCTCCTGACGCAAGGACATGGTCAGCTCGCCCGCAGGAGCGGACTCATCACCCACAATGAAGTCACGGCCTTTAAGCGCTGCGATCGGGGTCACTACAGCGGCGGTGCCGCAGGCAAATGCCTCGGCGACTGCCCCGGAGGCGACACCATCACGCCATTCGTCAATTGTGATCTTGCGTTCCTGAACCTGATGCCCACGATCCCGTGCCAATTCAATGATACTGGCGCGCGTCACACCCTCGAGAATACTGCCTGACAACTCTGGCGTGACGACTGTGCCATCTTTCATCACCAGGAATACATTCATGCCGCCCAGTTCTTCGAGGTACTTGCCCTCGAGAGGATCAAGAAATAATACCTGGGGGCAGCCATTTTCGTAGGCTTCTTGCTGCGGTAACAACGAAGCAGCGTAATTACCACCACACTTGGCTGCACCCGTGCCACCAACGGCCGCACGCGCATAATCAGTCGACAGCCAGATCGAAACAGGAGCCACACCCTTGGCGAAATAGGCTCCCGCAGGGCTTGCAATCACGTAATAGGCGGCTTTCTGGGCAGAACGCACACCGAGAAAGCTCTCATTGGCAATCATAAAGGGGCGCAAGTACAGACTGGTCTCTGGCGCAGAAGGCACCCAGGCCGCATCAATGCTGACAAGCTGTTTGATAGACTCGACGAACAGATCCACAGGCAGTTCAGGCAAGGCCAGCCGGTGAGCCGAGCGCTGCATGCGTGCAGCGTTGGCCTCAGGACGAAAAGTCCAGACCGAACCATCGGCATGACGGTAGGCTTTGAGGCCCTCGAAGATCTCCTGGGCGTAGTGCAGCACTGAAGCTGCCGGATCCAGCATCAACGGTCCGTAGGGACGTACCTGGGCGTCATACCAGCCCTGCTCAATGGTCCAGTCGATCGAGACCATGTGATCGGTAAAGTGCTTGCCAAAACCTGGATTCGCAAGAATGGCATCTCGCTCGGCCTGCGGGCGCAGTGAGGTGGATCGTGTGATGTTGAAAACGAGAGGGCTTTGAGCTGTCATGATCGTGGTCAGTTGAAAAGTGTCATCTATTCAACCGATTATAGCCACGTGTCGGAGCTATTTTTGAGAAGTCTTGGGAAACTGCGCAGACGGGGCGATGACGGCAGGCAAATGGCCCTGCACGCTGTGAAGCACGACTGCCTGCCTAACGCTCCTGTAGCCTGCGCAGGCGTTCTTCTTCCTCTCGCCGCGACGCCTCGATCTCACCCATCAGATCTTCCATATCCACGGGCGTAGTGTCCTCTTCGATCTGTCCTGTCAGCTCAGTTTCGACAGTCAGGGTACCGGCCTCATAGAGCTGCCAAATTTCTTTGCCGTAATCAGTCGTGAGCAACTCTGGGGCAAACTGACCAAAATATACGGCCAGGTTGCGCACATCACGATAGAGCATCGCTGCAGCTTCGTTATTACCCGCAGCATCGACAGCCTGTGGCAAATCAATGATCACGGGGCCGTTTGCACCCAGCAGAATATTAAATTCAGACAAGTCACCATGAATAATGCCGGCACACAACATCCGTACGACCTGGTTTAACAGAAAGGCATGATATTGAATCGCCAGTTCGTGCGTCAACTCCACATCGTTGAGCCGGGGTGCAACGTTGCCCTCGCCGTCTCCGACGAGTTCCATCAGCAAAACGCCATCCGTACAGATAAAAGGCTGAGGCACCCGCACACCCGCACTGGCCAGACGAAATAAGGCATCGACCTCTGCATTCTGCCAAAGCTCTTCCTGCATCTGACGTCCGTACCGCGTGCCTTTTTCCATGGCACGTGCCTGCCGGCTGTTTTTGACTTTACGTCCTTCGGTATAAGAGACGGCCTGCTTGAAGCTGCGCTGCTTGGCGTCTTTATAGACCTTTGCACACCGGATTTCATCGCCGGAACGCACCACGTACACGGTCGCCTCTTTACCACTCATCAGCTGGCTGATGACCTCATCGACAAGACCTTCTTCGACCAGCGGCTCAAGCCGTTTGGGGACTTTCATTCATTCTCCTGCCTTGACATCAACCGACACTTTACAGGTTTGTTCCGATGAAAGCTTAATCACGATGGTGGGGGTGGTCATATGGACGACCATATGACCGATTATAGGGCCGGTACCAGGGGCCAGGAACCGCCACCGGCACCACCACGTTGACAGGAGGTGCCATATACGCCGGCGCATAGGACTGGCCATACCCATAAGGACTCCCGCCATAAGCATAGCCTGCAGGCTGATAGGGATATGCCACACAACCCGTCAGAATCAAGAGCGAACTCATCACGAACATTCGTAAGGTCAACATGATCAATCTCCTTTAGGTGGATCGATTCATGCCTACGTTACGCGAGTCTTGCCTGCTCAAACGTCACAACACCGCGATGATCAGTTTCGATTGATTTCAGTCGTTTTCATTCGAATGGTTTTGCACGTTTTGCCTGTGCGATCAGCAATTCTGGCGGCAAAAACCGCTCGCCATAGCGTTGCGCCAGTTCATTTGCACGCGCCACAGCCTCGCTCAGTCCGTACTGGTTCAAAAACTGGAACACCCCTCCCGTCCAGCGAGGAAAACCAATTCCCATCACCGAGCCGACATTGCCATCCCGCACATGATTTAGCACGCCTTCCTCGAGGATACGAACAGACTCCAGCGCCATGCAAAATAGCAGCCGATCCTTGATATCCTGCTCGGGGATCTGACTGTCCGGTTTGAAAAAATGCTCTACCAATCCGGGCCAGAAGACCTTTGGGCATCCAGGCAAGTAATCATAAAATCCACCGCCCGCCAGACGGCCTTTACGGTCAAACTCGTCCAGCATCCTGTGCATCACTTCATCGGCCGGATGCGGAGCCAGTGGGTGACCTTGCTCTGCAAAAGCTTTAAGTGTTTCAAGCCGGTTATTAAACGACAGGCTTAAAGAGACTTCATCGAGCACCGCGAGTGGCCCAACCGGAAAGCCGGCCGACAAAGCTGCAGACTCAATAGCATCTGGTGACTGCCCCTCTCCAAGCATCGCCACGCCTTCGCGGGTGAAGGTACTGAACACACGACTAGTGAAAAAGCCTCGGCTATCGTTAACAACGATCGGAATCTTGCCGATTTGCATCACAAAATCCAGCGCATGCGCCAGGGTTTCCGGTGAAGTTTCGCGTCCAACAATCACTTCAACCAAAGGCATGCGATGCACCGGAGAGAAGAAATGCAGCCCGATAAAACGGGC
>CANCOC010000140.1 GCA_947379755.1 Alcaligenaceae bacterium | reverse complement strand
GTACTGAGCACTGCGTCACCTGTGCTCGAGGAGGCGTGGGTGAGACACCTCGCGCTGTCGCGTTACGGCATTGACGGCGAAATGATCGCGTTGTCAGGCGAGCGGGATCGCAACTACCGGATCAGGCGCAATACAGACGGCGCATACTTTATGCTGAAAATCTCGCATCCGTCAGAAACAGCGTTGATTGCCGATTTCCAGACCCAGGCGCTGCTGCATCTGGCCAGGACCGACCCCCTGCTGCCCGTTCAGCGCATCGTGCTAACCCTGGACGATGTTCCGTCGTTCGTCGCAGATCCAGGTGACGGGCTGCCACGCGTGGTACGCCTATTCACTTATCTGCCCGGTCTGCCCATGCCCGAAGCACTGCGTACACCTGTGCAACAACAAAATCTGGCGCGCACGCTGGCCAGACTCGACATCGCGCTACGCGATTTCGATCATCCTGCTGGCGCGCTTCAATTGCCCTGGGATATCCAGCGCGCTGATGGTGTACGAAGTCTGCTCACGCACATTGAAGACCCGGTTCGCCGCACACTGGCTGAGCGCGTGCTCGACCGGTTCGAGCGCACTGTCAAACCAGTACTGCATTCGCTGCCGACTCAGCCGATCCATAACGACTTCAACATCTACAACGTGCTTGTTGATCCGCACGATACCGACCGCATCGCCGCGATCCTGGACTTTGGCGATATGGTGCGCGCACCCACCGTCAACGACCTGGCTGTGGCGGCAGCCTACCAGGTTGGCACTGGCGATGATCCGCTTGCTGATGTTGTCCACTTCGTCGCTGCTTACCACTCAGTGCGAGCTCTGTCTGCGGCCGAAATTGAGGTATTGTTTACACTGATTATGGCCCGTCTCGTGATGGTCGTGGCAATCAGCGGCTGGCGGGCGATCCGCTACCCAGAGAACGCGCCTTACTTGCTACGTAATAACCTTGTTTCATGGGCACGATTGCAGGCATGCGAACACGTCGGTGCCGAAACTGCACAGACCCTCTTTCAAAGTGCCTGCATCCAGAATCGAGAGCATCCATGAAACCAATCCCCGCTGAAACCCAGGCCCTCATCGAACGCCGTGCCCGTGTACTGGGCCCCGCCTATCGTCTTTTTTACGAGAATCCACTGCATCTGGTGCGCGGCGAAGGCGTTTGGCTGTATGACGCCGACGGTACGCGCTATCTGGATGCCTACAACAACGTTGTATCAGTTGGCCATTGCCATCCGCACGTGGTGCAGGCCATCTCGCGTCAGGCAGGCGTACTGAACACGCATACACGTTACCTGCATGAGGGCGTCCTCGACTATGCTGAGCGTCTGCTGGCAACAATGCCCACAGCACTCGCACATATGATGTTCACCTGCACCGGCAGCGAAGCGAACGACCTGGCAATGCGCATCGCGTGTTCACATACCAAGGCAGAAGGCCTCATCGTCACGAATTTTGCTTACCATGGCGTGACCTCCGCGATCTCTGTTGCCTCACCTTCTCTTGGGAAATTTATACGGTTAGGCGAAAACGTACGGACTGTACCTGCACCAGACAGCTATCGCATCGCGCCTCAGGACATGGCCCAAACGTTCGCCGACGGCGTGCGTGCCGCGATTGCCGACCTCAAGGCAAAAGGCATACGCCCGGCCGCACTCATGGTGGACACCGTATTCTCCAGCGATGGCATATTCACTGATCCGCCTGGTTTTATTACCCAGGCGGTCGAGGCCGTGCGCGAGGCCGGCGGCATATTCATCGCCGATGAGGTTCAGCCCGGACTCGGACGCACCGGCGATTCAATGTGGGGATTTCAGCGCCATGGCGTGATACCCGACATCGTAACCATGGGCAAGCCGCTTGGAGCAGGACATCCACTGGCCGGGCTGGCAGTCCAGCCGCACGTGTTAACTGCCTTCGGCCGTGAATGTCGCTACTTCAATACCTTTGGCGGCAACCCTGTGTCGATGGCCGCCGGTATGGCCGTACTGGATGTCATTGAACGTGAAGGTCTGCTGGACAATGCCAAACGTGTAGGACTCTACCTGCAAGAGCGACTGAATGCTCTCTCTGCACGCCATGCGCTCATCGGTGATGTGCGAGGTGCAGGCTTGTTCTGCGGTGTAGAGATGGTGACCGACCGCGCCTCCCGCACACCGGCTACAGCTCAGACATTGCGCATCGTGAACGACATGCGCGAGCGTGGAGTGTTGTTAAGCTCGACAGGGGAACAGGCAAACATTCTAAAAATCCGCCCACCGATGATTTTTGAGCATGCCCATGCCGACCTGCTGGTTGACACACTCGATGCGGTACTCGGGGCACTTTGACCGTTCATCACGCGCGTGACTGCATACAGGCTCAAGCGCTCGTGCCATCCTCGCTGAGCACCTGTGGTTTCATCGCCTCGTATTCATCGAGCACCCAGCTCATGCCATGGCGTTTGATCATCGAGTCCAGTAGTCGCGCGGTCGTCAGCACATCACCCATCGCATCATGCGCCTGGCCAGGCGTCACGCCGTAACGTGCAGCCACCTCAGTCAGTTTTCCTTTCTGTGCGCGGGATATTTTGATCCAGAGTTTACGGACATCAAGATGTTTGGGTGTGAAAGCTTCGTCACTCAAATGGGCCAGGTTGTTGCGTAATACCGGAATATCGCAGGAGCCTGAGTTATAGCCACACAAGACATGATCACTCATCACCGAAATGATTCTTGGAGCAAATGTTTTGAACTCCGGGGCATTCTTGACGTCGTGAGAAGTCAGGCCATGCACCCTGGTCGCAAACGGATTAATACTTGTTTTCGGATTAACCAGGGTATTCAAAAATGCCTGGGCACCATCCAGACCAATCGATAACATCCCGATTTGTACAATCCCGGACGCATTGTTCCCGTATCCTGTCGTCTCAAGATCCAGCACACAGATTGGACTATTTAATGCCACTGCAAGCTGAGTGACGAAAGGAAGTGGCTCGGGACGGGTGAGAATCTGCATGTTGGGATTGTAATCCTCGCGCAAGGAGGTTATTTCACATCCGGCCTCGGATCAGGCACAAAGCCATCGCGATTCGGCATTTTCAGGTCGGCCAGGGTACTAGCTTGAATCGTGGCATCTTTTTTGACCAGACCATTCAAAAAAAGTACATAGCCAGTCACTGCATAGACTTCATCGTTACTCAAGCTTTGGGGTGCCGTCAGTGGCATCGAGCGTCGCACATAATCGTATAACGTTGGCGCGTAAGGCCAATAGCTCCCAACCGTCTGTATGGGCTTGGCACTCGCGAGTGAACCTTGGCCACCTACGAGTCGATCGCCAATTCCGCCTTCGCCTTCGGCGCCGTGACACGACATGCACTGCGCGTTGTAAATATCCTTGCCAGCCATGACCTTACCACTGCCTTTTGGCAAGTTACGCCCATCGGAATAGACATTGATACTCCATCCCGCAATCTGCGCTTGCGTGGCGGGTGTCCCCAGTCCGTAGCTCTGTGGAGTCTGAGCAGAGACCGCAGCACACACGCCAGTCAGCGCAAGCGCCGCAAACTGCAGAGTCACTATCTGATAGCCTGTTTTTTTAAAGTCGCGCATTGGTCACCTCCCCGTTTGCTGCAATACGCCAGGCAGTCATAGCATTATTGTGATAAAAATTATTCACGCCACGCACGGCAACCAGCTGCTCAAGAGTGGGCTGAACGTAACCCGTTTCATCGGTTGCACGACTTTGAATGACTGCGGGTTCACCGTTCCATTCCCAGGGCAACTTAAAGCGTGTCAGCGCTTTGCTTAAAACAGGCGTTTGTAATGTGGCCTG
>CANCOC010000139.1 GCA_947379755.1 Alcaligenaceae bacterium | reverse complement strand
ACCGCAAGGGCGGCAGAGTCGCGAGGAATATAAATGGTGGTGCTCATGCTTGACTCCGGACTTCAGCAACAAGTGCATCAAAGGCTTCGGGGGTCATGCGGGCATGGACCTCCTCGTTAATTGACAGCGCAGGAGATGAGGCGCACAGGCCCAGGCAGTAGGCAGGCTCAAGCGAAAAATTGCCATCTGCAGTGGTGCCGTGCACACTGCAGCCAAGGTGCTGCTGGGCATGAGCGAGCAAGGCTTCGGCACCCATGGACTGACAGGCCTCGGCGCGACAGATCTGAATGATGTGCTTGCCGGCTGGTTCACTGCGAAAGTGATGGTAATAGGTCACGACACCATGGACTTCTGCACGGGACAGATTCACGGCGCGTGCGATTTCAGCAACTGCATCCGCAGGGATGTAGCCCATCACATCTTGCACGTCATGCAGAATGGGGAGCAGGTTGGTAGCCGTGCCGTCATATCTCGCCAATATCTCATGCAAGCTTGCATGTGCATCGGAGGGAAGGGTATGGGTTGTTGCATTCATCAGATGAGTCCTATCGTCAAAGCGGCACACGTCTCTCGGTCGCCCGAGGTTTGTGTGCCGACCCGAACGCGTCTAGATTTAAAAAAACTTCGAAACGCTTTGGAGCGTGCGGTACACACCCCAGGCCAGTGGAATACCCACGACAGCCCAGGCAATTACAACGACAAAGGTGGGCGTTTTTTCTGCAACGCCCGAACCGCTGCCCACTTCATTGGCCACAGCGCGGTCATGTGCCAGGCGCTTTTCTTCTGCAAGCTCTTCTGGTGTCATGAACCATTTTGCGGCCAGCGGACGTACAGCAAGGTTACAAATCAAACCTACTACAAGAAAGCCAACCAGGATATACATCGTCTGGTTATAAACTTGATCGCGTGGAATGCCCAGACCAATCTGATACTCGCGCATGTAATTCACAACGACCGGGCCAATAATCCCTGCTGTCGCCCAGGCCGTCAGCAAACGACCATGAATTGCACCAACCATTTGCGTACCGAACAAGTCTGCAAGATAGGCTGGTACCGTTGCAAACCCACCGCCGTACATACTCAGGATGATGCAGACTGCCGAGACAAACATCAGCTTGTTACCTGCCGCCGCGCTCAACGGGATACTTGCATACAGCAGGCCACCCAGTACAAAAAACACCACGTAGGTCATCTTGCGACCGATTTTGTCTGAGAAACTGGCCCAGACAAAACGTCCACCGATGTTAAACAAACTGATCAATGCAGCAAAACCTGCAGCGATCAGACCAATTGCTGCGAGCTCTTTTGCATCGAGCTCACCAAATTTTTTAGCGACGCCGATCAGGTTGCCGCCAAAGACTTCTTGCAACATGGGACTTGCCATGCCGATCACGCCAATACCCGCACTCACGTTCATGCACAGTACCATCCAGATCAGCCAGAACTGGGGAATCCCCCACACTTTGCTGACGTGCACGTGATTTTGCGTAATCATGGCATTGTTGGCTTGCGCGGCTGGTATAACCCAGCCCTCAGGCTTCCAGCCACTGGGTGGGATGCGATAGGTCAGCGCACCTGCCATCATGAATACAAAATAAATGGCCGCCATGGCAACAAAGGTTTGCCAGACGCCTACGCCCGTTGATGAGGCGAAGTATTTCATCAGTTCAGCTGCGAGTGGCGAACCTACCAGTGCGCCACCACCAAAGCCCATGATGGCCATGCCCGTTGCCATACCGCGACGGTCCGGGAACCACTTGATCAGGGTTGAAACGGGGGAGATGTAGCCTAAGCCCAGCCCAACACCACCAATGATGCCGGAACCGACCCACAACATCCAGAGTTGATGGACATGCACACCAATTGCTGAAATGACCAGGCCGCCACACCAGCACAGTGCGGATACAACGCCGGCCTTGCGTGGACCCACGCGCTCAAGCCAGCCACCCCAAATTGCGGCAGACGATCCCAGCAGCACAAAGAACAGGGTGTACATCCAGCCCAGGCTGGAAATCCGCCAGTCACAGTTCGATGCAAACAACTCAGCCATCAGGCTCATATCCGCTGCACAAGTCTGCGCCTTGGAAATGCCGATGGCTTTGGAAAGTGGTAACCAGAATACTGAAAAGCCGTAGGCCATGCCGATACAAAGGTGAATGGCCAGTGCGGCAGGCGGAACCAGCCAGCGATTAAAACCGGGACCTGCGATGGTTCGTTCTTTATCTAGCCAGCCTGAACCATCGGCAGTGCTCAAATGAGCTGATGACATATTGTCTCCTAAGGGAAATCGAAATCACTTTTTTTAGTGTCCCTTAGTATGACAGTTGGCGAGATTTTTTATCTGTTTTTTAAAAAAATATATACTAAAAATTTATTAAAAACAATGGGTTAACCCCTATTACAGTATGTATTGCTTAGGTTTTAAACAGGGTCCGGATACTGGGCAACGTTTCGAGTGTTGAAACGCGCTCATATAGCCCGGAGTCGGCACCTGCCATTTCCGGATTGGCTGCGCGACCGGTTGCTACACAATCGAGAAACTTTTTCTTCAGTCCAGCAGAATCGATCGGGTTTTTAGCATTGCCCAGAGGAAACCGGATTTCACCAGAGTCAAAGCTCCGTCCGTCAATTGTGTGGATTAGGACGCGGTCGGTCAGTGCAAAAGCTGAGTCCAGCGGGCAGGCTGTGTTGACCACTTCGATCGTAACTTTGCTGTACAGGCTGCTGACATCAGAGCGCGTCACAAAGCCATCTGTCAGTTGGGACAGACCGACTTCTCGTGCAACAATGGCAGAGGCCACGGCAAATTGTGCACTGAACTTTGCTTCGAGTCCCGTCACTGGGTGATGGTTACGCAGCATTGAGGCCTGCGCGGGGCCGATTGTCAGGTGCACACCTTTGATCTGATCTGATTGCAGGTTTTCTCGTTCTGCAATCTCGAGCACACCATCAATCGTCCGGTGGCATGAATAGCAGACGGGATAGCGTTTGATGGAGATCCCGCTGTCCAGAATCCTGAGTGTCTGGCCAAGCAGTGCAGGACGTTCACGATCTACGTGCCCCGCAAATGACACTGCATTCAGAAAGCCTGCAGGGTGCTCGAATACATCCGTTGCAGCGGTCATCCCAAGCATGGACAGTCGCACCGCCTCGATGCCGTGCGAAGCGGCCCGTCCCGCATGAAAAGGTTTTGTCATTGTGCCGAAATTTGCCACGAGGCCACTGGCCAGACTCGCGGCGATCGCCAGTGCCTGCCTGGCCTGCTCAGCTGACAGGTGATGCAGGTAGGCGACCGCAGCGGTTGCAGCGATGGCTCCAAATACACCCGTCGGATGCCATCCTTTGAGGTGGTAGGGATCTGCTTCGCGACTGACCAGTTCGGCCCAGACTTCGTAACCCACTACGTACGCACGCAAAGCATCTGCGCCTGTCACATTGAGCAGGTAGCCCTGCGCAAGAATCGCTGGAACGATTGCCGTGCTGGGGTGGCCGGACAAGGCGACATCGTCATAGTCCAGCGCATGGGCCGCCACGCCGTTGATAAACGCCGCCTGCGCTGCTGGATGCATGGTGTGCGTGAACGGCACGGGAGCCTCGCCCGAGGACGGATTGGCACCCAGAAATTCACGCACGATATTCACAACTGGTTCATGATGACCCGCCATCATGGTGGCGATCGTATCCATGAAGCCCGTTTTGGCGACGGCACAGGCCGCCTGTTCGTCTTCACCAAAATTGGGATGTGCCACGAAGGCAGCAAGTGCATTTGTCAAACCAGTCATGGTATGAATATCCAGCAAAAAGTGTGTCTAAAGTCGTCCGTCGGATTCAATTCAGAACGACCTGGGCATGCCCAACATATGTTCACCAATATACGAAAGTACGAGATTGGTTGAGATCGGTGCAATCTGGAACAATCGTGTCTCACGCCATTT
>CANCOC010000138.1 GCA_947379755.1 Alcaligenaceae bacterium | reverse complement strand
GGGCTGGCAAACTTGACCGCCTCAACCGTCACGCCAGCTGCTTTAAACAGGCCACGATCCATCGCGACATAAAACGGCAGGCCGGCTGACAAAGGCCAATAACCAATCAACAACTTCTTTTCCTGCGCGAACACCGGTGCACCGATACCAGCGATAGAAAGGCCTAAGCCGGTTTTGGCAGCGATCGCCAGTACTTTACGACGGGAAATAAAATGCGAATTCATCAGTGCTCCTGAACATGTTTGCCTGATCCAAGCAATTGGCATGCCAGGGCCTGTTTGCACAATGCCTCACGCAATCCAGACAGCGTTCGCACCAAAGCCGTGCAAACAGCCATTCCAGCCCGCAGAGGGCACCATTGCCGGGCGTATGGATGAGAAGGTCTCCCCATCCACTTAAAAATCACTACACTCGAACTCCACAACTCACTTTTTGGATTCAAACCATGTGGCAATCGATGACACGCGAAGAACTGGATCGCGCCTATAACAATTCTCTGGCTGTCGCCAACAGCGCAGATATCGTTCAAGCGTGGGGTGAGGCGAGTCAGGCGATCCGTGCCACAAATCTCGCTCACAATGACTTGCCTTATGGCTCAGCGTCCTACCCGTCTTTCGACTATTTTTCAGCTGGTGACAATACACCTGTCGTAGCATTCATACATGGCGGTTTCTGGCAGAACCGCTCTAAAAGTGATTTTTCCTTCATCGTTCCTGCTTTGCTCTCCAGTGGTATGAGTGTCGCCATGCTGGGTTACAGCCTGGCGCCATACGCCAAGATGGATCGAATCGTAGAGGACGTACGCTCAGGCATTCGTGCCGTGATTGCTCACGTAACCTCAGAGCAGGAAACATGCCCGGATCTCTGGCTGGTGGGCTGGTCGGCAGGCGGCCATCTCGCAGCCATGACCCTTGATGAGCCTGGCGTCACCGGGGCAACCGCCATCAGCGGCATCTATGATCTGGAGCCTATGCGGCACTGCTACATCAATGACAAACTCGCACTGGATGTCTTGTCATCCAAACAGTTCTCACCCATCAAATTGCCACAGACAACAGGCAAAACCCTCGATTTGTTTGTAGGTGGAGCCGAGTTGGGGGAAATGCAGCGACAAACCATTGAATTCGCGGCATACCTCGCAGAGCAAGGCGCACCAGGAGTATTCAAGAATCTGCCGGGACTGAATCACTACACCATACTGGATGAGCTCGCCCGGACAGATGGTTTAATCATTGAATCCTTGCGTTCTCATCTACTTGAGTCACCAGCGGCCTGAAAAGCACACTCAGTTCCACTCACAAAGCTGTATCTTTTCGCTAGAAAAAGAACATCACACCAGGAGACAACAATCATGAAAACTTCTTCAATTATCCGCACACTTGTCTGGTTATGCGTGACTGCCCTGAGCTTGCCGATTCTGGCGCATGCTCAGGCGTGGCCTGCACGTGGAACCATCAAAATCGTAGTGCCTTACCCACCGGGGGGAGCCTCCGACGTCACTGCACGCGTCATTGCAGCCAAGCTGACCGACTCACTCAAACAAAACGTTGTCGTCGAAAACAAACCTGGCGCCAATGGCATTCTGGCACTCGATGCCGTTGCCAAAGCCGTCCCGGACGGATACACCCTGCTGATGGGCAATCTCGGCCCCAATGCCATCAATCCAGGAATCTATCAAAAACTTCCCTATGACTCGGTCAAGGACTTCACCACGATCACCTTGACCTCGGTAGTCCCAATGGTCGTGCTCGTGACGAATTCATTGCCAGTCAACAATATGCAGGAACTCATCGCGTACGCCAAAGCCAACCCCGGCAAACTCAATTACGCCTCAGCAGGCAATGGCGCGGGCAACCATCTGGTAGGTGAAATGATCAAAGCGCAGACAGGCATACAGATGACCCATGTCCCATTCAAGGGTGATGCGCCAGGTATGCCAGCGGTGATCTCGGGTGAAGTCAGCATGATGTTCCCCACAATCATCGCCGGCATGCCCAATATCAAAAGCGGGCTGATGCGACCTATTGCCGTCACAGGCGCACGGCGTAGCAGCTCCCTGCCGGACTTGCCGACTGTGGGCGAGTCAGGTCTGCCTGGCTTTGATGCCGTGTCCTGGGGCGGTCTCATGGGGCCTGCGGGCCTGCCTCCAGCGATTGTGAATCGATTGAATCAGGAAGTCATCGCAATATTGAAAATGCCTGAAGTTGCCAAACAACTTTCCTCCCTAGGTGCAGAAATCGTTGGGTCCACGCCTGCTGAATTTGAAAAATATCTACAGGACGAAATCAATAAATGGGGAAAGGTTGCGCGAGATAATAATATCCGCCTGGATTAAGATACCTGCTCAGCCTCCCCCACTCATTCTCATTCTCATTTAGATGAAACACATTTTTCACCTGGCTCAGAGAGGTTTTCGTGCAGAAGTATTGTGTATTTATGGCGTAATTCTTCTGCTCAATCTCTGCGCCTGGGGGAGCGCGCTGATCGTATTCGAACAGCATCCGCTCCTGATGGGTACGGCCTTGTTATCTTTTGGCCTGGGTCTGCGTCATGCCGTTGACGCCGACCATATCGCAGCCATCGACAATGTCACGCGCAAGCTGATGCAAACACAGCGAAGGCCGATCGCCACAGGGTTTTTCTTTGCTCTGGGACATTCAAGCGTGGTGATCCTGGCCTGTCTGGCGATTGCCTGGACTACGACAGAAATCACGTCAAGGTTTGAAACCATGAAAGAGGTCGGGGGACTCATTGGAACGCTTGTCTCGGCAACATTTCTATTCATGATTGCCATCATGAATGCTGTGATTCTATGGTCGACCTATCGTTGCTGGCAAGAGCTGAAAAAAACCGGCACCTACACTGACGAGGCCTTTGATTTGCCGGGTACGGGCACAGGACTGATGGCTCGGATCTTGCGTCCCATGTTTCGCCTGATTCGCAAAAGCTGGCAGATGTATCCCCTGGGCTTTCTGTTTGGACTGGGTTTCGATACGGCTACCGAGATCGCCCTGGTTGGGATTGCAGGCACACAGTCAAGTGCAGGTCTGTCCGTCTGGGCGATCATGATATTCCCTCTGCTCTTCTGTGCGGGGATGACCCTGGTCGACACACTCAACGGGCACTTGATGATTCAAGCCTATGGCTGGGCAAAGGTAGAACCTCAACGCAAACTCTTCTACAACATGACGATCACATTCATATCTGTCATCACGGCGGTGATAATCGGCACAGTAGAGGTGATCGAGCTTGTCTCGGACAAGCTTCATCTACAAGGCGTGCTTGTGCGCGTGGCAGACTCACTGAGCATGCATTTTTCAACCATTGGGTATGGAATTGTCGGGGTCTTTGTCCTCACGTGGACAGCATCGCTATGCCTGAACAAAATCAAACAGTGGCGTGTCTGATTGTCGGGATATGGATGGCAGTGACTCAGCGTGACAAAGCAGGGCCGGGAAAAATCTGATGTGACACATAGGAACCATCAGGCTTGACCCTGACAAGCACCATATCCCCAACGCTCACAACCTTATCTGTAAACGCCTGAATATTGACATGGTGTGTCACCAGAATAAGTGGAGTCGACTTGTTTTGCCGCAACTGTGTTGCGATCATTTTTTGCATCTCTGCGGTCTGTATTTTTTCGAGATGCATATCATCGAAAAAAGATCCCAGAGATTTTTCGATGACGACGGGACCTTTTGCCATCAGCCTGGCGGTATCCAGACAACGGCACCAGGCACTGCTCAGCACCCTGGCGCTCAAAATACCTTGCTCGGTCAGCCAACGTCCAATCGCAACTGACTGCGCGCGGCCAGCATCGCCCAGATTCCGTTGTGTGGAGCACTGCTCGAGCTGATAGCCTGCCGGATCCCCAAAACCTGGTGCATCTGCATGGCGAATCAATAAAACATGCTGGCCATCCGTTAAATCATCCGCCAGGCCAGCGAACGAAGATGTGCTGCACATGACCAGCGCACACACAATGGATAACAGTAATTTATTCATGATTCAGGCCTGACTCAGTCGTCTAAATCGCAGCAATACCCTTGCGGAGCAACTCATCAACAAGCTCATTCATGC
>CANCOC010000137.1 GCA_947379755.1 Alcaligenaceae bacterium | reverse complement strand
AAGAATGCCTGAACAAACTGAGCAACGACACGCGATGACCGGTCCATTTACTGGCCTGATTGTCGTGGAACTCGGCCACAGCGTCGCAGCCCCCTTTGCAGGGCAGATCTTCGGAGAGTTAGGCGCGCAGGTCATCAAGATTGAAAAAGCCGATGGTGACGATGCCCGCAAATGGGGACCGCCTTTCTGGGAGGGTGCCTCATCATTTTTCCAGGCACTGAACCGTAACAAAGAGTCTGTCGTCTGTGAACTGCGTGACCCTGAGCAGCTCCAGGCCCTCAAGCAACTGATCTGCGACAAGGCAGATATCGTGATCCAGAATCTGCGTCCTGGTCACGTTGAACAGCTCGGACTCGACGGCCCGAGCCTGCTGGCCCGCCAGCCAAGACTCATTTACTGCAATCTCGGTGCATTTGGCCGCGAAGGTCCTCTTAAAGACCGCCCAGGGTATGACCCCCTGATGCAAGCCTTTGGCGGCATCATGAGCACAACAGGTGAACCAGGCAGACCATCCGTACGAGTCGGTGCCTCAATCGTGGATATGGGCACAGGCATGTGGAGTGTGATCGGCGCACTCACGGCGCTGCACGAACGACACACTACAGGACGCGGGCGCGTCGTGGATGTTTCCCTGTTTGAAACAGCGACTTGCTGGGTCTCACTGCTGGCGTCGCAATTCCTTGCATCCGGCAAACTGGCAGACAAACAAGGATCGGGGGCACCAGGCATCGTGCCCTACAAGGCCTATGTCACACAGGATGGCGAAATTGTCATTGCCGCCGGCAGCGACGCATTGTTCAAAGCCTTGTCGACGGCCATCGGCCATCCTGAATGGATTGACGACCCGCGATTCACTGACAATCCAGTACGTGTTCAGCACCAACGGGTACTGTATGCAATGATCGATGGCACCATCGCCTCCCAAACAACCGGACACTGGATCAGGTGCCTCGAAGCGGCTGGCGTGCCCTGCTCTGCAGTCAATAATCTGGCCGAGATGCTGGCACATCCACAAACCAAGGCACTGGGCCTGGTACAAGACGTACCGGGCACCGACATGCGCTTTATCGGACTGCCCCTGAGTTTTGACGGCCAGCGACCTCAGCCCTTGTCGGCGCCGCCCAAACTGGGCGAACACACTTCACTGTATATAAATAAAAAGGCAACCTGAATGAGCGCGTTCCCCACTTACGAAACTGTCACCACTGAAATGGTTGGAGCACACGTTCTCAAAGTGACACTGAATCGGCCCCAGGCGGGCAATTCAGTCAACACACAGATGGGACATGACTTGCTTGATTTGTGGAATCGTCTGACTGCGGATGCCGGAGAGATTCGATGCATTGTATTGACTGGCGCCGGTGAAAAAATATTCTGCGCCGGCGGTGACTTGAAAGAACGCAATGGCATGACCAAGCGCCAATGGACTCTGCAACATGAGTTATTTGAACGCATGTACTGGACCCTTGTGGATCTTCCTGTACCAGTGATCGCCGCCGTGAACGGACATGCCTACGCAGGCGGGCTCGAAATGGCTCTTTCCTGTGATTTTATCTACACAAGCAATACCGCACGCTTTGCGCTGACAGAGGTCACGCTTGGCATCATGCCGGGCGCAGGTGGCACACAAAACCTGCCTCGTGCGATCGGTGAACGTCGCGCTAAAGAAATCCTCATGACGGGCAAACCTTTCAGCGCACAACAAGCCAGCGAATACGGACTGGTCAACGCAGTGTTTGAACCCGTGGATGTCCTGGCCAAAGCCCTCGAAACCGCAACCACCATTGCAGGCAATGCTCCGCTTTCCGTACGTCAGATCAAGAAATCTGTTCGCTACGGCAGTCAGATGGAGTTACGCACGGCCTTCAGGTTTGAAATTGAGGCCTACAACCATTTAATTGGCACCGAAGACCGGCTCGAAGGTGTTGCGGCATTTAATGAAAAACGTCAGGCAAATTTCAAAGGCTGCTAATCATGCGTCAAAAAATTACACTGCGCGAAGTTGGCCTGCGCGATGGACTGCAAATTCACTCAAGTTTTATGCCGACCGCTGACAAGCTAGGCTGGATTGCTGCAGAAGCTGCTGCAGGCATGGGCGAAATCGAAGTCACTTCCTATGTCCCCCCCAAACTGATCCCTCAGTTTGCCGATGCACAGGAAGTAACGCTTGGAGCACTCAACATTCCTGGCCTGGTCGTGGCAGCACTGATCCCCAATCTGCGTGGCGCTCAGCGCGGCATTGAGCTGGGTGTGCATAAACTGAATTTTGTGATGTCGGTCAGTGAGACACACAACATGAAAAACGTGCGGCGCATGCCAGCAGAGTCCGTCAATGATTTTCGTGCAATTGTCGAGCTCATCCGGTCGCAGCCAGAAGGCAAACGCCCGATCATTGTGGGCGGACTCTCAACGGCACTGGGGTGTTCATACGAAGGTCGCGTCGCCGTCTCACACGTTGTCAAATACGCCAGGCAACTCGTTGAGGCGGGTGCCGACGAACTCGTCGTGGCTGACACGGTCGGATATGCCGATCCGAATCAGGTCAGGGAAGTATTCAACGCCGTCAGGGCTGAAGTGGGTCCGGTCATCATCGGCGCTCACTTTCATGACACGCGCGGCACGGGCCTGGCCAACGTCAGCGCAGCACTCGACTGTGGCATTACCCATTTTGACGCCTCCCTAGCAGGCTTGGGCGGCTGCCCCTTTGCACCAGGTGCGAGCGGCAATATCGTGATGGAAGACCTGTGTTTCATGCTTGACTCAATGGGTCTTGAAACCGGTGTCGATATTGAAAAGCTGATTGAAGTGCGTCAGCACATTGCACGCGCACTGCCTGACATCGCCATGCATGGCGGTATCGCCAGGGCAGGTTTGCCACACAATTATGTATCCTTTGCACAAAGGTCCGCAGCATGAACCAGCCATCCGAACTCCTGAGCATCGAAACAGGCGAAGATTATCCCGAAATTCGTGAAGGCGTACGCCGGGTCTGCGCTGACTTTCCCGGCGCCTACTGGCGCGGCCTTGAAGAGGTGACGGCCTACCCGACCGAATTCGTCCAGGCATTGACGGCCTCGGGTTATCTCGGCGCGCTGATTCCGGAGGAGTTTGGAGGCAGCGGCATGCCGCTGCGTGCTGCAGCAGTCATTCTTGAAGAGATCCACGCCTCTGGTTGCAACGCAGGCGCCTGCCACGCGCAGATGTACACAATGGGTACAGTCTTGCGTCATGGCAGTGCCGGGCAAAAGAAAAAATACCTGCCTGATATCGCCAGCGGCGCAGTCAGGCTTCAAGCCTTTGGTGTCACGGAACCCACGAGCGGCACTGACACTACAAAGCTCAAGACGCGTGCGGTTCGTGACGGTGACAGCTATGTGATCAACGGCCAGAAGGTCTGGACCTCGCGCGCGTTGCACTCGGACCTGATGTTGCTGCTCGCGCGCACCACCCCGCTTGAGGAGGTCAAAAAGAAGAGTGATGGACTCTCGGTCTTTTTGCTGGACATTCGCGATGGCCTGGGCAAAGGGCTTGAAATTCGCCCCCTTAAGGCGATGGTCAACCACCATGCGACTGAAGTGTTCTTTGACAACCTGCGCATTCCTGCAGACAACCTGATCGGCGAAGAGGGAAAAGGTTTTAAATACATTCTGGATGGCATGAATGCAGAACGCATTCTCGTTTCTGCCGAGGCGATTGGTGATGCACGATGGTTTACAAAAACTTCTGTCGCCTACGTCAACGAACGCCGAGTCTTTGATCGTCCGATCGGTCAGAATCAGGCCGTGCAGTTCCCGATTGCGCGTGCACATGCCGAGACAGATGCCGCAGATCTGATTTTACGACGTGCCGCCGCCCGCTTTGCGGCCGGTTTGCCCTGTGGAGATGATGCAAACATGGGCAAACTGCTAGCCTCGGAAGCCACCTGGCATGCAGCAGAAGCTTGCATGCAATGTCATGGAGGCTTTGGTTTCGCCACTGAATATGATGTCGAACGCAAATGGCGTGAGACACGATTGTTCCAGATTGCACCGATCTCAACCAATCTCGTACTTTCGTATATTGGTGAACATATGTTGGGCATGCCCAGGTCGTTCTGAATTGAATCCGACGGACGACTTTAGACACACTTTTT
>CANCOC010000136.1 GCA_947379755.1 Alcaligenaceae bacterium | reverse complement strand
GTCCTCCCTCACGACGTACAACCCGAAGAAATGGACATCGCACTTGCCATCAGTCGGATCGAAGAAATGACAACCTTGACGATCAGACGCCCCTCCCATACATGGGCAGGGCTGCGTTCATTTGTCGGCGATGGCGGACTGGTAGGCGGCTTCGACCCGCAAGCGCCGGGTTTCTTCTGGGTCGCAGCGCAAGGCGGTTACGGCATCCAGACCTCCGCAGCCATGGGTGAGGCCTGTGCCAGCCTGGTCAGAGGACATGCACTGCCGTCTCATATTGCTGACTGGGGACTCACCGCAGACATGTTGTCGCCTGACCGACTCAATACATAAAAATATATCTCCAGTTTCTTTCAAACACATGATGAAAAAATATTTACGCCCCCCTCTGCTCGGCCTGAGCGTGTTGTTGACAAGCCTGTCAGCGGTTCTGGGCAACACACCCGCTGCGGCAGCCTTTCCTGACAAACCCGTGACACTCGTCGTCCCGTATCCCGCAGGTGGGGCAACCGACACTGTTGCGCGCAAGCTCCAGGAACCTCTTTCAAAGATTCTCGGACAGACGGTACTGATTGATAACAAGCCTGGTGCAGGCACTGCAATCGGCGCAGCGATCGTAGCCAGGGCCGCAGCTGATGGCTACACACTGCTGATTTCCTCCAACACAACATTCACCGTCAACCCAGCGCTGAAAAACAATCTGCAATACGATGCGCAGAAAAGTTTTGAGGGGATCGGTGTGGTTGGTACATCGCCCCTGGTCCTGCTTGCCAATCCCAAACTTGCAGCCAACAGCGTCATAGAACTCGTCGCACTGGCAAAGAAAGAGCCCGGCAAATTATCCTATGGCTCCTTTGGCAACGGCACGACATCTCACCTCGCAGGTGAAATGTTCAAAGTCATGGCGGGAATCGACATTGTGCATGTGCCATACAAAGGCAGTGCACCAGCCATGACCGATCTGATCGGTGGCCAGATCCCTCTCACGTTTGACACAAACGTAGCTGCCATGCCAGTGATCGCCTCAGGCAAGGTCAAAGCACTTGGTATTGCGTCAAAGACACGCTCACCGCAGATGCCAGACATCCCAACCATCGCCGAGTCAGGGTATCCCGATTTTGAGATGGTGCCGTGGGTAGTGATCGTTGCACCCAGTGGCTTGCCAGCCGAGGTGCAAAGAAAGCTCTCGTCTGCACTTGAAACTGCGGTCAAAGAACCGACAGTCAAAGCAGAATTACAAAAAGTCGGACTCGATGTAAATTTTGAACCTGGCACATCCTATGCCACACGTGTGGCAAAAGAATTGCCACTGCTCAGAATGTATGTTGAGCAGGCCAACATTCAACCGGAATAAATGGCATGGTCCGCACACCCTGCCTTAATGGGAGGCCGCGCGCAGTGCCTTGAGCACTTGCTGCCCGGCGCGTCCATCAGCAGTCATGCCAGCCGAAGTCTGGAATGCGCTGATCGCTTTGCGTGTCTTGTCCCCAACCAGACCGTCAGCAATGCCGATTTCATACCCGAGAGCAAGCAAACGTTGCTGCACTTCGCGTCGTTCTGCACGACTTGTGCCAGGATCATCCGTTGGCCACGGCGTACTAAAGCTCGCCCCTCCACGTAACCGATCCGACAAGTGCGCAATCGACAAGGCATACGACTCAGCCGCGTTATAGCTGTAGATCGCGTCAAAATTCCTGAACACCAGGAATGCCGGTCCGTTCACACCGGCCGGGAGAAGCAGCGCCGCCTGATTGTTTGCCGGTGATGTCTGGCTCCCCCCATTCTGCCCGCCAGCGTCTTGAGCAGACTCAATGCGCTTGACTCCCAGGCTCGCCCACTGCGCAAGTGATTGTTTGGTACGCCGTCCAGAGGGGCCGGCATAATTTGCAGGCAACTGCACCTCATAGCCCCAGGCCTCACCCGGCACCCAGCCAGCACGATGCAAATAATTTGCGGTAGAACCCAGTGCATCAGGCACGGAACTGACGATGTCCCGACGTCCATCGCCGTCGAAATCAATTGCGAGACGCTGATAGGTTGTAGGCATGAACTGGGTCTGGCCAAAGGCACCCGCCCAGGATCCCACCAGCGATTCCGGTACGATATCGCCCGTCTGAATGATTCGCAGCGTTGCAATCAGTTCATCGCGAAAAAAAGCCTGGCGCTTGTTGGCACAGACCAGCGTGGTCAGCGAGCGCACCAGCTCTCGCTTTCCCTGAATCCTGCCAAAATTCGACTCAACACCCCAGACAGCCACGATCACGTTGCGGTCAACACCAAATTTTTGCTCGGCCTGGGCCAGCACGCTCGACCATTGCTCGAGCAGCTGACGTCCATCCGTGACGCGTTCTTCATCAACCAGTCCGGAAACATAGTCCCAGATCGCGGTTGTGAATTCAGGCTGGTAGTCATAGGACTTGAGTACGTCTTCGTCCGGCTCGACACCTTTCATGGACTGATCGAAGGTGGTGGCACGAATACCTTGTGCAAGCGCAGTCTGGCGCAAGCCCGCCACACAGGTCTCAAAGCTGGCAGCCTGTGTCAACGATGTGCTGAACGCCAGGCACGTGACAGCAAGCAGCCTTGGGAACATTTAAGCGTCTGCCTCGAGAGTAAACACCAGAACTGATGTGCCATCCGGCGAGACAGATTTCACTGCAAACTGATGAAACACACCTTCATCAATCCTGATTTCAATCGCATCAATCTTTTGGTCACCAATTTTTTTAATAGCTGCTTCATCCCTTAACGTCACCGAAGTGATGCTAGCAAGATTGTCCTCGACGTTCAGAAAATCCGTGTACTCAGGCTCGGCCTGCCGGCGCGGGGCCCAGTTCAGGTAATGCGAATAATCAATGACCAGCATGATGCTGTCGGCCTCAATCAATAACAGTGTCTCTGCTGAGCATAGCTTGCTGGTCGCAGGCAGCTCACCTGCAAAGGCGATATTGGCGGATAACTTCTCTTTCTTTAGCAGCGTAATGCTCAAACAATTCTCCCGGAACTCATATATATCAAGATGGTACTCACACTTTCATTTTACAGTGGCAAAGCTATCATTCACCGAACAGGCTCCGCGTCAATATATCACTTGCCAAATTGACATAGATCAAGCTTTTCAATCGCCATTCATCGCGGCATGGAGATACGCCCCATAAACTGAGGGTATCTTTTGCATGGCGTTCTGGGTAGCTCTTTAGTTGAAAACACAATCAAAAACAATTCTGACCACCCTGTTCACCATCGCACTCGCAGACGCATGGCATCAGGGTGTGCAAGCCCAGGCCTTTGTCACGCAAGGACCTGCACCCAGCAACTTTGAGACTGCAAGCGACAACATCAGGTTTGGCGGATCCTACGGAGGTGCGGTTCAAGCGGTTTTGGCAGACCCGGCTGATCCAAACAAAATGTATATCGGGGGTGTCAACGGAGGGGTCTGGGTCACCACTACAGCAGGCAAAACATGGACACCACTGAGCGACAATCAATTGTCCCTGTCTATTGCCTCCTTGAGTTTTGACGCGACTGACCCGACACACCAAAAAATATACGCGGGCATCGGACTGACTTCAAATGGCATGCTGTCGCCCAACCTGCTGACCACTGATCGCGGGGGGGCGCGCATTGGGATCCTCTACAGTGCAAATGGTGGCAGCGCCTGGACAAATCTGAGTAACAACCTCTCCGGCAAAAGCGTAGTCGACGTTGCCGCAATCGGAAGCACAATATTTGCCGCGACCTTTGAACCATGGGAAGTGGCCGCGTCTACAAGCGCGAATGGCTATGGCCTGTACCGCAGCACCAACGGTGGTGCGAATTTTTCATTCGTCTCGGGCTTGGGCAGTCTGCCGGCAGGTGCTGCGTCCAGCCTGAAAGTGGATGCTGCCAACCCAAACCTGCTCTACACAGCCATCAGCAATGGTCTCTCAGGTGGCGGCATTTACGTCAGCCGCGATGGCGGCTCAACATGGAATGCCACTGCGACCAGCGTGCCGGCAAACCAGGTTGCACGGCTGGCGACCGGACCGAATGGTTCTGTATTGGCGGGGATCTTTACGACCAACGACAGCAGCAAGGGTCAGTTGGTCAACCTTCAACTTTCGAAAGATTCTGGTGCCACCTGGACGACGCTTACCGTACC
>CANCOC010000135.1 GCA_947379755.1 Alcaligenaceae bacterium | reverse complement strand
CGCATGGTCAGACGCGAGGATACGCAATCTGCACCAACGCAGTGTGAACAGTCTGAAGTAAGCGACCACCCAATTCAATGGTTTAGCCGATCGTGCCGTACAAAAACCACACTCATGAAATTGCAACTGAGTATTTCTAACCTATTGACTTTTCCTGCCCACCATCCCCGTCGCCAGTGCA
The DNA here is from genome assembly GCA_947379755.1 of Alcaligenaceae bacterium. GTDB lineage: Bacteria > Pseudomonadota > Gammaproteobacteria > Burkholderiales > Burkholderiaceae_B > Zwartia. The sequence continues at coordinate 4,011 of CANCOC010000135.1, read as the reverse complement.
GTCCCTAGCAAAATCACGGCACCACCCAGCACTACGTGTATGGTCACTGTCTCATCTAACCACAGCCAGCCCCAGAACACACCAAATACCGGAACCAGAAAGGTCACCGTCATCGCCCTGGATGGACCGATACTGATCAGGAGCTTGTAATACAGCGTGTAGGCGATCGAAGTGCACAGCACGGTCAAGGCCAGCACCGCACCCCAGGCGCGAAAACTGACGGGCTCGACTGGCCAGTACCACCAGGTAAAGGGGAGCAGGACGATACCGGCCGAGATGAGTGAGCCCGTTGCGGTCGCGATCGGGTCGGCACCCATCAGGTATTTTTTGGTAAAGCTCGCAGCGATGCCATAAAAAATAGGTGCGCTGACCGCTGCAAGGACGGCAAGCAAGGTGCCTGAGCCTTGCAACGTCAGTTTGTCCCACACCAGCACCACGATCCCGGCAAAGCCCACCAGCAGCCCCGCCAGCCGCAAGGGTGGCAAGCGATCCTTGAGCCAGACCCAGGCGATCGCCGCCCCCCAGAGAGGCGTCACGGCATTGATGACGGACATCGTGCCCGAAGGCAGGGACTGTGTCGCATAGGCAAACAGCACAAAAGGCAGGGCTGAATTAAAGAGTCCGACGATCGCAATCGGACGCCACTGACGCAATAACAAAGGAATTTTGTTGCGTGCGACCAGCAGTGGCACCAGAATCAGTCCCGCAACGAGCGTACGTACGCCCATCATCGGCAGGGGCCCAAGCTCTCCTACCGCCATTCGCATGAATAAAAAGGATCCGCCCCAGACTGCAGCAAGAATGAAAAGTGTGTAGATGTCGTTACGGCGCATGGGGTTGATGTTAACGTATGAACTTAAGAATCCATCCTGACTGATTGATGAAAAGCACCGTTTTAAATATTCTCCTGACAGGCGGCTCGGGCTATATCGGCAGCCACACTGCAGTCGCTTTGACTGACGCCGGGCATCGCATTTTTATCTTTGATAATTACTGCAACAGCAGTGCAGAGACGATTCATAAAATCCAGGCGATTACGGCGCAACCCATTACGGTCGTGCGTGGCGATATTCGGGATACCGCGCTACTCCAGCAGACACTGGAGACGCATCAGATCGATGCAGTGATCCACTTTGCCGGGCTCAAAGCTGTCGGTGAGTCCGCCGTGATTCCGCTGGATTATTACGCCAATAATGTCCAGGGCACCATCAGCCTGTTGCAAGCCATGCAGGCAGCGTCTCACGCACCCAGGGCGCTGGTCTTTAGTTCGAGTGCGACCGTCTATGGCGACCCGCAGTACCTGCCGATTGATGAAGCACATCCCACGCATGCGACCAACCCTTATGGACGCACCAAGCTGCATATCGAAGAAATCCTTGCTGATCTTGCCCGTTCAGACGCAAGCTGGCAGATCGCCTGCCTGCGCTATTTCAATCCCGTTGGCGCGCATGCTTCTGGGCTGATCGGCGAAAACCCGAATGGTTTGCCAAACAACCTGATGCCTTTTGTCGCTCAGGTCGCGATCGGCAAGCTCAAGCAGCTCAAGGTATTCGGTGATGATTACGACACGCCAGATGGCACGGGTGTGCGTGACTATATTCATGTGCTCGACCTTGCCGAAGGCCATCTGGCCGCACTCAATTATCTGGGCAGTCACGCTGGTATGCATACCTTTAATCTCGGGACCGGCCGTGGTTATAGCGTCCTTGAAATGATCAGGGCCTTTGAAGCCGCGAGCGGACGCACCGTACCCTTTACGATTGCGCCCAGGCGGCCGGGTGACATTGCAAGTTGCTACGCGAGTACAGCGCTCGCATCGAAAGCACTCAAATGGAACGCATCACGCGATTTGAAAGCGATGTGCGAAAGCAGCTGGAAATTCCAGCAGAACGTGATGCAAAGCGTTCCTTCAACCACCGAACAGGCCTGAAGCGTGTCGCAGATCCCTTGTTTTGTCGTCAATCTGGCGACAGCCACCAAGCGGCGTGCCGTGATGCAAACCTTGCTGGCCCAGCATGGCATTGAGCCAGTCTGGTTTGAGGCGGTCGATGGTCGCATCATGTCTGACGACGTCCTTGCGACCCACTTTAATGCAGCACGCGCCGAGATCGCCTATGGTCCGATGGCACGAGCCGAAATCGGCACCACGCTTTCACATCTTGGCATCTATCGCCAGATGGTCGAACAAGGCATCCCGAGTGCTGTGATTCTTGAGGACGATGTCCTGCTCGCAAAAGACTTTGGTGAATTGTTGCAGACCGACAGCTCCCAGTGCCTGGCGTCAGTCTTTGCGCAAGATGCAGCCGTGATGGTGCAAATGACACATGTCAATCGTGGGTATCGCCGGGGGGCCATCCAGCTGGGTGCGCGAGAGATTGTCCGGCCACATGGTGGTGTCTGGCTGACCTCGGGATATTTCATCACTCTGGCTGCCGCCCAGCGCATGCTCGCTGCCTTGTACCCGGTTTGGATGGTGGCGGATCACTGGCGCTATTTTGAACGTGAAGGCTTACTGAAGTTGTATGCGTTAACGCCTAATGCAGTGTGGGAGTCACCGCTCAGCCTGATCTCTGATATTGCACCGGATCGTCGGGCGCGACGCAGGGATTCAAAAACGTTGGCAGACCGAGTAAAAAAAATCTGGGACAACGTAGTGGTGAGGCCTTTTCAGGTCAGGGACCTGCCACCCTTTAACGGCTAGGCCACGCGCGCTGAACGCGCATCAGACAGCGCGATCAGCCAGCCGATCATGGCGGCATAAAATCCCATTGTGCGCATGCCACGGAACATCAGCTCGGTCATGCCAAACGCAAAAAATCCGAAACAGACGACCAGCCCCATGGCGGCTGCCACCCTCGCGTTGTGCGGCACGCCTGCTGCGAGCCTTTTTGCAAAGATCCATGCCGGTGCAAAGTACAGCAACAGTAAACCGAGCAACCCGACCAGACCGTAGCTCGCCATCGTAAACATGATGTCGTTGTGCGGTTCATCAAAGACTTCACTGACGGTAAAACTCGACACGACCTTTTTATCAGCCAGCGCCTGCAAGGCATGCGGGAAGGCCTGGGTCGAGCCATTGCCAATCAGCGGATTGTCCTTGAACATCAGCCATGAGGCATGCCAGAGCTGCAAGCGAATACAGACTGAAGAAATCGTGACAGGGTTTTGCACGCACTCAACCAGCTCGCGCGCAGCATCTTGCGAACGCTGTCGGGTGATCGGGCTGGCCACCAGCGCAGCCACAACCAGACTTGTCGCCAGCACGACAGGGATCACCAGCCTGCGCACACTGAATTCGCGTGCGCGCAAGACCAGGCCGATCAGGATAAAAAATGGAATGGCGAGCCATCCGCCCCGCGTCTGGGTGCCAACAAAGCCAATCATTCCCACCAGGGCGACCAGCAGTTTGACCAGGACCTCGGTTTTTCTGAACCGTGTCAGATGCCAGCCGATCGAAAACGTCGACAGCACCGTCATCATCAGCAGCATGTTGCCGTAAGACACGGTGTTGTATTCGGGCAGATTTTCAGGGCGGGTAAAAAACCACTGGCCGATCTGAATCGCGTTATAGGCTGGGACTTCACCAGGCAAGGCGTGTGTGGGCCAGCCCATCCAGAGCACATAGCCAGCAGCTGCGGCTGCGCCCAACGTCAGTCCCCAGGAGGCCTGACGCAACCAGGACGGGATCAGACTCAAACAGGCAAACAGGATCACCAGCGTGCCCACCGACGTGCGGATCGCGCGTTCGGTATCCGAATCCAGAAAGTGGCGGTGCCAGACCATCGACATCACGATCGCCAGCAGCGAAACAAAGAGCGCGATACTCAGCACGCGGTAGTGACGCAGGTCTTGCAGGGTCTGATGGATCCCGCCCTGACGCGAAAAGCATATCGTCAGACTGATGACGCCGAGCGCCATGAAGGCACCGCTTGAATGGCCGATTTCTGTCAGCAGCATGACCGGCATCGCGGCAAGCAGTAGCGCTACGAGTAGCGAGTCGATCTGTAATTT
>CANCOC010000134.1 GCA_947379755.1 Alcaligenaceae bacterium | reverse complement strand
CCACCATCGGTTGTTTGTATTCACGCATGGATATATCGGATTGCAACCGCGCCACCACATCAGATTCTCCACCTGGCGGGAAAGGGATGATGTACTGGATCGGTTTGTCAGAAAATACCTGCGCATGCGTGACCTGAGTTGCCAGGATTGCAGTGATTGAAGCAATGACTGAAATGATGGTTAAAACGGGTTTGAATTTCATGACAAGTATTCTCCGGATATTTTTATTTTTTAAAATGCTGGATTAGCCAAGCTTTTCGATCACGGCAGCCGTCACCTGTGCGGTTGTCGCCAGTCCGCCCAGATCGCGTGTATGCAACCTTGGATTGGCGGTGACGGCTTCGATGGCTTGCATCAGTCGGTCTGCCGCTGTCTGTTCACCGAGATGTTCCAGCATCATCACGACTGACCAGAAAGTCCCGATCGGATTGGCAAGTCCCTTGCCCATGATGTCAAAAGCAGAACCATGGATCGGTTCAAACATCGAGGGATAGCGACGCTCAGGATCAATGTTGCCTGTTGGCGCAATGCCCAGGCTGCCTGCCAGTGCTGCCGCCAGATCGCTCAGGATATCGGCATGCAGGTTGGTGGCGACGATGGTATCCATCGTTGCGGGGCGGTTGACCATGCGTGCCGTCGCAGCATCGACCAATTCTTTATCCCAGGTAACGTCAGGAAACTCTTTTGAGATCTGGAGTGCAATTTCGTCCCACATCACCATCGCATGTCGCTGAGCATTTGATTTTGTAATGACGGTCAATAGCTTGCGAGGGCGTGTTTGCGCAAGTTTAAAGGCGTAGCGCATGATGCGTTCGACACCAGCACGCGTCATCATGCTGACATCTGTTGCGACTTCAATGGGATGACCCTGATGGGCACGACCACCGACGCCTGAATACTCGCCTTCGGAGTTTTCGCGTACGATCACCCAGTCAAGTTGTTCGGGTGTGCAGCGTTTGAGTGGTGCATCAATGCCGGGCAGGATGCGCGTCGGGCGGACATTTGCGTATTGATCAAAGCCCTGGCATATCTTCAGACGTAAGCCCCACAAGGTAATGTGATCCGGGATGTGCGGATCGCCTGCAGAACCGAACAGAATCGCGTCCTTGTCACGCAAGGCATCCAGGCCGTCTTCCGGCATCATCACACCGTGCGCGCGATAGTAGTCCCCCCCCCAATCGAAGCTCTCAAACTCGAACTTCAGTGAAGGATCTTTGGCGGCCATCGCCTCAAGGACTTTCTGGCCTTCCGGGACAACTTCTTTGCCGATGCCGTCGCCGGGAATGGCGGCGATACGATAGGTTTTCATACAAATTCCTTTTGAATCAGTGAGCTGGGTAGGTTGCTAAACAGGATGTCAGGCTGACTTATTGTCGGGTGAAAAAGGGATCCGGAATACATTCGCGGGTTCGTCGAACCAGTCGCGTGTCTGGCGCAGGCGTTGTGTCATTGCCATGGCGTATGGTGCGGCCTCTAGCAGGATATCCATCTGGTATTCATTGAGTCGCAAGCCGGCATTGTGGGCCATGCGCAGTGTCAATTCACGCGTGTGCGCATCGCATGCCAGGGTGTCGGGGGTCAGGTCCGGCGAAACGATGGCAGGGACGTGCGTGTCGGATGTCAGTGCAGGCTGGCGCGTATGCCAGGTTGTTGCCTGCTCATAGGTATGCCCGACACGCAGGATCGTCGCATCAGATTCTGGTGCGCCTACGAGCTGCATTCCCATAGGCAAGCCTGCAGCATCAAAGCCACAGCACACAGAGAGTGCAGGGCCTCCGGTAATGTTTGCTGGCACTTGCGCATTGGCACGTTTCCAGAAGTTGATCGGACGGTGTGCCTCAATCTTGGGCGCAGAGCCAAAGCCTTGCATGAGCAGGACATCGAATTTTGCGTAAAGCGGCTGTATTTCCATGATCATCTTACGATGTTCGCGAGAGGCCGAGACATAATCAACCGACTGGAACAGGACGGCAGGCAATATACGTGTCAGAAAGTCCTGGCCATACTCACTGGTTCTTTCAATCAAACCTTGCTGATGCACGGCAAAGATCTCTGTCTCCGCCAGTACGACCTTGACATCCATATAGTCTTGCATGGGGCGGATGCGGCAGTCCTGCACCGTGGCGCCCATGCTCTGCAACGTTTTGACGGCCGCCTCAAGCGCTTGCCGGTGCTCAGGACTGACCGGGAGCTCTTCTTCCCAGACCGAGCGCAATACACCAATGCGCAATCCTTTTATTCCACCTTGCAACTTTGTCCGGTAGTCTGGAATCGTCTGCTCAAAACTGTTGCCATCCGCAGGATCATGTCCTGCAATAGCCTGCAGCATTAGCGCACAGTCTTCGACAGTTCTGGCCATCGGACCACAATGATCCAGCGAAAAAGAGTTTGGCATGACGCCTGTGCGGCTGACCAGGCCCGAACTCGGCATAAATCCTGCGATGCCACAAAAAGATGCAGGCCCCCGGATTGAGCCCCCTGTATCCGAACCTAAGGCGCCAGGCAAGAGTCCAGCAGCAACTGCCGCACCCGAGCCACTCGAAGACCCTCCGGTAAAACGATCCAGTCCCCATGGGTTGCGCACGGGTGGCCATGGCAGATCAAGCGAGGGGCCTCCATGGGCAAACTCATGCGTGGCGAGTTTGCCCATCATGAGTGCGCCGCTGTTGTAAAGTTTTGACACGATTGCAGCATCGCGTTCAGGAATGTGATGGAGTCCGGTGCGCGAGCCGCCAGTGGTCAGGATTCCTGCTGTCTCAAATATATCCTTTGCGCCGATCGGAATACCGTGCATCGGTCCGCGATACAGTCCCGACATGATTTCAGACTCAGCGATGCGAGCCTGCGCGCGTGCAAGTTCAAAGGTCGGTGTGATGAAGGAATGGATTTTTGTGTCAAGTTGTGAGATGCGTGCGGTCAGGTGATCCACATATTCCACAGGTGAGAGCTTGCGTGATTGAATCAGTTGGGCAGTCTGGGCAATACTGAACGCATGCAGGTCTTGATGCTTCATGAAGTGCTCACTCGTTAAATAGGATCAAGACCCTGGCTGCGGATAATTTCAATCGCCGCAGGTGTGTGCAAGAGCGCAATCAGGTCGGTGATTGCTTTGGTTTCTGTGCTTTGGGCAAACACACCTAACGAAAAAATCGTCGATTGTTGAACCTCAGCAGGTAACTTTGCAAAGATATCAATACCTGGGACTTGCATCAGTTCACTCATTTGCTGCACGGCCAGTACTGCCGCACCACGAGCCACAGGTTCTCCAGTCAGGCCTTCATGCAGGATCGTGGCTTTGGAGGCAACGGCTTGTTCGATACCCAGGCGCTTGAGCAGGCTGGCAAAATATATACCGCTTGCGCCTTGCTGTGAATAGACAATCGATGGCGTGGCCAGTAGCGTGGCCTTAAAGGCTTCAAGTGTTGAAATGTCGGGCCTTGGTGCGCCTTGTCTGACGGCCATGCCAATATCGGAGCTGACCAGATCGACACGGCTCCCCACAGTTAAAATTCCTTCGCCTGATAGCGCATCAATTGCGCTGTCGACTGCCAGTACGACATCCCCGCGACTGCCGGCACGGATGCGTTCGCATAATTGCACGGTCGCGCCAAAGTCTATTTCGAGTTGACGGCCCGTTACACGCTCAATATCGGGCGCCAGGGCTTTTAAAACATTGCGTAGTGCAAGTGTCGAAAATAGCTTGAATGGCTTTGTCTCTGAGGTCATTTGAATGTGCTTCTTATTTGTTTGGGTAAAAAATCATCATACCTGAGCTCATTGGTGCTCAATGTCTTCGACAACAAGGCTTAAAAAATCGATAAAAGCTTTGACCTTGCCTGACAAGTTTCTGCGAGGCAAGTACACAACATGTACTTCTGGCCCCTCTACGACATAGTCCTCCAGCACCCGCGTGAGCTGGCCCGCCCGGATCGCCTCGGCTGCAATAAAGTTGCTGATCATTGTGATGCCTCCTCCCGCGATGGCCGCTTCGAGTAAGGACTCTGCATTATTGATGTTCAGCGCGCCAGAAACCGCTTGAGAAAACACCTGTCCATTCTTGGCAAACTGCCATGGCCGGTGCTCACCGGTCATGGGCAACAGATACGCCAGGCACTGATGTTTTGCCAGGTCGCCCGGCGTGACAGGCGAGCCATGCTGCTTCAGGTAAGCAGGAGAGGCGCATGCTGTAAAAGTCAGTCGGCACAGTTTGCGCGTAATGACGCGCGAGTCGCTGACTGGACCAATATGAATGACTGCATCAATCCCTTCGAAAGCGAGATCGACGACACGGTCGCTGAGTTCAGCATCGACGCACAAGTCTGGATACAAGCGGGTAAAACCGAGTAATTTTGGCGCAATGACGCGTCTGCCAAAGCCGACAGGCATCTGAATTCTCAAGCGTCCCTTAGGGGCGGCTGTGCTCAGAGTGAGGGCACTCTCCGCATCATCAATCTCAGCCAGGATATTGCGACAGCGCTCAAAGAAGCTTGCGCCTTCGTCAGT
>CANCOC010000133.1 GCA_947379755.1 Alcaligenaceae bacterium | reverse complement strand
AGCTCCCAAAACCGCGTGACCGGCATATAAAACGCAGTATTGTGATCCTGAGTCGTCGCAATCACATTCAGGACAAACGACAGCAAGGTCAGCCCGATCAGTATTGGCAGTCTGGCCCTGTTGAATTTGTTTAGCAGAATCAGTGCAATCGGCCACGTGAGATAGAACTGCTCTTCAATGCCAAGTGACCAGAGATGCAAAAAGGGCTTGTGACCGGAAGGTGCATCAAAATAACCGGACTCGGTCCAAAGCAACAGATTGGCAACGTTAGAAATTCCAGCTGCGGCATGCTTGCCAAGAGACTGAAAGTCGGTCGGTAACAGCAGAAACCACCCGACAACGAGTGTGGCCAGGATCATCAGGACCAAAGGGGGGAATATCCGGCGAATACGCTTGGCGTAAAACACCGTCAGGCTAAATGAATGCGTGTCGAGATCGCTGAAGATCTGGTACGAAATCAGATAGCCCGAGATGACAAAGAATATATCAACGCCAACATACCCGCCCCTGACCTGAAAGTAGTGATAACTCACGACGAGCAGGACCGCTAGCGCTCTCAGACCATCAATGTCAGGCCGGTAGTGGCTGGGGAGGATCATGCTTTTCATATTCGAAAGCATTATCCTCCAATTTTCTTAAGAGAAGGAAAAGGGCGAGGGGAACGGCCGGCCGAACGGGATACCTGCACGTATGGTCTGTACAGGCACCAGGGAGACCGAACCAGGACGTTTGTTTCCCCTGGTATCCAGCCACTCAACGGGCTTGTCCACCAGATCAAAAATTGCAATATCTGCCGAAGCGCCAATTTTAAGTGTGCCAAGCAAAGGCGTGCGGGCAATGATTTCGCCGGGACGATTAGTCGCCATCGCAATAACCTGACTCAGCGAAAAGCCAAGCGTCAGAAACTTACTCATGACCTGAGGCAAAAAAGGAATGCTGGGCGAGTTACCGCTATAGGCATGCAAGTCGCTTGAAATGGTGTCCGGCGTTAAGCCCTGCTGCAGCGCAGGTTCGGCCACAGTAAAGTCAAAGCTGCCGCCACCATGCCCGACATCAATCAGGACGCCACGTTTTTTGGCTTCGAGCGCGGCGGCAATGACTTTGCCGTTTTGTACCGTGTTATTCCCCGCACCGCTGTAGACGTGCGTCAGGATATCGCCCGGACGCAGCAGATTGAGTAAATCCCCCAGATCACCTGGAGCATTGCCAATATGGCACATCACGCGTGCGCCCTTCACGCCTGATCGTTCGGCCGCCAGGCGGGCACGCTTCAAGGGCTCAATCCCGTTATCGCCTACGACATCCAGAGATTCACGTACTTTTATACCTAATGCAATATCCTGATTTTGATCCAGGGTTCGCGCTGCCAGGTCGACATTGGCATAATCCATATTCTTCATCTCGCCGACCGGAAATCCGGCCAGACCGATGGAAGAAATATGAACAAAGGCGTACATGCGGCTGCGAGTCTGCGCCTGAAAGAAATGCCGGAATGCTGAAAAGTTATTCCCCCCTGCGTCACCTGCAGACACAAAGGTCGTTGTGGCAGTGAACTGTGCAAGTTCATCTGCCGGCAAACCAATCGCAGAGCCCTGCGGGTAGGTATGTGCATGCAGATCCACCAGACCAGGTGTCAGCACGCGCCCACGCGCATCGATCTGCTGGGCAGCCAGATCACGAGGCAGATCAGGCTTCAGATCAACCACTCGTCCATTACGAATGGCGATATCGACGATTTTGTCGAGATTTTGTGAGGGGTCGATCACGCGTGCCCCAGTAATCAATAAATCGTACCCCCCCGGCTTGGCAAGACCTTGCTGAGCAAAGGTATTCTGTGTCAACCCGCCCAGACCTGTTGCCATAGCAAGCGAGCCTTGCAAAATACGACGACGCTTTTGATTCAGATCGTGATCCATGATGTCTCCTCGTTGAGTAATTGTTTTTTATGATCAAATCTAGCATAGCCGCCAAAAAATGGTGTGGAATTCTGCACACAATGCACCCATGACATGCCAAATATCTGAGATGCCAACCATGTACAAAGAGAATAACCCGCACGCACTTGATGTACTGTTCGACAACAACCTGCAATGGGTCAAGTCTGTAACGGATACTGATCCGGATTTTTTCAAGCGACTGGCCAATCAGCAGTCGCCCGAGTACCTGTGGATCGGTTGCTCGGACTCTCGTGTACCTGCCAACCAGATTACCGGTCTGGCGCCGGGTGAAGTGTTCGTGCATCGCAACATCGCAAACGTCGTCGTGCACACAGACATGAACGCCCTCTCAGTGATTCAGTTCGCGATTGATCAGCTCAAGGTTAAACACATCATTGTGGTTGGGCACTATGGATGTGCCGGCGTGCGCGCGGCATTGGACAATGTGCGCGTGGGTCTGGCTGACAACTGGATCCGGCACGTCAAGGACGTCAACGAAAAACACGGCAGTTATCTCGGACGGGTCATCAGCCACGCGGAGCGTGTCGACCGCTTGTGCGAGCTCAATGTAATTGAGCAGGTGATCAACGTATGCCAGACCACTAGCGTAGAAGACGCCTGGTCAAGAAATCAGCCCCTGACAGTACATGGCTGGGTCTATGGCGTGCACGATGGCATTGCACGCGACATGGGCATCAGCATTGCCAATGCGGCAGAGCTCAGCGACCGGTATAAGACTGTTATTTCCAAGCGCTTTTCGGACTAGCCACGCTCAGGTCACGCGCAACATGCTGCGCGGGACCAGGCCACCGATCAGCATACCCACAATGCTCGCGCACAAACCTGCCAGCTGCGGTGGCATCACGGCATTGGGCGCAAGAATTTCACAGGCGATCCAGACCGCCAGGCCAGACAAAGCGGCCAGCAGCCCCCCCATCGAATTTGCCCTGGACCAGTAGACGCCAAAGGCCAATGGCACAAAAGCCGATACAAGTGTGATCTTGTACGCGCTCTCTACCATCTTGAAAATTGACAGCTCGGAGTTGATCGCAAAAAAAGTCACGATGACGGCAAAACATAAAACCGTCACCCGCATGACTTTAAGCAACTGTCGGTCGGTCAGGTGCTTGAACATGCCACGCACGATGTTTTCAGCAAAAGTCACCGAAGGCGCAAGCAACGTCGCACTTGCGCAACTTTTAATCGCCGACAACAGCGCACCAAAAAACATGATCTGTGCAAAAAGTGGTGCATGGCCCATGATGAGTTTTGGCAAAATCATCTGTGAGTCAGTCTCAAGATATTGTTCAACCAGCCCGGGGTTGATCAGGGTCGCCGAATAGGCAAGATAAAGCGGGATAAAGGCAAAGAAGAAATACAGCACGCCACCGATAATGGCAGCCCGCACAGCAACATTGACGTTTTTGGACGAAGTGATGCGCTGGAATACGTCTTGCTGCGGAATCGAGCCCAGCATCATCGTGACCAGCGCGGCAATAAAGCCAAGAATTGCAGTCAGATTGAAGTCTGGCCAGAAGTTGAGTTTTCCGGCAGCAGCGGCATGCTGGATCACGACACCGACCCCACCTGTCTGCGTGGTCATTTCGCCACCGATGTATAGCATACCCAGCACGATGATGATCATCTGGATAAAGTCGGTAATCGCAATCGACCACATGCCACCAAACAAGGTATAAATCAGCACACTCGCCGCACCGATCAGGATCCCGGTTGTCTGTGAAATGCTGCCATCTGACACAACATTGAATACAAGCCCCAAGGCTTTCATCTGCGCTGCGACCCAGCCCAGGTAGGACACCACAATGCACAAGGTGATCAGAACCTCGACTGTGCGGCCATATTTTTCACGAAAGAAGTCCCCAATCGTGAGCATTTTGCGGTTGTAAAGATGCTTTGCAAAAAACACACCGACCAGGATCAGGCACAGTGAGGAACCAAAGGGGTCTGACACAATGCCGCCCAGGCCTTCCTTTAGAAAGGTCGCTGGAATCCCCAGTACTGTCTCTGAGCCAAACCAGGTCGCAAAAACCGTGGCGGTCACGATGGGCAGCGGCAGACTGTGGCCGGCGGCCGCAAAGTCTGCGGTATTTTTGACCCGCATTGCAGCCCACAGGCCAATGCCGACAGAAATAACCCAATAGACAATGACAAAGCCCAGCAGCATGGCCCAACCCTTTATCGAAAAAAATTTCTCGGATTATAGGGTTTTATGATGTAAGAACTCTAGTTTTTTAACGCGGAGGAATAACCACGAGGCAATCACCAGATTCAGGAGATTCCAGGCAATCCCATTGATCATGGCTGCGTTGTAGGAGCCAGTCAGATCAAAGATTTTGCCTGACATCCACCCGCCGAGTGCCATCCCAAGCAAAGACGCCATCATGACCGAACCCACCCTGCGTCCCGCCTCTTTAGCAGGAAAATACTCTCGCACAATAATGGCATAAGCAGGCACGATGCCACCCTGAAACAAACCAAACAGTGCAGAGATCAAATAAAGAGAGACCAGGCTATTGAAAGGCAGGAACATCAGCAGCGCGACACCCTGCAGGGCCGAGCCAAGCAGAAGCGTACGGATGCCGCCGATCCGGTCGCAGATCACACCCGAAATCAATCGGCTGGCAATCCCGCAGGCCAGCATCAACGAGAGCATTTCAGCACCACGCGCAGGACCAAAACCAAGATCGGCGCAATACGCCACGATATGCACCTGCGGCATCGACATCGCGACACAGCATGCTAC
>CANCOC010000132.1 GCA_947379755.1 Alcaligenaceae bacterium | reverse complement strand
CTTTTTCAATCTTGATGACCTGCGCGCCTAACTCTCCGAAGATCTGCCCTGCAAAGGGGGCTGCGACGCTGTGGCCGAGTTCCACGACAATCAGGCCAGTAAATGGACCGGTCATCGCGTGTCGTTGCTCAGTTTGTTCAGGCATTCTTATATGCTCTAGTTAAATGTGTCTCTCCAAAATTATGTCACGAAACAACATCCAACAACGTTCTGTCTAACCTTAACGCAGGAATAACTCAATTGAGGCTGGTTCATCCCATATCCAGCCGCCATTGCGTCTGAAAATTTCAGGGAAGTGCCCTGGCACAACAATATCAGTGCCTTCGCAGATGTCCGCAATGGACTGGCGTGATTGCTCGACCGTTGCAAAACACATGTCGCTGACCTTTGCCAGAATTTCTTTGGGGTATTTCACTGCATCACCAGCCAGCACCACACGCTTTCCATCCGCCTGTGTAAAGCGCAGTGCCTGACAGCCTGTTGTGTGGCCCGGAACTTCGAAATGCTCGATGCCGGGTACGATTTCACCTTGTTTTGGGAGCACCCGCACATCGAACTCACTCAATAACTCGTGAATCTTCCACGGCACAAACAGATCCTCAGGGTGCGGGTTACGGGCATAGGCCAGTTCTGTCTCACCAACACAGACCGGTACACCTTTGAACAGGTCCAGATTCTGGCAATGATCGAAATGCAGGTGAGAGAGAAAAATCAGATCGATATCGGTCGGTGCGAGTCCGCGTTCCTTGAGACCACTGAGCAAGCCTTTGCGTACGCAATAGTGTCCAGTATCAAAAAGAATACGCGTGCCGTCTTCGGCGGTGACGAGCACAACATTGCACAAACCAAAAAATCCGCCTCTAAAACTCAGGCTGTTTCCACGCAATAACAATTCATATTTAGCGGACAAAATATTGCTCCTTATTAGTGCCTCAACCCGTGCATCGCACCACTATAGGGAAAACCCCCAGATTGAATTTCTTTTTATAAAATTTTGTGTAATTATGCTTGAACTTTAAAGGTTACTCTCCGTACTCATTTGATTGTTTTTTACTTCTTGATTTCCAATAGGGGACGTTATGAAAGGTTATTCACTCGCGCGTTTGGCTGCAGCGCTGGTTTGTGTAGGTATGACGAGCCTGGCACACGCCCAGACAAAATGGGATTTGCCCGCTGCCTATGCGCCAGGCAACTTCCATACTGAAAATCTCGAGCTGTTTGCCAAAGACGTCGATGCCGCCACGGGTGGCAAGCTCAAAATCGCAGTGCACTCCAATGCCTCGTTGTTTAAAGCGACTGAGATCAAGCGTGCTGTCCAGGGTGGCCAGGCCCAGCTTGGCGAAATCCTGATGGTCAACTACGAAAATGAAAGTCCCTTGTTTGGCATGGATGGTGTGCCGTTCCTGGCGACCAGCTACAGTGATGCCAAGTCCCTCGAAAAAATCCAGATTCCTGCGTTGGACAAATATCTGGCTGCCCAGGGCATGAAGGTTCTCTACACCGTGCCGTGGCAACCACAAGGCATTTACACAAAAAAACCTGTTGCTTCTGTGGCAGAAATGAAAGGTATGAAATGGCGTGCCTATTCACCCGCTACGTCGCGCATGGCTGAGCTGATGGAATTGCAGCCAGTGACGATTCAGGCCGCTGAATTGAGTCAGGCACTTGCAACAGGTGTGGTTGAAACCTATGCATCTTCAAGCGCGACGGGCATCGACTCTAAAACATATGAAAGCCTGAAGTATTTCTATGAAGCCCAGGCCTGGATCCCCAAAAATGCCGTGCTGATTAACCTCAAGGCTTTCAAGGCGCTGGATCAGGCGACGCAAGATGCCGTGACCAAGGCTGCCGCAGCAGCTGAAGCGCGTGGCTGGAAAGTCAGCGAAGAAAAAGAAGGCGCCTTTAAAAAGATTTTGGCTGAGCGTGGCATGACCGTCGCACCTCCCGCACCTGCTTTTGCCGCTGATCTGAAAAAAATCGGTGGTGTGATGCTGGCTGACTGGGAAAAGAAAACCGCTCCCCAGGGCGCTGCTTTGATTGCTGACTATCGCAAACTTGTTCCTGCCGGGCAGTAATTTATTTTTGATTATTTAATTGTGTTGTATTGACCATAAGGCTATGTCTCCCCCATGAGAAAGTTTCTGGATATGTTGTACCTCGTGGCAGGGGGCATGGCTGCTCTTTGTATTTTAGGTATCTGTATTTTGATGGTTGGTCAAAGTGTCATGAGGGAGTTCGGGTTTAAAACCGGTGCCGTCAACGACATCGTGGCCTGGTTGTGCGCCGCTGCTGCATTTCTTGCCATGGCGCATGCTTTTAAACACGGCGATTTTGTGCGCGTCACGCTCTTGCTTGAAAAGCTCTCTGAGCGCATGCGCCACCGCTTCGAACTCGTTTCGCTTGCCTTTGCCTGTGTGGCGGTTGGCTATCTTGCCTGGTCCGCAACGCTGTTTACCTATGAAAGCTGGGAGTTCAAAGATACTGCGGGTGGTTTGATCGCAGTACCAATGTGGATTCCCCAGCTCTCTTTTCTGGTGGGTGCCTGGTTGTTTTTTATTGCCGTAGTGGACGAGTTTGTGCTTGTCGCGCGTGGCAACAAACCAACCTATGTTCTGGCTGTAGAAGCCCGTCACGCGCAAGGCGACTTCTCGTCCGACGTTTAACACGCTATTAAAGAGATACAGAATGGAAACGCTAGGTATTGGTTTGTTTTTGCTCATCATCATGTTGATGTTGTTGTCAGGCGGGATCTGGATTGCGATGACGCTTGCGATTTGCGGCTGGGTTGGTCAGGCTTTTTTCATCACGACAGAACCAGGTAAAAATCTGTTTTCGGCCTTTTGGGAAACAAATGCTTCCTGGGAACTGGCCGCACTTCCTCTGTTTATCTGGATGGGTGAGATTTTATTTCGCACTAAGCTCAGCGAAGAAATGTTCGAGGGACTGAGCCCCTGGCTCAACCGCATTCCGGGTCGCCTGATGCACACCACCGTGCTGGGCTGCGGTATTTTTGGTTCGGTCAGTGGTTCTTCAGCTGCAACGTGCGCGACGATTTCAAAGGTCGCTTTGCCTGAACTTAAAAAACGTGGCTATGACGAGAGTCTGGCCTTGGGTGCGCTGGCGACTTCCGGCACACTGGGGATCCTGATCCCGCCATCGATCACCATGGTGGTCTATGCGGTTGCCGCCGATGCTTCCATTATTCGGATTTTTCTTGCAGGCTTCATTCCTTCTGCGATCCTGATGGCCCTGTTTATGGGTTATATCGCCTGGTGGTCTATTCGCAATCCGACTAAAGTCCCGGCGGCAGATCCACCGTCGACTTTCATGGAAAAGCTCAAAAAGAGCGGCAATCTGATTCCCTGCGCAGGTCTGATCATTTTTATTGTCTGGGTACTCGTCGCAGGTTACGCGACCGCCACTGAATGCGCCGCCTATGGTGTATTCGGCTCATTGATCATTGCCGGCTACAGCCGTTCACTGACCTGGAAGAATTTCTGGGAAGGCTTGATGGGCACCACGCGCACAAGCTGCATGATTATGATCATCCTCGCGGGTGCAGCCTTCCTGACCAAAACCATGGCGTTCACTGGCGTACCCCGTGAACTCGCGGAATGGGTCAATGGGATGCACCTGTCACCCTACGCCTTGATTGGCAGCCTGGTCGTAGTCTATCTGGTGCTGGGAACCGCACTTGACGGCATCAGCATGATCGTCCTGACTGCTGCCGTTGTATTGCCCATGATCCAGAAAGCAGGGTTTGATCTGATCTGGTTTGGAATTTTCATTGTGTTGCTGGTTGAGATCGCTGAGGTCACGCCGCCTGTCGGTTTTAATCTGTTCGTCTTGCAAAATATGACAGGCAAGGACAGTAATACCATTGCCAGAGCGGCGATTCCTTTCTTTGTCTGTCTGGTGGTCTGCATCCTGATCATCACGATCTTTCCAGATGTCGTGACCGTACTGCCTGATTACGTAATGGGTAAAGAGAAATAGTGTTCTGACCCCAGCTGCTGCTTATTGTGTAAGGATGCCAGCGTTTTTGGCATCTTCCATGATGAGCGGTGTCTTGTCTTTCATGAAAGCAGGAATCTGGTCGATAGCAACATCGACCAGCACAAAGCCGCCTTCTTCGAGTTTCTTTTTCGTGGCAGGATCGGCATTGAGTTTAGCCATGAAGTCAGACATTTTTTTCTGTGTCTCGATCGGTGTGCTTTTAGGCATGCCAATACCGCGATAGGCGCCATCCACCCAATTGAGTCCCAGCTCTTTGAATGTTGGCACGTCAGGCAGGGCGGGGTGGCGTTTTTCTGTCGCAATGGCCAGCGTGCGGACTTTTTCTTTTTGCTGAATCGCCAGTGGCAAGTAGCCCATTGCGCCGTCCACATGCATTCCGATTAAAGAAGAAATCAGGTCACCCGTCCCCTTGAAGGGGACGTACTGGACTTTGATCTCTGCGAGCTTGTTCAAACGTTCTGCGGCCATATGATTGGCCGAGTATTGGCCCGATCCTGCCAGCGACATTTTGCCGGGGTTCTTTTTCGCCGCCTCGACAAAATCCTGATATGTCTTGATTGGACTGGCTGCCGAGACCATCAGTGCATCGGGTGTGAAATGGTAGTAGTAGACTGCATTTATATCTTCAGTTTTGAATTGAGCGCCTTCTTGCAAAGGCTGTAAAACGATATGCGGAATATTGACGCCAACAATTGTTGAGCCATCGGCGGGATAGTTGTTCAGCTGGCTCCAGGCGACACCACCGCCTGCACCCGGCTTGTTCAGTACCA
>CANCOC010000131.1 GCA_947379755.1 Alcaligenaceae bacterium | reverse complement strand
GCGCACTCACTCTGGCGGCCCGCGAAGGGCTGGACAATCTCGTATGGGTTGTGAACTGCAACCTGCAACGCCTGGACGGTCCTGTACGTGGTAATGGCCGCATCATTGATGAGCTTGAAAAACTCTTTATCGGTGCGGGCTGGAATGTCATCAAACTTGTCTGGGGGAGCGACTGGGATGGCCTGTTTGCACGCGATCTGACTGGTGCGCTGACCCGTGCCTTTGCCAATACGGTCGATGGCCAGATGCAGACCTTTGCAGCAAAAGATGGCCGGTTTAACCGTGACAATTTTTTTGGTCAGAATGAAGAGCTGACACGTCTTGCGCAGGGCATGACCGATGAGCAAATTGATCAGCTCAAGCGTGGCGGACACGACCTGGTCAAGATTCATGCCGCCTATGCAGCCGCTGCCAAACATCAGGGGCAGCCCACTGTCATTCTGGCACACACCAAAAAGGGCTATGGCATGGGCAGTGCCGGACAAGGCAAGATGACCACGCATAGCCATAAAAAATTCGACGAAGCCGATCTGGTCGAGTTTCGCAATCGTTTTAACTTGCCCATGAGTGACGCAGAGGTCGCAGGCCTGAGTTTTTACAAACCTGCAGCAGACAGTGTCGAGATGAAATACATGCTGGCGCGGCGTCAGGCGCTCGGCGGTTATCTGCCCAAACGCGCGACGGAGTGCGAAGCATTGCCTGTTCCGGACATCGGGCAGTACAGTGGCTTTGCACTGAATGCTGCAGGCAAGGAAATGAGCACCACTATGGCCTTTGTCCGCATGCTGGGCAACCTGCTCAAAAACCCTTCGCTCGGACCGCGGATTGTGCCAATCGTCGCAGACGAGGCACGGACCTTTGGCATGGCGAACCTCTTCAAGCAAGTCGGAATCTACTCAAGCGTTGGCCAGCGGTATGCCCCGGAAGACATCGGTTCGGTACTTAGCTATCGCGAAGCACTCGATGGTCAGATTCTCGAAGAAGGCATTTCAGAAGCCGGTGCGATTGCCAGCTGGACCGCTGCAGCCACCAGCTACAGTGTGCACGGACTAGCGATGCTGCCGTTTTATATTTATTACTCGATGTTCGGATTCCAGCGGGTCGGAGACCAGATCTGGGCGGCAGCAGATCAGCGACCTCGTGGTTTTCTGCTGGGCGCTACATCGGGGCGCACCACACTCGGTGGCGAAGGCCTGCAGCACCAGGACGGCACGAGCCATCTGCATGCTGCGACCATCCCGAACTGTAAAGCCTACGACCCTGCTTTCGCAGGTGAAATGGCGGTGATTGTGGACCAGGGGATTCGCGAGATGATGATTGAGCAACGTGACGTGTTTTATTACGTCACGCTGATGAACGAAAACTACGCCCAACCCAGCTTGCCTGAAGGTGTCAATCAGGACATCCTGCGCGGCTGCTATCTTTATCAGACCTATCCTGCCCAGGCCACCAATACCCAGCCAACTCCACGTGCAGTTACCCTGCTGGGCTCTGGCGCCATTCTGACCGAAGCCATCCAGGCCGCAGAATTGCTGGCCGCGCAAGAGATAGAAGTCAGCGTATACAGCGTCACCAGCTGGTCCGAACTCGCCCGCGATGGCGCTGCCTGCGAATTGGCAAGACTGAACAATGACCAACACCCCGGAGTGCCTTTTCTGTACCAGCAACTCGACAAAAGCAAGGGACCCATCATCGCAGCCACTGATTATGTGAGAGCCGTTCCTGAGTCTACCCGCGCCTACATGCCTGCTGACCGGCGCTTCATGACACTGGGAACTGATGGCTTTGGACGCAGTGACACCCGGGCTGCTTTGCGGACATTTTTTGGCGTCGATGCGCAGACCATCGTGCGCGCTGCCTTACTGGCATTAAAATCATGAAATGTCACTTACTCCACCACACACTGCACCACTGACCCAACCAATTATTCAACAAAATGTTGTGCCAGCCCTCGTCCTTGACGCCTGCGTCATGATGTCAGGACTGCTGCGTCCCTTGTTGCTGAATTTAGCCCATGCAGGCATCCTGACACCTGTATGGACTGACAAGATCGGTCAGGAATGGCAGCGCAATGCTGCACGGCTCTGGCCCATCGATCCAGCGCTGCTGGAGCAAGAGTGGCAAAGCATGCAAGAGCAATTCCCTCTGGCAAACATGGGGGATGTCTCTGCATTCGAAGTGGACTTGCGCCATACAGACCGCAAGGACAAGCATGTTGCTGCGGCAGGTATTGCGGGCGTAGCCAGAGCCATATCAGGCTCTGTCAGCGTGCTGACCTGGAACATCAAAGACTTTAGCCGCTCCGAACTGCGCAAACAGCAACTGGGGCTAATGGATCCAGACCGCCTGCTCTCACAATGGTGGCCCACCCATACGCAGATCCTGAAAGAGCATATCGAACAGACGATTACCGAGCTGTTTGCAACCGGCAGACGCCAGCCTGAGCCTGTCATCAACATGCTCAGGCGTGACCGGCTGTTCAGGCTAGCAGCCTGTTACGAGCGGTTCACCAGCTCAAGTCTACCTGCCAACATTCTGACGCTGTGAGCGGATCATGCGTACGTGACAGCACTCAGTGCTCGCCACGTATTGCGCGAAAACCCGCCAGACGCAGAGCGGTCAGAATTTCATCCACGTGCTCGTGCCCGCGCGTCTGCATCACCAGGTCGACTTCAACATCCTGAGCGGGTAAAGAGCTGAATGCACGCTGATGATGCACCTGCGTGATATTGGCACCCGCATCGGCAACGATCTGTGTGATCTGCGACAGTGCCCCAGGCAAATCATGAATATTGATGCGGATACGTGCGAGACGCCCAGCACGCACCATCCCGCGTTCGATCAAGCCCCCGAGCACAAGCGGATCAATATTGCCACCACACAGCACCACACCAATTTTTTTGCCTTCAAACCGGCTGTCATCAAGTGACTGTGCATGTAACAAAGCGGCAAGACCCGCTGCACCCGCACCTTCTACAACCGTTTTTTCTATTTCGAGCAACAACACAATTGCATATTCAATATCACGCTCTGAGACCAGCACAATATCGTCGACTTTTTGTCGAATAATTTCCAGTGTCTTGACCCCTGGAGTCTTTACAGCGATCCCTTCGGCAATCGTGCGTGTTGCACCCTGTACGCGTTGTCCGTGGACTGCAGCGGCCATGTATGGAAAAGCCTCTGTCTGTACACCAATTACCTCGATATCTGGACGCAGGGACTTGGCTGCTGTAGCGATCCCGGAAATCAAACCGCCCCCACCGATAGGTACAACCAGCATATCCAGATCAGGCTTGACGCTCAGCATCTCCAGACCAATTGTGCCCTGCCCTGCGATCACCGCATCATCGTCATACGGATGAATCAGTGTCAGATTTCTAGTTTCAGCAAGCTCCAGAGCCAGTGCGCGTGCATCATCAAAGCTTTCACCGTGCAGAACAACCTCTGCGCCGAACCTGCGGGTATTGGCGACCTTAACTGTCGGAGTGAACCTGGGCATGACAATCACAGCGGGAATATCCATGCGCTGTGCGTGATACGCCACGCCCTGCGCATGATTGCCAGCCGACATCGTGATCACACCGTGGGCACGTTGCTCGGACGTGAGCGTGCGCATCCGGTTATAAGCACCCCGCTCTTTGAATGAAGCGGTGAATTGCAGGTTTTCAAACTTAAGCCAGATCTCAGCGCCCAGGATGTCGGACAACGTGCGCGAGTGTGTAAAGGGCGTCTGGACGATTTGTCCAGCAAGCGCACGCTGGGCTTGTTCAATATCTTTGAGCTGAATCATGGGGCCTCACAGTCTGTATTGAATCAGGGACGTCCTACTTTAACTGGCATGATCTGTTCAGTAAATGTCCGTCCGTTCAAACGCATTTTTATTTGGTGAATAAATGTAAAAAACCCCTGCAGGGCTCGCGCCTTGCAGGGGTTTTTAAGCCAGATTCCCGAATATTACTGGGCAGCTGGAGGTGCAGCAGGTGTTTCTGCAGCGGGGGCTGCAGCGGCAGGTGCACCGCCTTCAGCTTGCTGTTCGATGCCACCAATGGCTTTTGCTGACAGACGCAGACGACCTTTGTCATCGGCCTCGATCACTTTGACGCGTATGGCCTGACCCACTTTGAGCACGTCATTGATATTGGCGATGCGGTAGTTTGCAATCTCGGAGATATGCAACAAACCATCACGGCCAGGCAAGACTTGTACGATCGCACCGAAATCCAGCAAACGCAAGACGCTGCCTTCGTAGACCTGACCGACTTCAACGTCAGCGGTCAGCTCTGTGATGCGACGTTGCGCGTCGTGCGCACGATCCAGATCAGCGCTCGAAATGGTGATGGTACCGTCATCACCAATATCGATCTGTGTACCGGTTTCTTCGGTCAGTGCACGAATTGTTGCACCACCTTTGCCGATCACGTCACGAATTTTCTCAGGATTGATTTTCATCGAGATCATACGTGGAGCAAAAGCCGAAAGCTCGCCAGTCGAACCTTCGATGGCTTCGCGCATGGCTGTCAGGATATGCAGACGGCCGTCACGGGCTTGCGCCAGTGCAACCTGCATGATTTCCTTGGTGATGCCCTGGATTTTGATGTCCATCTGCAAAGCGGTAATACCATTGACGGTACCAGCCACTTTAAAGTCCATATCACCCAGGTGATCTTCATCACCCAGAATATCGGTCAGCACGGCAAATTTGCCAGCATCCAGAATCAGGCCCATGGCGACGCCAGCAACGTGATCTTTCAGTGGAACGCCTGCATCCATCATGGCGAGCGAGCCGCCGCAGACAGAAGCCATTGACGAGGAACCATTTGACTCGGTGATCTCTGACACGAGACGAATCGTGTACTGGAAATCAGCCGCTTCGGGCAGCAATGG
>CANCOC010000130.1 GCA_947379755.1 Alcaligenaceae bacterium | reverse complement strand
GGAGGCAGAATTTTTTGGGGCTATGTCGCGGATCGATGGCTGGGTGCGGTGAGTATGCTGATCCTGATTACCCTGCTCCTGATCGTGGGTGCGCTCGGGACTTCAATTTTGCGGGCAGACTCATCTCCGTGGCTGCTTTACGGCGTACTGATCATATTTGGTGCTTCAGCGATTGGCTGGAACGGTGTGTATCTCGCTGAGATTGCACGTCAGGCGCCTGCTGGGCAGGCCAGCATCGCGACAGGCGGTACGCTGTGCATCACCTTTCTGGGTGTGGTGCTGGGGCCGCCATTCTTTGGCATGCTGGCAGGAGCCGTTCATAGCTACGGCATGAGTTATGGGTTTTTAGCCATACCGGGGCTGATTATTCTGATTCTGCTTTTGCAGTTACGACGTGGTACGCCAGCCTGACCGGCACAACCGACATAACCGACATAACCAAAAAATGTTCCACAGACAGGAATTAAAATGATGCAATCAGTCTCCACACGCAAAGTGTACGCACCTCGCATGGCGTCCCGTCTGTTCATCGCCATGTCCCTGATGGCGAGTGCAGTTGTCTGGCCTGCAGTCTCTGCTGCACAAGCGGATGCGTACCCGGACCGCCCCATCAGATTCATGGTGCCGTGGCCAGCGGGTGGAGCCACAGACGTGTTGTCACGCATCATTGCCCAAAAGCTTGGTGAGCGGCTCAAGCAAACGGTCATTGTTGAAAACAAGGGCGGTGCCGGCGGCAATATCGGTACCACCAGCTTTATTCGCGAAAAGCCCGATGGTTACAGCCTCATGATGGCGACCAGTTCGACCAATGCTGCAAACCCCTATCTTTATGCACGCCTTGGGTTTGACCCGATCAAGGACTTTACGCCTGTTGCTTACGTGGCCGCGATCCCCAACATTCTTGAAGTCCCTAAAAACTCTCGGTTCAACACGCTGCCTGAGCTTATCAGCGAAGCTAAAAAGAAACCGGGAACTTTGAATTTTGGCTCGGGTGGTGTCGGTGCCTCGCAGCATCTGGCAGGCTCGCTGCTCAGGACTGAAACGGATATCAACATTGTTCATGTGCCCTACAAAGGGAGTGGACCTGCGATTGTGGATCTGGTTTCCGGACAGCTTGATCTTGTGCTCGATACCGGATCGCTGGCCCAGGTCAAGGCCGGCAACCTCAGAGCCCTGGCCGTCGCTTCGGAAAATCGTCTGCCAGCCTTGCCCGACGTTCCAACCTTTGCCGAGCTGGGCTATCCCAAGATGCTGGCCTCTGCCTGGTACGGCATCATGGCACCCGCTGGCTTGCCTGCGCCTCTGACAGACTTCCTGAATCAGGAAATCAATGCCGTCATCGCTGACCCTGCCGTGCGTCAACGCATGGAAGAGATGGGTGCAATTGTCTCAACCGGACATCCACCCGCATGGTTTGCGAATTTTGTTCAGACAGAGCTTGTACGGTATGAACAGATTGTAAAAAACTCAGGCGCCAAGCTGGAATAACAGGGTAAACAATGCGTCACCCCCTTGAGCATAAGCAGGCACCGGAACTTGACTGGCTCAAGGGTTGCGGGATATTTTTGGGATCGCTGTGCTGCCTGTCAGTGCTTGATGTGCTGGCCAAAGATCTGGTGCAGCGCAATTCAGCACCGCTTGTGAATCTGACGCGCTATGTGGTGATTCTGGTGCTGTCCTTTAGTCTGATGCATGCCAAGCGCGTGCCTTTTGTGGTGCATGGTCCTGAGCGTCGTTTGCTGATTGCACGCGGAGGCATGCTCGGAATGGTGGGGATCTGTTTCATGCCTGCCCTGCAGTATCTGCCACTTGGCGAAGCCACCGCCCTTTACTTTTTATCGCCTCTGATTGTGGTGGTGCTCGCCCCTCTGGTGCTGGGTGAGCAGGTTCGGCTGAAACAATATCTTGCTGTACTGGTCGGGATGGCAGGCATGCTGCTGATTGTTAATCCTGGCGGCAAGTTGTCATTGCTCGGCTGTGGGCTCATGCTGGTGGCAGCCTTTTGTTATGCCATGGTGCAGTTGTTGACACGCAAGCTCACCCGTCGCGTGATCAGTGAGCAACAGTTTTTTTATGCGGCAGCGACCTGTGCGCCGATGGGTGGCATCGTACTCTGGCTATTCTGGCCGCAGGTCTGGCCGGATACCCATGACATCGTTGAACTCGTGATCATGGGACTCTGTGGCGGGGCGGGTCAGTACCTGTTGATCCATGCCTTCAAGTTTGTTCCTGCCTCAATCCTCGCACCGATCAATTATTTTCAACTTGTGCTCGCAGTGATTTTCAGTCAGATTGTGTTTGATCAGTCACCGAGCGTGCTGTCGTTTGCAGGCATCGTGCTGATTGCAGCCGCCGGCTTGTCGCTGACACTGCCGATGCTGCTTGGCTATGTCAGACGTCGTAACAAGTCATCCATTCATGCAATATCATCCAAGTGAATATTGATCTGAAAAACATTCTTAATCCAGGAAAGGTCCTCTGATGAAAACATTCTTTCATCCCAAGCAGAATTTGCATCACCCTAAAACCTACCTGTCCCGTGGTCAGATGCGCGTGCCTCAGGAGACGCCCGAGCGTGCCGTGCAGATTCTCAAGGGACTGGCACAAATGGGTTTGCCTGTGACTGAACCGACAGATCATGGCATGGCGCCCATTGTGGCTGTGCATGATCCGCGTTACCTCACGTTCCTGGAGACCGCACACCGACGCTGGAAAGAAGCAGGCCCGGACTGGGGCGAGGAGGTGATCTCGAACGTCTATGTGCGCGAACCCAATGCCTTGCGTGGCATTCTGGGCGAAACCGCTCGCTATCTCGCCGATGGCAGCTGTCCGGTGGGTCCTGATACATGGACCTCCTCCTACTGGGGCGCCCAGTCAGCGATTGCTGCCACGCAGGCTGTGCTGGCAGGTGACAAGAATGCCTACGCGTTATGCAGGCCGCCTGGTCATCACACCCGCAAGGATGCTGCGGGGGGTTTTTGCTATATCAACAATGCTGCGATCGCCGCGCAACTCTTGCGTCAAAAATATGAACGTGTCGTGATTCTTGACACTGACATGCATCACGGTCAGGGTATACAAGAAATATTTTATGATCGCGATGATGTGTTTTATATCTCGGTGCACGGTGATCCCACCAACTTTTATCCTGCCACTGCGGGCTTTGATGATGAGTCCGGTCAGGCGGTCGGTGCAGGCTACAACCTGAATCTGCCAATGCCGCATGGTGCATCTGAAGACGTGTTTTTTGAGCGGTTGCAGCAGGCACTGGAGGCACTCGAGGCGTTCAAGCCCGATGCAGTGGTGTTAGCGCTGGGCTTTGATATTTATAAGGATGATCCGCAAGCCAAGGTGGCGGTGAGCACCGAAGGCTTTGGTCGTCTGGGGCAGGCGGTCGGTGCGTTGAATTTACCGACGGTTGTGGTCCAGGAAGGCGGCTACCATTTTGATAGCCTGGCTGCGAACACGGTGAGCTTTTTTACCGGGTTTTTACAGCGCTGAACATTTGAACGTACGCTTAAAACAGAGGGACTGTCAGCAAGCGTACGCTCAATTTACGGCAGACAGCTTTCGCCACGGATCAGGTCTTCGAAGGTCTCGCGCTGACGAATCACATGGTAATGATCGCCATCGACCATGACTTCTGCAGGGCGCGGACGGCTGTTGTAATTGCCCGCCATGACAAAACCATAAGCACCTGCAGATTCGATGGCAATGATCTCGCCTTCGTTTAGTGCAAGCTGGCGACCACGTGCGAGCCAGTCTGCACTTTCGCAGACTGGTCCCACGACATCATAAAGCGTGGTGGCAGACGAATGGGGGACAACAGGCAACACGCCATGCCAGGCCTCGTAGAGCGCGGGACGCATCAGGTCGTTCATGGCGGCATCGACAATCGCAAAGTTGCGCGCTTCGGTGTGCTTGAGGAATTGCACGGTCGTGAGTAACACGCCGGCATTCCCGACCAGGGAGCGGCCAGGCTCAAGCACCAGTTCGAGGTGAGCGTAGCCACGTGCCTGCAGCTGTGCAAACACTTTGTCGAGCAGGATTTTGGGGGCGAGCGGAGTTTCGTCGTCGTAACGAATCCCCAGGCCACCGCCGAGATCCAGATGCTTGAGCTCAATCCCCAGGCCGGCAAGCTCGTCGATCAGCTTGAGCAGCTTGTCCAGAGCATCCAGGTATGGTGCGACTTCGGTGATCTGTGATCCGATATGGCAATCTACCCCGACCACGGCAATACCAGGCAGGGAGGAGGCCAGCTGATAGGCAGCAGGGGCTTCTTCGATGGCGATGCCAAACTTATTTTCTTTCAGACCGGTTGATATGTAGGGGTGTGTCTTGGCATCCACATCCGGATTCACCCGCAGCGAAACGCGTGCAGTCATGCCCAGCTCTGTCGACACCGCTGACAGGCGCTTGAGCTCTGGAACCGATTCAACGTTAAAGCATTTGACGCCAGCCTCGAGGGCCGCCTGCATTTCCCACGCTTGTTTGCCGACACCAGAAAAGACGATCTTTGCAGGATTCCCACCCGCTGCGAGTACGCGCGCGAGTTCTCCGCCAGACACAATGTCAAAACCACTACCCAGACGTGCGAACTCTTTCAGGACGGCCAGATTGGAATTGGCTTTCATGCCGTAGCACACCAGCACCTTATGCGTGCCGATCGCCTCGAGGTATGAAGTAAAGGCTGTGGCAAGCGCTGCACGTGAATACACATACAAAGGCGTGCCGAGCGTTTTGCCCAGATGTTCAAGAGACACACCTTCAGCATGGAGCACACCCTGCTGAAAATGGAAATGCGGGGCACCTGCGGGCGTTGCGGGGTGTATTTGAGTAGATTGAGCAGTCATGTTGGCACGATGGGTATTCAGTGTTTTAGGTCGATCCCGGATGACAATCGAGTCTGATGCATCCGGGAGATGGGTTTATTCAATCACAGCGGGGGCGGGTAACAGAGTCAGGTCTTCTTCAAAGAACGGAATCACTGTGCCGTCTTCTTCTGGGTAGCCGCCATACATTGAGTAGGGCGATACGACCGGACGGAACTCCACAGGCTTGCCTGGCATGTAGAGCGGGCCTTTATAGCCGCAGCC
>CANCOC010000129.1 GCA_947379755.1 Alcaligenaceae bacterium | reverse complement strand
CTGAACGTGGCCGATGTCACCGCACCTGCCGCTATGTTTCCCGTTGTCCAGCGTATTGCCGCAGGCCAGACTGGCTTGCCTCTTGCTCCGAATACCGCCGCGCGCATTTTTACTGGCGCACCGATCCCACAGGGCTGCAACGTCGTCGTCCCCCAGGAACAGACTGCGGCCGAAAATGATGCGATCACCTTGACTCACCCCATCGCAATGCATCAGCACATTCGTCGCAAGGGTGAGGACATCAACGCCGGTGCCGAAGTCCTTTGCGCAGGACAGCGCCTTGGCCCTCAGCATCTCGCCATGGCAGCCTCGATTGGCGTGGGCAGCCTGACTGTATTCAAGCCCCTTAAAGTCGGTGTGTTTTTCACCGGCGACGAGTTGACCGAACCCGGACAACCTCTCGAACCTGGTGCGATCTACAACAGCAATCGTTACGCAATCAATGGATTACTGACACAACTGGGTTGCCAGATCAATGACTATGGCATCATTCGTGACTCCGCCCAGGCAACCCGTGATGCCCTGCAGCTGGCCGCTTCAGAAAACGATATCGTGATGACCTGCGGTGGCGTCTCGGTCGGTGAAGAAGACCACGTCAAAGCTGCTGTCCAGGCGCTGGGTCAGCTGGATTTATGGCAGATTTCGATGAAGCCAGGCAAGCCGCTCGCTTATGGCAAAGTCGAGCAAGCCGACTTTATCGGCTTGCCTGGCAATCCGGTGAGCGCCTTTGTCACATTCCTGCTGATGGCAAGACCCTTTTTACTCAAACGAATGGGTGCCAACGACACGGGCCTGCGTTATTTAACGGCAGAAGCCGCCTTTACGTGGCCGCGTCCAGACAAGCGACGTGAATTTTTACGCGTACGCCTCGATCGTGACACCGCAGGTCACGATGTCCTGCATCTGTGGCCCAACCAGGGATCGGGGGTCATGAGCAGTCTGGCCTGGGCCCATGGCCTGGTAGACCTTCCTGCAGAGACATGCATCCAGTCTGGTGACAAAGTGCGTTATCTTTCTTTATCTGATCTCTTGAATTGAGTCGATTGCCATGCGCCTGAGGGTACTTTACTTTGCACAATTACGCGAAAAATTCGGTATGGCCGAAGAATCCTTTGGCGCGCCCGATCATGTCAAAACCGTTGCCGACCTGATCCAGCACTTATGTGCCCGAGGTGGAGTGTGGCAAGATACCTTTTCAGGCGACGGCGGTGCTTTTCGTGTAGCAATGAATCAGGACATGGTCACACTCGAAACACCTCTGCTGGATCATGCCGAAGTAGCCATTTTCAGACCTGTAACAGGGGGTTGAATGGAACAATCATCAACCCTTGCTCTGGCCACATCCTTGTCAGACCGGTTCTCGGTTACGGTTCAACACAATGATTTTGATTTAAAAGCCGAACACGCAAAGCTTGTTGCTGCAGATCATGGTGTCGGCGCTGTTGTCGCTTTTATTGGCATGGTGCGCGATTTAAATCTTGCCGATGATGTGGTGGCACTTGAGCTTGAACATTATCCAGGCATGACAGAAAAAACCCTGATGAATATCGTCGCCCAGGCACAACAGCGCTGGTCCCTGCAAGCGGCACGCATCGTGCATCGTGTGGGCAAGATGTATCCGGGCGATCAGATCGTGATGGTGCTGACAGCAAGCGCGCACAGACAGGATGCCTACGAAGCCAACACCTTCATGATGGATTTTCTTAAAACCGAAGCGCCGTTCTGGAAAAAGGAATGGACACCAGAGGGCCCACGCTGGATCGAGGCGCGCTCGACCGATGATGCAGCAGCAGCCAAATGGACAGTCAAATGAGTCCGATCATTATCAAGACACCCTCCAGAACTCAACCATCAATAGATCTCACAGCCACGCAGTCGCATCCGGTCCAAACCTACGATGCGCTGGTTCTCGCGGGTGGACGAGGCAGTCGGATGGGGGGGCGCGACAAGGGCTGGATCATGTGGGAGGGACACCCCCTGATCGAACATGTCCTGCAAAGACTGCGTCAACAATCGCCTCCCCCTCACAGAGTCCTGATCAGTGCCAACCGTAACGTAGATGCTTATCAGCAGACGGGGCACACGGTTGTCACGGACGAACGTGACAATTTCATGGGACCACTCGCCGGTGTCGAGGCAGGTCTCATGCGCTGCAAGAAAAACAATTTACTCGTCGTGCCGTGTGACACACCACTACTGCCACTGGATCTGTACGAAAAACTTGAGGCAGCACTGATCGCTGACCCACATGCTAAAGCAGCCTATGCGGTATGCGACGATGGGCAACATCCGCTATGCTGCTTGCTGGATCCATCGCTCAGCGGCTCACTCGGGCAATTTCTGGATGCTGGCCATGGCTCGGTTGTCTCGTGGCTTGAACAGACCCAGGCGGTTGCGGTCCACTTCGCGGATGCTGACGCATTCAGGAATTTTAATACCCTGGAGATATTCCAGACCAGACAGGACCAGAGATGACTCAGGATTTAACGCACTTTGACGCGGCAGGTCAGGCGCATATGGTCGACGTGTCTGCCAAAGCAGAAACGCATCGTCGTGCCATCGCGCAAGGCAGGATCAGTATGCTGCCTGCGACGTTTGCCAAGCTGTCATCTGGTCAGGCGGCCAAGGGAGATGTCTTGGGAATTGCGAGACTGGCAGGCATCATGGGTGCCAAGCAGACGGGCACTTTGATTCCGCTGTGCCATCCGATCCCACTGACACGTGTAACAGTAGATTTCGAACTGCATCCTGAGTCGTCCTCAGTGACTTGCACCACCTGCTCTGAGACAGTCGGTCGCACAGGCGTCGAGATGGAAGCCCTCACCGCCGCTTCAGTCAGCCTGCTGACCATTTACGATATGCTTAAGGCCATCGATCGGGGCATGGTGATTGATGGTGTCAGGCTGCTTGAAAAGCACGGCGGGAAGTCTGGCAGCTGGGTGGCGTGAAAGAGTAGTCACTCAACTGTGACATTGGCTTGCCCTGAATCAGAGTTGAATTCTCACACCCACATTGACTGTGCCCAGCGTCTGGCCGCTACGTGCTTCACCAGACAACCCAGCAAAAGCATACGCATTGTCTGAAACTTTTGCTGTGCCATACAAGCCTGCCTGTACAAACGTCGCACCAGCATTTGGAGTAGTGATGTTCGTACCCGCTCCTGCTAATGAGGCATTGAGCGTTGGATTCAATAGGTCTGATGAATCCACACCGACACCAACATAGGCTCTGTAGGTGTATGGCTCAGTCATCGGGTTATTCGTTTTAGAGCCAAGTGCCACACCCAGCACGCCACGCACGCCGTTACCCGTGTATCTGTTTACGCTCAGTGCTGAGGCCGTGTCGCCCTCACCCACACCGGACTGTGTCACCATCTGCCAAGTCACTCGAGCATAAGGCGTGATGCGTAAACTTTCCGTGTCGATCGGACGACTCAGACCCAGACTAACCATGGCATCGTTACCAGAAATGGTTTTGTTTCTGAAGCCATTGCTTAAATTCGTTACGTCACCTCGAGAGAGATCGCTGGAGTTCAGACCAAAGCTTGCCATGGCATCGACTACGTAAACATCAAGAGATTTCTTGCCATAAGCAAAAACTGAACCTTGCTGAATGGTGCCAGAACCATAGGTAGGGTTCAGCGTTGTACTGGACAGTGCAATACCACCACCCACTTTAAAGCCATCAGACACATAAAAATCTGAACCAAATACCAACTGGTACAGATTCGTGTTCCAGCCGCCTGAGTAACTGTCACTGCTGCGATTGCCTTTCTGATACGCCAGATCACCCCAGACGTTGCCGTTCGAGAATGTCCGGGCTTCTGCATCGGGATTGACGGTGGGATTTGAGCTGACTGCGGATGAGGCGACGCCACCTGATAAGGCAGTATTGCTTGCAGCCATCAGTGCCGTATGACCCCCAGGATTTGTCATCAAATGAGGCAAACTGATTCCCATCGTATCGCCCAGTCGTGTCAGCACAGCTTGCTGTACACGCTGAGTGGTTTGTGCAATCACAGCCACCGTAGCTGCATAGACCTCCCCAGCCAAGCTTTGAGCGTAAGACGAAAGACTACTGGCAGTTTGCGTTGAGCCTGCATACAGCAACTGATCCTGAGCAACAGTCGATACACCTGCCTGATTCGCAACGACCATTTTGTCTAGCGCAACACCAACCGATTGCGCATTCTTGTTTCCCGCATTCACTGCAATCGTCGTCGAGTAAGACTTTGGAATCACAACCAGATCAAGACTGTTAGAGCCGACCATATTGTAAAAAGGCAATAACTGCGCATCGGCCGTCATTTCTGCGGGTTGGGTGACAGTTGAAAACTTCCCCGAGATACCGCCATCAGCGGTGATGATACGGAACCGGTCGCCCAACACAGGCGTGTAAGGCGTGCTGCCGTAACCTGACTCTAATGTATTGAACAGGTTTGATAAGGCTGGAGTCAATGTCGAGCCTGAGTTAATCACGAACTGACCACCTGTGATGTTCAGATATGAGTAATACCCCGTTGCACCCACTGGAGAGAATGCGTTGGATTGAGCCGTACCAGCGATATCTTGCTGATAAATAGAACCACTCGTCATCGTGATATTTGCATTCGCACCAATGTAGCCCGGCGAATTACCGGGTTTAAACAAACCAGCAACTGTGACAGGGCCAGCGATACTACCCGTACCCACCAGCTGTGCTCCCTGTTCAACGTAGACATCACCTGAACCTAATGTTCCGCCTAATAAAGAAAGAGTGCCGGATTCAACGATGGTGCCGCCAGTATAGGTATTGAAGCCTGACAGAACAGTTGTGCCAGATCCATTGAACGTCAGCTTGCCTGAACCGGATAACACACCATATAGCTGCGCTGCGCCAGAGGTTGGAGCGACAATCGTACTTCCCGTACCTTGTACGGCTAGGGTCTGACCCGAACGCTGCCCCTGTGTGAGAATCAGGGCGCCACCTGCCAGAACAGGATTCGCTGTCACACCGATGCTACTTAACCCGATGCTTGTGCCACTGGTGACATTAGTTGAGATAGGTGTCGCGCTGGTGCTAGTAGCACTTGTGCTAGTTGAACTTTCACTTGAGCCACCGCCAGAACCGCCACCAGCCGCTGAATATGCTGAAACAGTCAAATTCCAGGTTCCACTA
>CANCOC010000128.1 GCA_947379755.1 Alcaligenaceae bacterium | reverse complement strand
AACAGCAAGGGGAACCAGGCCGAAACCGTGGGGTGGCGCGCGAGCAGCAACACCGACAGGGCTCCGATCATGAAACCAATGAAATATGCCCCGCCATCACCCAGAAATATCAGCCCACGGGGGTAATTCCAGATCAGAAAACCGCCAATTGCACCCAGCATACCGACAGCGGCGACCAGAATCAGACGATCGCCCAGGTAAAAGGACACGTAGGCCAGTCCAGCCAGAATCATGGCCGAGACGACAGAGGCCAGACCGTTATAACCGTCAATGATGTTGATGGCGTTGGCCGCACCTGCCATGGCAAAGATCGAAACCAGAAAGGACACAGCGCCAAACTGCAGTACCCAGTCAAGTCCGATGATATCCAGGCGGACAACGGCAGCCCCCAGCCAGTAGTAGGCCAGCGCCCCGCTGCATAGGGCCAGGCTTAAACGCACACGGGCACGGACTTTTTTAGAGATGTCTTCTATCAGGCCACCCAGGAAGACGGGCAGGCTGGCAATAATGAGCAAGGAGAGCGCACCGACGATTTCTGGGTCGCGAAACCACGCAATCGCACAGGGCACCCCCATGGCGAGCACAAGCGAAATCCCACCGACCCGGGGGACAGAACGGGCATGGAATTTTTGTACGCTGGAGAGATCCGTATCACCCGTGAGCTGATCATGCAGTCGGCGATACCGCACCAGGAGCAGCGTTACTACTAACGACACGATAAACGCGCCTAATACATAGGCCATGCTGTAGATTCGCTTAAATGGATTTGGGTACTAGTTTAACCGTGTGTCGTACAAATGGTCGGCGCGTCCTGTGCTCGTGATTCGACCCAGTCAATAACTGAACGACGTGGATCGAGATCGCATCAAGATGGGTCAGGCCCCGGTCCGATGGCACCCTACATTAAGACTTACCACGATATAAAAAGAATCAAGGATAATTTGATTATTATTTGACTATCAGGGTAAATCCCGACTAAAGTTATTCCTAGTCAAAAAGGTAACTATAAAAATGATAAGAAGTTTTTACTTAGTTGTGTTGTTCGCGACGGTCACAACGAACGCATATGCCTATATTGATGCAGGATCGTCGCTCTTGGTACTCCAGGGCATTTTTGCATTCATAGGTGCAGCGTTAGTGTTTATTCGCCATCCAATTTCAGCATGTAAGTCCGCTTTCCATCGCATCAAAAACGCCATCTCATCCAAAACTCACTAAAGTGCGCGATCCACTTGGAAGAATGTCTTTTGAAACAGACCGTGTTGTCAGGCATTTAAATAGCCCTGTTACAGAATTTGGCTTTTTAAGTCAACAAACTGCGCGTGAACTTGTCGATTCTCAAAAACTGGTCGAATACAGATTTCAGGATGACGTAACGCTCGTCTCGCCAAAGGTGCCTTTCGTAAGTTATCCACATGAGTGGTGTAACGCGCAACTAGACGATGCAGCCCGGCTCACCCTCGATATTGGTGAATTATGCGAAAAAAATGGCTGGGAGCTAAAAGATGCCTCTGCCTGGAATGTCATATTCAACGGAACAGTGCCCATATTTTGTGATCACCTTTCATTTCAAAAAATAACAAAAAAGAACTGGTGGGCTTTTGGGCAGTTTGTGCGGCATTTCGTACTTCCGCTCTGTATTTCAAAATACGCTGGCATCAATGCTAACGATATTTTTAAATTCAACAGGGATGGTCTTATCCCTGAACAAGCACGAAAAATTCTTGGGGTACGACGCTACCTGACGCGGTATTGGCCGCTGTTGCTCAGTACAAAGTTCTCTCCCGTTGCAACAACATCTGAAGGCACATCGCAAGAGACATCAGAAACACACGTTGATCTCGAATCTAAGAATAAAAATTGTTATCACAAAAATCTATTTTCTCTGCTGCGGTTCTTTTTGGCAGGATCAAAAACGAAACAAAAGAAAAGCATCTGGTCTGAATATGCAGGCGAGCGCAGTCATTATGACGCTCCGTCACAAGACCTAAAATCACAAACGATCAACAAGTGGTTAAAGCAAACGCATCCTGCCTGGGTCACGGATCTGGGATGTAATACGGGAGAGTATTCAAGACTAGCCGCAGAGAACGGGGCAAAAGTCATTGCAATCGATCTCGACCATGAGTCTGTTGAACGGCTATATCGGACATCTCAAGGGAACGTCAATATATTCCCTGTCGTGGCCAACCTGGATGACATCGCCGGCGGAAGAGGCTGGGCGGGAAAAGAGTTTGCGGGGCTTGCCGAGAGAATTGCTCAAGTCAGCGAGATGACGCTCATGCTGGCACTCATCCATCATTTGGCAATTTCTATCTCAATCCCCTATTCAGAAATAGCAAAGTTTGCACATTCAATTACCCAAAGTTGGCTCATCGTTGAAATGCTTGACCACACGGATCCGCTTGTCAAACACTTAAGTCAGCAGCGTGACAGACAGGCTGAGGAGTTCACATTAGCGCGACAGGTCGAGGCGTTTGAAACCTACTTTGATACGCTTGAAATATGCGCGATCCCTGGGACATCCAGGCAAATCAGATTACTTAAAGTAAGAAAATAAAATGATTGCGCAGTCACAACGAATCATTCTAAGAAATCTATTTCTGCTTGCTACGCCCTTTGTTGTTTTCGTTTTGATCGCGGCAAAGAGCTGGTACTTGCCACAATCCTATTACAACGGGGCCAGTCATTTTGAATTGATTCGGATTCTTGCGGCGTGCCTTTGCATCTATGTAGCAAGTGTTTTCGTCATTCTAAAATTACCCTTGCCAATGCTGGCAACAGTAGTCTGGTTCTATTTGATTTTTATTGCATCAAAAAATGGACTATTTTTAAACGAAGTTCATCTTTTTAAATCCGCACATTCAAATAGTCTCTTGTTATATGGGCTTTCAGTATGTGCGTCTGTTGTCGTGATTGCAGGACTTGTCATACCAAGACTGCGTCATCTGCATCTTGTACAAATCATTACAAAATCAATCCTGCTTTTTCCTTTAGTTGTCATCATTTTTCAATTTTCGAGAAAGTTGATTGGGCTAAATGAAGGGCTATCCCTCGCGACAAAACTCGCAATTATGATTGCGGCAGTTTTTATCAGTATTATTCTCGCAAAGTTCAGTCTGAATTTTGCCTGGAAAAAAGTTGTGCGCCATCCACTCGTGATTCGCCTGATCACAGCGATATTTACTGGACTGTTAATTTACTCCTCCACAGCCTTGCTCCCGAGCCCGCTATTTACAAAATCAGCTGAATACACCGTCTTAGATTTTCAGGGTATCCACGAGATCAATCCCAGGTCAAAGAAGGTTCTGTTTTTATTATTGGACGAACTCAGTCCTGAGTATGTAGGACCTGTCCTGGCAACTATCGTAGAGTCAAAAATTCCATATCAAATGGAAATAATCACAGCAACTTCTCACTCAACGCTCAATGCGATTCCCTCTTTATTAACGGGTCATCGGTACAAGGATATGTTGCCTTGCGGAGTTTCCACAATTTGCTCTGGTCAGGAAAAACTCGACTTTGAAAAGCTGCGATCAAAATCTTTAAATGTGGATGTCATTGGGATGTGGCATCCCTACTGTTCGATCAAAGATCTACGCAGCTGTTACACGCGTTCGGCATTCCACGAAACGCCAGCTGTTGATCTGTTTTGCAAGGTATTCAACCATGTCCCAGGCGACCTCGATATCATTCTCAGAACATGTGTAGTTGATGCCGGTCTCAGGGACAACAATCTGGCAGACATCTTACAAAAGGCTTTTCGTATGCCCTTTTGGCAAAAGGGGGGAGAATTATTCATGCATCTCCCCATTCCTCACCCCGCAATGGAAGAGTCTCTCGAAACACGTCAAGCCATCAATCTCCTGGATCATTACAAAAAAAATGTCGTCCATGCCAGTGTGATTGTTCACGACATTCTAAATAGACTGCGTCAAACATTTGGAGATGATTTCACTCTCATCATTACAAGTGATCATCCTCTCAGACTAGATCTGTGGTGTGGCAATCACTATAGTTGTGACACCAGACAAACAGTCAGGACAGGCGAAGTGCCATTTATCGTCGTCAGTCCGACGCTATCAGCAGATACTCTTTTGCCTAAAGATCAATTACAGATCTTTACACATCAATAGCATCCACCGCACCTGAACGCTTGCGCAGCTCAAACTTCTGGATCTTGCCGGTCGAGGTCTTGGGCAAATCCCCAAACTCGATCGCCCCCGGCACTTTAAAGCCAGGTAAATGCAGTTTGCAGTGTTTGATCAAATCTGCCGCTGTGACATCTGCTCCGGGCTTGAGTTCCACAAAGGCACAGGGCGTCTCGCCCCATTTTGGATGGGGTTTGGCCACCACCGCCACGGCCATCACGGCGGGATGTTTGTAGAGCACGTCTTCAATCTCGATACTCGATATGTTTTCACCACCCGAGATAATCACGTCCTTGCTGCGATCTTTAATCTTGATGTAGCCATCTGGGTAGCGCACACCCAGATCACCCGTATGGAACCAGCCGCCAGCAAACGCTGCGGCGGTCGCCTCTGGATTGCGCAGGTAGCCTTTCATGCAGATATTGCCGCGCAGGACGATCTCACCGATGGTTTCGCCATCACGTGGCACGGGGATATTGGTCTCTGGGTCGACAACATCAGCATCGGCCTGCAGGTGATACCGCACGCCTTGACGCGCGTGAAATACGGCACGCTCGGCTGCGGGCAGGTTTTCCCATTCAGCTTGTGGAGCACAAATGGTGCAGGGGCCGTAGACTTCGGTCAGGCCGTAGACGTGCGTCAGGGTGATACCCAGTGACTCCATGCTCTCGAGCAGTGTCGCCGAGGGTGCCGCACCCGCAACCATCGCCTGTACACGGGTGTGATTGATCTTGTGATGAGACATGCCCATCTCTTTGAGTGCATCGGGCGCATTGACCAGCATAGTGTGCACGATCGGGGCTCCGCAAAAATGCGTCACTCCATAGTCATGGATCGCGCCATAGACGCCCTCGGCGGTCACTTTACGCAAGCAGACGTTCACCCCTGCGCGCGCAGCGATGGTCCATGGGAAGCACCAGCCATTGCAGTGAAACATCGGCAGGGTCCAGAGATAGACTGGGTGCGCAGGCAGATCCCATTCCAGGATGTTGCTCACGGCATTGAGATACGCGCCACGGTGGTGATAGACCACGCCCTTGGGCTCTCCGGTGGTGCCAGAGGTGTAGTTCAGGGACATGGCATCCCACTCGTC
>CANCOC010000127.1 GCA_947379755.1 Alcaligenaceae bacterium | reverse complement strand
AACGTGTCGCTCGACCTGCCACGCCACCGGCTGGTCGTCGTCACCGGGCTGTCCGGGTCGGGTAAATCATCCCTTGCCTTTGATACGCTCTATGCCGAAGGGCAGCGTCGCTATGTCGAAAGCCTGTCGGCCTATGCCCGGCAGTTTTTGCAGCTCATGGACAAACCTGATGTCGATCTGATCGAAGGCCTGTCGCCCGCCATTTCGATCGAACAAAAGGCTGCGGGACACAACCCGCGATCCACGGTGGGCACCATCACCGAAATTCATGACTACCTGCGTCTGCTCTATGCGCGGGTCGGCACACCCTTTTGCCCTTCGCATGGCTTGCCACTGGCTGCACAGAACGTGAGCCAGATGGTCGATAGCGTCATGGCCTGGCCGGCAGAAAGAAAGCTCGCGATCCTCGCGCCCATTGCACACAACCGCAAGGGCAGCTTTGAAGATGAATGTGCGAGCCTGCAGGCACAGGGCTTTGTCCGCGTGCGGGTCGATGGCCAGATGGTCGACCTCGACAGCATGCCTGAGCTCAACAAGAACGAAAAACACGATATTGATGTAGTGATTGACCGGCTAAAGATCAAGCCTGAAAGCAAACAGCGTCTGGCCGAGAGCTTTGAAACGGCGCTCAATCTTGCCCAGGGCCGCGTGGTCGCGCTCGACATGGACAGCAACGAAGAGCATTTGTTCTCGAGTCGCTACGCCTGTCCGGTCTGCAGTCATAGCCTGCCCGAGCTTGAGCCACGTCTATTTAGCTTTAACAACCCGGTAGGGGCCTGCCCAAGCTGCGACGGGATTGGCCATGTCGGCTTCTTTGATCCAAAGCGCGTGGTGGCATTCCCCGAGCTCAGCCTGGGCTCAGGGGCGATTCGCGGCTGGGACAAACGCAACGCGTTTACGTTCAGCATGCTTTCCAGCCTGTCGACGCATTATGAATTCGACATCGAAACCACCTGGGAAAGTCTGCCTGAAGACATCCGGCAGATTGTGTTGTTTGGCTCAGGCACAACAGAAATTCCTTTTTTCTATCTGAACGAAAAGGGTCGCAGCACGGTCAAGCGCCACGTCTTTGAAGGTGTGATTCCAAACCTCGAGCGTCGCTGGAAAGAAACGGACTCCTCCGCCGTGCGCGAAGAGCTTGGCAAGTACCGCGCGGTGCAAACCTGTCCCCAGTGCATGGGTTCGCGTCTGCGGGCCGAAGCCCGTCACGTGCGGATCGGCGACGAAGTCATTGCGCCCCCTGCCTCGCTGCAGAACACGACCGAAGGTGCAAACTGGCAAGAACGCGGACTGGCCATTTACGAGGTCGAAGCCCAGCCCTTATCAAAATGCCTGCAATGGTTTCAGCAACTCACCCTGACGGGTGCCAAGCAGGAAATCGCGCAACGCATCGTCAAGGAAATTGAGGCACGGCTGAGCTTTTTGAATAACGTGGGTCTGAACTATCTGTCACTCGATCGCAGCGCCGACACGATCTCAGGCGGCGAAGCACAACGCATCCGGCTCGCAAGCCAGATCGGCTCAGGCCTGACGGGTGTGATGTATGTGCTGGATGAGCCTTCAATTGGCTTGCATCAGCGCGACAACGACCGACTGATTGCAACGCTGCAGCATTTGCGCGATCTGGGCAATAGCGTCATTGTGGTTGAACACGACGAGGACATGATCCGCCAGGCAGACTGGGTGGTCGACATGGGGCCTGGTGCTGGTGAACATGGCGGCGAAATTGTCGCGCAAGGTACACCCGCCCAAATCGAGCAAAACCCGAACTCACTGACGGGTCAGTACATGAGTGGCGCAAAAAAAATTGCACTGCCCAGGCGCCGCCCCCTCGACGAAGAACAAAAATGGCTGACGCTGACAGGCTGCTCGGGTAACAACCTGAAGTCCGTCGAGCTCAACATTCCTTCGGGCAAATTCGTCTGCATCTCTGGTGTATCGGGCTCAGGCAAATCCACGCTGATCAATGACACGCTTGCGGTCGTCATTGCCCGTGCACTGCATCACGCACAGACCGAACCTGCAGCATATGAAACCTTGCTCGGTCTTGAGCATTTCGACAAGATCATCAGCGTCGACCAGAGTCCGATCGGTCGCACGCCACGCAGCAATCCCGCGACCTATACAGGTATGTTCACACCGATTCGCGAACTGTTTGCCGGTGTGCCCGAAGCCCGCACCCGCGGCTACGATCCGGGACGGTTCAGCTTTAACGTCAAGGGCGGTCGTTGCGAAGCCTGTCAGGGCGATGGCGTGGTCAAGGTCGAGATGCATTTCCTGCCCGACATGTATGTCCCTTGCGATGTCTGCGTGGGTAAACGCTACAACCGCGAAACCCTTGAAATCCGTTATCGCGGACGCAACATCAATGAGGTGCTGGATCTGACGATCGATCAGGCGCTCGCATACTTTGAAGCCGTCCCCGCAATCAATCGCAAATTACAGACCTTGATGGATGTCGGCCTGTCGTATTTGCGACTCGGTCAAAGTGCCACTACGCTTTCGGGCGGTGAAGCCCAGCGCGTCAAGCTCTCGCTTGAGCTGTCCAAACGCAGCACCGGACGCACACTCTATATTCTGGATGAGCCGACCACCGGTTTGCATTTTCAGGATATCGCGCTGTTGCTTGAAGTCCTCAACCAGCTTGTAGAAGCAGGCAATACAGTTGTGGTGATTGAGCACAATCTGGATGTCATCAAAACCGCCGACTGGGTCATTGACATGGGCCCAGAGGGTGGTGATGGCGGCGGCAGGATTGTGGTGCAAGGCACACCTGAAGAAGTGGCTGCCTGTGCGGCCAGCCATACAGGTCATTACCTGGGCCGCGTGCTGAAGTAACTATTTGTCAGGACATACCTGTCAGAGCTGGGGCGCAGGCAATCTGCGCCCCTTTTACCCTTAAGGAAACCGGACGCCTGCGCGACGCAAGGTTTCAGCAGCCGTGCGTGAACACGTACCCGACTCTACAACCGGTACGATCGACTCGCACGATTGTCCACCCGGATAATTCCAGGCCTCATAGGGTCGGCCTGGATCCAGATCACGACCGGCAAGTTTGCGGCCATCCCACATTCCCCACACGACTTTGATCCTTGAGGACTTGCGGCATCCTCCTGAGGTCTGGGCATCACAGATATCAAGTGCCTTGTTGATCGCGCTCATTGCATCGGGATGTCCGCATACGGCGGCCTGCGCGTGCAACAAACCACCGCCCAGGACTGTGCCTTGCTCAGACAGGACCGAGGCCACCCAGCCTGTCGCACAGTTGCTTTCGACAGAAACCTGGGGGGTTGGGGTAGTGCCTGTACGGACAAAATAATCACGCACCAGTCGGGACACATCTTCGGTCGGATTTGAGTCGACAAAAGCCAGTGTGCATTTAGCGCCGGTCGGTCCACAAATTTGCATCAAGGACAGACGTCCCGTGTCCGGCGCAGGTGCAGGCGCGACTGGCTGAACACCAACAGGCATCATTGCGGCAGGAACCGATTGCGCCTCGCCAACAGGGGTCGTCGGTGGCGGATTTTGCGTCGAAACATCCAGTCCGGGAGGCGTGGTCGGTGCACAGGCTGCCAACAACACTATTAGGCTGGTCACAACGAACTGTCTGGATATGCGCATCATATGCATGATGATCTCCTTAAAGCTGGTCTCCCATCTGAAACAGACGGTGATGTTCCCGGATCGCAAAGCGATCCGTCATGCCGGCGATATAGTCAGAAATTGCGCGCGCCTGATTGACCGGATCACCATGCCGGTAGTCAGGCGGCAACAAACGCGGTTCCTGTAGAAATGCAGTGAATAACTCACGCACGATCCGACGTGCCTTGTTGGTCATGCGCATCACCTGGTAATGCCGGTAAAGATTTTCAAACAAAAACTTTTTAAGCGTGTCGGCTTCCTGGCGCAACGCGTCGGAAAAAGCGACCAGAGGACCACTTTGTCTCGCGACCTCTGCGTCGGCGGGCGCGACCTGAGCCAGTCGCGCCGAGGTCGTGGCCGTCACATCCGTAATCAACGTATTGATCATACGCCGAATGGTTTCTGCAATTGCGCGACGCGGTGCCAGCTCTGGCCAGGCTTGCAAGACTTGCGCATAGTGACGGGCAAAGATTGGCACCGTCTGCATCTGG
Organism: Alcaligenaceae bacterium; assembly: GCA_947379755.1. Taxonomy (GTDB): domain Bacteria; phylum Pseudomonadota; class Gammaproteobacteria; order Burkholderiales; family Burkholderiaceae_B; genus Zwartia. Next base: position 1,158 of record CANCOC010000127.1, on the reverse strand, counting down.
TCAACCGTCAGCAGGCCTGAGCGCAAGCCATCATCGATATCATGGTTGTTGTAGGCGATCTCATCTGCGAGGTTGGCCAGCTGTGCTTCGAGCGAGGGCTGGGTGCGATCAATAAAGCGCTGCCCCACATCACCCAGCAATTTTGCATGTGTCAGTGAGCAATGCTTCAGAATGCCTTCACGTGTTTCGAAACAAAGATTCAGCCCATTAAAAGAGGCATAGCGCTCTTCGAGTTCGTCGACCACGCGCAGGCTTTGCAGGTTATGTTCAAACCCGCCAGCCAGCGGCGAAAATTCACGCAGGCAGGCGTTGAGTTCATCCTGCCCCGCATGCCCAAAAGGTGTATGGCCCAGGTCATGGGCAAGCGCAATCGCCTCGGTCAGGTCTTCGTTCAGGCGCAGACTGCGCGCCAGCACGCGTGCGATCTGTGCCACCTCAAGCGAATGCGTCAGACGGGTGCGAAACAGATCGCCTTCGTGATTGATAAAAACCTGCGTCTTGTATTCAAGCCTGCGAAATGCGCTGGCGTGGACAATTCGGTCACGGTCACGCTGAAACTCACTGCGGTTGCCTGGCGCAGGCTCGGCATAGCGCCGGCCACGGCTGGATTCCGAACGCAAGGCATACACCGCAAGTTCAGACATGGCAGATCCCTCAGGCTGTGTTGCGCAGGATCACACGCGCAACCATATCGGCTGGCGCTTTGCTGCGAATGGCCTTGCCGATTTGCGGCATCAGCACAAAGTTAATCTCACCCGCTTCGGTTTTTTTGTCTCCACGCATGAGCGACATCCATTGTTCGACACCCGCCAGTCGCGGCCCCTGGACCGGACAACCGATCGCGGCGACCAGCGCACGCACACGCTGCACATCGGCTTGTGGAAAGCCGAGCAGCTCGGCAGACAAATCCGCAGCCATGAGCATGCCGCAACCGACGGCTTCGCCATGCAACCACTCGCCATAGCCCATACCTGCTTCGATGGCGTGACCAAAGGTGTGGCCCAGATTCAGAATGGCACGCATGCCTGTTTCGCGTTCATCCTGAGAGACCACCCAGGCTTTGAATTCACACGAACGTCGGATCGCAGTCGCCAGCAGCACAGGGTCGCGCGCGCGCAATCCTGCAGCGTGGGCTTCACACCAGGCAAAAAATTCAGG
>CANCOC010000126.1 GCA_947379755.1 Alcaligenaceae bacterium | reverse complement strand
TCAAAGGGCGTGACCGTGATTGACGACGGCACGATCGCCGGTCGCCGCGGTTCGCTCAATATCGACGATGAAGGCAACGCCACGCAGCGCAACGTCCTCATTGAGGATGGCATTTTACGTGGCTATATGCAGGATACGCTCAACGCCCGTTTGATGAAAACCAGCGCAACAGGCAACGGCCGACGCGAATCCTATGCCCATTTGCCCATGCCACGCATGACCAATACCTTCATGCTGTCAGGTGCGACGCCTCCTGCAGAGATTATCGCCTCGGTCAAAAAAGGCATTTATGCAGCTAATTTTGGTGGTGGTCAGGTCGACATCACAAGTGGCAAGTTTGTGTTCTCGGCGTCTGAGGCCTACATGATTGAAAATGGCAAGGTGACCTATCCAGTCAAAGGCGCGACCCTGATTGGAAGTGGCCCCGAGGCCATGAACCGTGTCAGCATGATTGGCAATGATATGAAGCTCGACAGTGGCGTCGGAACCTGCGGCAAAGACGGACAAAGCGTGCCGGTTGGCGTCGGGATGCCCACAATCAAGATGGAAGGTCTCACCGTTGGTGGCACCGCTTAATCTAACTTTTTTAATATTTGCAGTTTTCGTATCCAGGAGTTTTTGTGTCACACAATACCGACGACCAACGCATTCGAGAAATCAAAGAACTCGCACCTCCATCGCACACGATGCGCGAGTTTATATGCACACCAGAAGTCTCCTTGCTGGTGCATGACTCACGTCAGTCAATCCACCGTATTCTGCATGATATGGATGATCGTCTGGTAGTGGTCATCGGACCCTGTTCGATTCATGACACCAAAGCCGCAATTGATTACGCCAAGCGCCTGAAAGTTGAGCGTGAACGCTTTAAAGGCGAGCTCGAAATCGTAATGCGCGTGTATTTCGAAAAACCCCGCACAACGGTCGGCTGGAAAGGATTGATTAACGATCCCGAAATGGACGGCAGCTTTAATATCAATCAGGGACTGCGGATTGCGCGCGGCTTGCTGCTCGAGATCAATGAGCTGGGTCTGCCCGCGGGATGTGAATTCCTGGACATGATTACGCCTCAGTACATCGCTGACCTGGTTGCCTGGGGGGCGATCGGTGCACGCACAACAGAGAGCCAGGTCCATCGTGAACTGGCCTCGGGTCTGTCTTGTCCGGTGGGCTTTAAGAACGGTACAGACGGCAATGTAAAAATCGCCGTCGACGCAATGAAAGCGGCCTCACATTCTCATCACTTTTTATCCGTGACCAAAGGTGGACACTCTGCCATTGTGTCAACTGCAGGTAATGAAGATTGTCACGTGATTTTGCGTGGCGGTAAAGAACCCAACTTCGATGCAAAAAGTGTTGATGCGGCCTGCGCCGAGATGGCCAAAGCGGGCTTGGCGCAACGCGTCATGATTGATGCGAGCCACGCCAACAGCAATAAAAAACCAGAAAATCAGCCTGCCGTATGTGACGAAGTCGCGCTTCAGGTTGCCGCAGGAGACACACGGATCATGGGTCTGATGATTGAAAGCAACCTTGTTGCCGGTCGCCAGGATCTGGTCCCAGGCCAGCCTCTGGTCTACGGACAGAGCGTGACGGATGGCTGCATCGATTGGGACAGCTCGGTTGGCGTGCTTGAGCGTCTGGCTCAATCGGTCAAAGAGCGCCGCCGTATCCTGCACACCTCAGGCAAATAAGGACTCTGAAATGAATGCTCCGCATGCTGTTCAGGCCTTGCGCCGTCCGTTACCCGAGGCAATGATTGCCGCGCTCAAACTTGATTTCGGTGATCGGTTTTCCATGGCGAACGCCGTGCGTGACCATCACGGCAAAGATGAATCGCCATATCCTACGATGTTGCCTGATGCCGTTGTTTTTGCAGAAAGCACCGAAGAGGTTGTGCGCGTTGTGCAACTGTGTAATACATACAAAATTCCGTTGATTCCTTATGGTGCGGGTTCTTCACTCGAAGGCCACATCCTGGCGGTTGAAGGTGGTATTACGATCGATCTGACTGCGATGAATAAAATCATCTCGCTCAATGCCGAAGATCTGACTGTCTCGGTTCAGCCAGGCCTTACACGCAAGCAGCTCAACGAACAGATCCGTGACACGGGTCTATTCTTTCCGATTGATCCGGGTGCCGATGCTTCGCTGGGTGGGATGGCTGCGACGCGTGCCTCGGGCACCAACGCCGTACGCTATGGCACCATGCGTGAAAACGTTGTGTCTCTGACTGTTGTGACTGCTTTGGGCAAGGTCGTGCGAACGGCGCGCCGTGCCCGCAAGTCCTCCGCCGGCTACGATCTGACACGCATTTTTGTGGGCAGCGAAGGTACGCTGGGCATTATTACCGAGGTCACGGTTAAGTTGTATCCGCAACCAGAAGCGGTTTCCGCAGCAGTCTGTAATTTCCCAACGGTGCATGAGGCCGTTCAATGCGTGATCCAGACGATCCAGCTGGGTGTGCCTGTTGCACGCGTAGAGTTGCTTGATGCCTCCGCCGTGATGGCAAGCAATCGCTACAGCAAGCTCACGTTGCGAGAAACACCGCTGCTGTTGTTTGAATTCCATGGCAGTGTGGCTGGCGTCAAAGAGCAGGCCGAAATCGTACAAGAAATCGCCAAGGATTGCGGTGGGCTCGACTTTGAGTGGGCAGAGCGTCCTGAGGATCGCAACCGGCTTTGGACCGCACGTCACAATGCTTATTTTGCGGGTTTGCAGTTGCGCCCAGGCTGCAAGGCCAGCACCACTGACGTATGCGTGCCGATTTCAAGGCTGGCTGAGTGTATCGATGCAGCCACCAAAGAACTGGCTGCTGCGAGTTTTCCCTCAACGATCGTTGGCCACGTGGGTGATGGTAATTTTCATGTGCTGATGCTGGTTGATCCGGACAACGAAGCAGAGTGGGAAGAATCCGAAAAAATCAATCACAGACTGGTGCGCCAGGCAATTCAGGCCGATGGTACCTGCACCGGTGAACATGGCATTGGCCTGCATAAAATGCAGTTCATGGCCGAGGAACACGGCGAAGATGCCCTGGATCTGATGCGTGCACTGAAAACAGCCTTTGATCCGAACAATATCCTTAATCCAGGTAAAGTGATTCATCTGCATGCCTAGAATGTAGGACTTCGGTGTTTATTCTCGCCGCCCAGTTAAAAGAATTCTTTTAATTGGGCGTATTTTTTTAAGCCCCTCTTGGGGTAAATCCCGTCCTGTTTAATTTCTTTAGACAGGCTATTGTCTGAATTATGAATGCCATCACAGAATCCGGTTTTGCCCCGCTCAACACGCCTTCGGCGCAAACAGTCGTCCAGGCCTTGCTTGCGATATTGCCCGGGCATTGCGTTTTAAGCCGAAAAGAAGAGACGCGTCCCTATGAGTGCGACGGATTGTCTCTATATCGATCGGTACCGATGGCCGTTGTCTTGCCAGAAACGGAGCTTCAGGTCCAGGCGATCCTTAAAGTGTGTAAAAAACTCAACGTGCCTGTCGTTGCGCGCGGGGCTGGTACAGGCCTGTCCGGTGGTGCGATGCCGCATGCCCAGGGTGTGCTGCTCGGTCTGGCCAAATTTAATCGGATCAAGAGTATTGATCGTGAGGCAGCGACTGCTGTGGTCGAACCCGGCGTGCGCAACCTGGCTGTCTCCGAGGCGGTCAGTCAGTACGGTCTGTATTACGCACCCGATCCTTCGAGCCAGATTGCCTGCACCATTGGTGGCAACGTTGCCGAGAATTCCGGGGGCGTGCATTGTCTGAAATATGGCCTGACGGTTCACAACGTTCTGAAAGTACGTGTGATCACCATGGATGGGGAGATTATGGAGCTGGGCTCCGAAGCCCCGGACAGTCCGGGCCCCGATTTACTTTCTGTCTTTGTAGGCTCTGAAGGCATGCTGGGCATCGTGACGGAAGTCACTCTGCGACTGACCCCCAAGCCTGCTCTGGCTCAAGTCATCATGGCCAGTTTTGATGATGTCGAAAAAGCCAGCCAGGCGGTTGCAATGATCATTGGCGCCGGCATTATTCCTGCGGGCCTGGAAATGATGGACAAGCAGGCCACGCAAATGGTCGAGCCTTTTGTCAAAGCTGGGTATGACACCAACGCTGAGGCAATTTTGTTGTGCGAATCCGATGGCACTGTCGAAGAAGTCGCAGATGAAATTCGCCGGATGGAAGCGGTCTTTCAGCAAGCGGGAGCCACAAGACTACAGGTTTCAAAAAGCGAAGCAGAACGCTTGTTGTTCTGGGCCGGGCGCAAAAACGCCTTTCCTGCTGCCGGGCGTGTCTCGCCAGATTATTACTGCATGGATGGGACCATTCCGCGCCGCCGGTTGGGTCAGGTGCTCAAAGCCATTCAGGAAATGGAAAAAACCTATTCCATGCGCTGTGCAAACGTTTTTCATGCGGGTGACGGTAATTTGCACCCACTGATTCTCTTTGATTCAAATATTCCCGATGAAGTGGTGCGTGCCGAGGCGTTTGGCGCCGCCATTCTAGAGCTGTGTGTCGAAGTCGGTGGCACCATTACAGGTGAACACGGCGTGGGCATGGAGAAAATCAACCAGATGTGCGTGCAGTTTGCACGCGACGAACTGGACATGTTTTTATCCGTCAAGCGTGCCTTTGATCCGGCCTGCCTGTTGAATCCTGAAAAGGTGATTCCGACGCTTGCCCGTTGTGCCGAATACGGCAAAATGCACGTGCATGGCGGTGCCATTGCCTTTCCTGACCTACCGAGATTCTGACTCAGCATGAAATACGCAATCGCTCAACTAAGTGAGCAAGTCTTATCCGCGCGAGCCAATTACCGGCCTGTGCTGATTTCAGGTGGCAGCACCAAGTCCTTTTATGGCAATGAATGGGTGCGCGCAAATGAAGAGCCGATCACGCTGGATATGCGCAGTCTGAACGGTATCGTGAGCTATGAGCCGACTGAACTGGTCATCACTGCCATGGCAGGCACGCCCCTGCAACAGATCGTTGATACGCTTGATGCCTCGGGACAAATGCTGGCCTTTGATCCGCCATCCTTTGGAGCGCATGCCACGATTGGGGGCTGTGTGGCAGCAGGAATCTCCGGACCAGGCCGCCAAGGGGGCGGAGCGATCAAAGACTACGTGCTTGGGACCCATCTGCTTGATGCACAGGGACGGGTACTTAAATTCGGTGGCGAGGTCATGAAAAACGTGGCCGGCTACGATGTCTCGCGCTTGCTTGCAGGTTCAATGGGCATGTTTGGCGCGATTCTTCAGGTCTCCATCAAGGTTGCGCCCAAGCCGATTCAAACCTGTACGCTGCAATGGATGCTGAACCAAAGCGA
>CANCOC010000125.1 GCA_947379755.1 Alcaligenaceae bacterium | reverse complement strand
CGTGTCAGTGTCGTCACTACGTTTGATGCTGAATTGGGCGCGTTGAGACAAGAGCAGTTCGATGAGGCGGCTGCTCAGGTCGCTGCCGCCCAGCGTATTGTCTTTACTAAAATTGACAAAGTCAGCCCAGAGCATTTGGAGGCTCAAGTCGCGCAGGCGCAACTACTGAATCCCCTGGCGGAGTTGCTCTGTGATCCGGATCGTGATGCGCTGGTTCGTGCAGCCTTTATGACTCCTGCTGGTGAAGAACGCAATCTCACCGATATGGCGCTCAAGGCCATGACTGCAGCCACACTGAGTCAGGCGCATGCGCGCATGCATGTCATGCGCGGAGTGGCCATACCTGACATCAGTTGGGACGCATTGTCCTGCTGGCTGGACGATCTGGCTGGCTTTTGTGGCGAAAAACTACTTCGCATCAAAGCACTTGTGCATGTGACAGACTGCGAAGATCCGATTCTGATTCAAGGTGTCGGCACGACCTACAGCATGCCCCGACGAATGACGCGACTGCGATCCACACCCGATGTCCTGGTCGTGATCACACGGGACATTACACACAAAGAAATCGTTAGACATTTAAGCGGTGCAACGGTTAATCTTTATGCGCTTGCAGCATTGCCTGGGGATCCGGTCAACGATCAACAGGTTTCACTTTCTCTCACACCAAGGAGCTCTCATGCACTCAACTAGTATCAAGCGACGCAGTTTTATCAAGTCTTCTTCCGGGTTGTTGTTGGCTTCTGCGATGCCTTTGTTCATGCGAGACGCCTCAGCGCAAGAGAGTAATGTTGTTGTTGGTACATGGGGCGGTGATTATCAGAATCTGCTTCAAAAAATTGTGAGCCCATTGTCAGGGTCAAATATTGTCTTTGACACGGGTAATGCCGTAGCACGCGCAACCAAAATTCGCGCAGAAAAAAATTCAAGACGTGGTTCGATGGATGTGGGTTTGTTGCAAGACGTCGATATGTACGAACTCTCACTCACGGATCCATTCGATGCCGTTAGCGAGAAGCACACGCCGAATATTGCAAATACGTATGAGCAGTTCAGGACCCCGTATTCAATTCCCCATATCTTTAGCGCAATGGTGCTGGTGTACAACACTGAAAAAATCCCGACGCCACCTGACTCATTTTCTGCCGCAATTGATCCAAAATATCGTGGACGTGTTGGATTCTCTGACATTTTGCATGTGGCCAACACCTTGTTTGTCGGTCTGGCCAATGGCGGCAATATGTCGAGCTTTAACGCTGGTATGAATTTCCTGGCAGAGATCAAGAAAAATGATCCAAAAATATTCCCTTCCAACGAAGCGGTGGCTGCAGCGCTGAAGTCCGGTGAAATCTGGATGACGTGTATGTGGAAAGCCCGTGCGTTGCAATGGCAGGATGCTGGTCTGCCGCTGGGCTTTGTTGTGCCTAAAGAAGGTGCGGTTGCTGTGACCTTTGAAGGTGCGGTACCCAAGAATGCCCGCAATGCGCCTGGAGCATGGAAGTTTTTGAATGCGATGATGGATCCGGTTGGGCAGGTCGAGTTTGCAAAAGCGATGGGTTATGCCCCAACGGTACGTAACGCGATTTTGCCACCTGATCTCAAAGCTCGTGTCAGTTTTACAGATGCTGAACTTAAACGTGTGCTCCCCTATGATTCAAAAGGGCTGGTCACGCAAAAAACAGAAGTCCTCGAATACTGGAACAAGTCCTTCAAGGCGGGTGCTTAACAAAGCCTAGGCAAAAAAAGAGTTGATGAGGGTAGGGGTGCTGAACGCTGAGCCCTTGTCAACTTGCTTTTAGCGTTCAACGGTCGTTGTCCTTTTTGGGTGTTGATACTAAAGTGATGTTGTGCCTGCATCAGCCTTCAGGATGCGGGCACCGTCTTTGCACAGGCACTCGATCGTACAAAGCTGCCCATCCACGAACCTCAATACCCCCATTGCACGGTGCTGGATGTGCGCAATGCTATTGCACTAGCCCCCTTTAATGTGAAAGCGCCTGATGGTGCACCGAACGTTCTGATCGTGCTGATAGACGATATGGGGTTTGGCCAGTCGAGCGACTTTGGAGGGCCAGCCAGCATGCCCACTGCCGAGCGCCTGGCAGATAACGGTCTGCGATATAACCAGTTTCATACGACGGCACTGAGCTCACCCAGCCGGACAGCGTTGCGCCGTTAGCCATGACGTTGCGGTACAACGGCTACTCAACTGCACAGTTTGGTAAAAATCACGAAACAGCGGCATGGAAAACGAGTCCTTCCGGGCCCACCGATCGCTGGCCCACCCGTAGCGGGTTTGACAAGTTCTACGGCTTTATGGGCGGGGAGACGAACCAGTGGTCTCCGGCTATTTATGACGGCATGACCAAGATCGAGACCCCTCGCGCTCCAAATTATCACTTCATGACCGACGTGACAGACCAGGCGATCAACTGGGTTCGGTCAGAGAAATCGCTCACGCCAGATAAACCATTTTTTGTGTATTTTGCGCCTGGTGCTACGCACTCGCCCCACCAGGTTCCCACGGAGTGGATTGACAGGTACAAGGGAAAGTTTGATGCTGGCTGGGACAAGCTGCGCGAAGAAACACTGGCCAACCAGATCAAACTGGGGGTGGTTCCTGCTGATACCAGGCTCGCACCCAAGCCCGCTGCGATTCAGGACTGGGACAAGTTGTCTGCTGATGAGAAGAAGCTTTTTACGCGTCAGATGGAGATTTTTGCCGGGTTTGCTGAATACACGGATGACGAAGTAGGGCGGCTGGTGGATGCCATCAGGGATCTTAGTCAACTCGACAATACGTTGATTTTTTATATCCTGGGTGACAACGGTGCAAGTGCCGAGGGTGGTGCGAATGGGCTGTTTAACGAAATGACCTATTTCAACGGCGTGTCAGAGTCGATTCAGGATGTGCTCAAGCACTATGACGAACTCGGCGGTCCGAACTCCTATGGACATTACGCTGCAGGCTGGGCGGTCGCCGGCAACACACCTTTTACATGGGTGAAACAGGTTGCCTCTAGCTATGGCGGTACGCGAAATGTCATGGCTGTGCATTGGCCCCATGGAATCAAGTCCAAGGGTGAAGTTCGCTCACAGTGGCATCATCTCATCGACGTGGCGCCAACCATTCTTGAAGCTGCCGGATTGCCGCAACCGACGGACGTTGATGGAGTCAGGCAGACGCCCATTGAAGGCGTGAGCATGCTTTACTCGCTGAACGATGCCAGAGCGGGAGAGCGCCACACGACCCAGTATTTTGAAATCTTTGGCAACCGCGCAATCTACAACGACGGCTGGCTGGCAGGTACTGTGCACAAAGCGCCCTGGGAAGAGCAGCCGCGCGCGTCCCTTGAGAATGACAGATGGGAGCTCTACGACACACGCAAGGATTTCAGTCTGCGTCAGGATCTGGCGATCAGTCACCCCGAGAAGCTCAAGGAAATGCAGGCCCTGTTCCTGGTCGAGGCAGTCAAGTATCCGGTGCTTCCTCTGGACGATCGTGTTCTGGAGCGTCTGGACGCTGCAGCAGTGGGTCGCCCCGATCTCATGCAAGGCCGTCGCACTCTGACCGTATACCCAGGGATGACAGGTATGTCGGAAAACGTATTTCTCAACGTCAAAAATACATCTTTCTCGATCACCGCCGATGTTGAGATGCCCAACGTTGCTGATGGCAAAATGCCGCAGGGTGCCATCATTTCCCAGACAGGCCGCTTTGGCGGCTGGACTTTATACCTGAAGAATGGCAAGCCCACCTATGCCTACAATTTTCTGGGACTGGAACGCTTTAGCGTGACAAGTGACAAAGCTCTGCCGCAGGGGAAGTCTACGTTCAGAATGGAATTTGATTACGATGGAGGTGGTATTGGCAAAGGAGGGCTTGCCACACTTTATATCAATGATATAAAAGTTGGTGCTGGCCGGATTGAAAGGACCCAGCCAGGGATCTTTTCCGCTGATGAAGGGGTCGATGTCGGAGAGGATGGTGAAACTCCTGTTGTGGATGATTACGGTACTGCTTATCCCAACCGATTCACCGGAAAAATTAGCAAAGTAACCATTACGCTGAAAAATGGTACTCAAGCGAATCAGACTGCATCGGACTCTGCTAAACGCCGCTGATTCACTTCAATGCCCGATAACGTGTATTGCAAAGGCGAGTCAGAGATTACTGCTCGCTTTTCAATCTTTTTGCACCCTGAATGAGGGGATGCCAGCCAAACACCAGTGACACCATAAAATTATCCATGCGAAGTGCATCAGGTGCGCTGTCGTTGATGGTTGATTTGTAGCCAATCGTCAACGCAATATTGTCATTGATCGTATAGCCCAGCGTCACGCCGAGTCCAATATTATTGAGGCGATTACCTGCAACGCCGTTGATACTCGCTTGACCACCCTGGAACCATGCCGCATCAAGAGAGCCCCAAAGATTTTCAGTCAGATCACGCGTCAGGTGGGCGTCCAGTTGAAAGAGCGGATCAGTCTTCAGCGTTTGCCCAAGATAGTTATTGTTTGGTCCGAACATCCACACTGCCGGGAGGAATTCGAGAGTCGTACGACTGCCAGGCACCCAGGAGCCAAGCTGGATAATCGTTGGCAACCCCAGGCGCCCATAGACGCGATTTTGACCAAGGTTGAGTGGACGGCTGGAGTCATACTCGCCGACAGGAAGCGCAATGTCCGCCAGAAAGTCCATTGACAGACCTGGCTCGTAGCGCATTGCGTCAGCAAGCGTGCGTTGCGCGGGTGGTCCTAAAAAATTCAGGCTTGAATTCAAGCATGGGGTCTCCAAACCCATTCGCAGATTGTGAAAAGGTCCGTCCAGCTACAGTGACATCTCCAGAGACCCGTCCCATTGGAAAGATGACCGCTGCGGTTGCTGCACGGTCAAACATCGAGAAGCTAAGGGTCGTGTGGCGCCTGATGTGACACATAGGCAAAAAATAGCTTTCCATCACCATGATTACTATCGATGAAATTGATCAGTTTATCGGTGTATGTTTTGGTCGCGTAATAGTTGTCTGGCAGACTGGGCGAAGGCTTGCATGCCTGCTATTTTTAATGCGCGTCAGTGTGTGTGTTGAAATCATTGAAAACTTCACCTTGTCAGGAGTCAGGCGGATCACACCGGTCATTGAACTATTCTGAAGTCTTACTTTAGGGTTTCGAGATAACGAATAAGGTCTGCTCGATCCTTTTCTTCTGGCATGCCTGAGTACGGCATTCTGTTGCCCGGTGCAAAGGCCTGCGGATCTGCCAGATATTTATTCAATGTCGCAGCATCCCAGGTTGCCCCGGTTTTTTTTATCGCATTCGAATATCTGAAACCGGCCAGCGT
>CANCOC010000124.1 GCA_947379755.1 Alcaligenaceae bacterium | reverse complement strand
GGGTCCGGCCAGTACGCGTGACAGATCCAGTACGCGGATCCCAGTCAGGGGGGCTTGTCTGCTCTGGGTCATGCTTTGATTCCTGCATAGCCGTGACTGAGCACAACGATATCTCTTTCGGCAACCTTTGCACGAAAGCGGACTGCATGTTCTTCATCACGCCAGATTTCACAGACCAGTGTTTCACCAGGAAACACCGGAGATGAAAATCGTGTGTGCAGAGAGGTCAGACGTGTCGCGTCATTGTTGCAGGCTGTCTGCACGATTGCGCGTGCTGCGACACCATAGGTGCACAAACCATGCAGAATCGGGCGTGGGTAGCCTGCCTTGGCTGCTACGGCAGGATCTGCATGCAGGGGATTGTTATCCGCGCACAAACGATAAATCAGGGCTGCCTGAGGCAAGGTCGGGATTGAACATGTCATGTCCGGCGCACGATCCGGAGTGGCTTGCAGTGCAGGAGGACTTTCGTCACTCTGGCTCAGGCCACCATCGCCACGGCAGAAAGTCGTCTGCGAAATCGTGACCAGCAGATTGCCCTCGGCATCCTTGAGTGTCCGCTCTGAAATGACGAGCGCACCTTTGTCGGCACCCTTGTCGATGACATGCGAGATGCGCGTGCGACCGATGACGCGCCCCGAGGTCGGGAGTGGACGATGGATATTGAGGCGCTGTTCGCCATGGACAAGCTTGACCCAGTTGATCCCGGCCTTGGGATCTTTCATCCAGAAGCCCGGATAACCCAGTACGACCGCCATGGTGGGAAATGACTGCATGTCCTGTTCGTAGACATATTTCAGATGATCGGGATTGGTCGGCTCATGGCCAAACCCAATACCCAGTGCATAGAGAATGCTGTCGTTGACCGAATAGGTTTGGTCGACCTCTGGGAACGACCAGTTTTTAATCAGCTGGTAATCCATCTCAGATTGGATCCCAGTCAATTGCGTCGGGTGAGCGCTCAAGCGGGAAAAAATGATGGCGCAGTGCGGGTGCAGCAATTTCTGCAATCGACTCAGGTGTCCAGCCTGTGCTCATGTGCACGGAACGAATCGGACGTGGCTGACTGAACAGCATGATTTCATTGGCGCGCACACCAAAGATCTGCGCATTGACGTCTTTTGCCTGGTCGCTGGCAAGAAAAACCACCATTGGAGCGATCTTGCCGGATTCCATTTTTTGCAGTTTGGAGACCCGTGCTTTTTCTTCGTCGGTATTGGCAGGAATTGAGCTGGTCATGCGGCTCCAGGCAAAGGGAGCGATACAGTTTGATCGGACATTAAAACGATTCATGTCCAGAGCGATCGACTTTGACAGGGCCGCAATTCCCAGCTTGGCTGCGGAGTAATTTGATTGACCGACGTTACCAATCAGTCCGGACGTGGAGGTCATGTGCACAAAGGCGCCTGACTCCTGCTCACGAAAGTAATTCGCTGCGGCACGGCTGACAAAGAAGGTGCCATTCAAATGTACATCAATGACCTGGCTCCACTCTTCATCGCTCATCTTGTGAAAGACGCGATCGCGCAAGTTGCCGGCGTTGTTGACGACGATATCGATACGTCCAAATTGCTGGACCGCTGTTTCAATGATGTTGTTCGCGCTGGCGCGACCTGCAACGCTGTCTGTGTTCGGGACCGCCTGGCCACCAGCCTGGATGATTTCATCGACGACCTGCTGGGCTGGGCCGGCCCCTGCGCCTTCGCCTGCAAGGCTTGCACCGATGTCGTTGACGACAACTTTTGCGCCCGCTGCGGCCATGGCCAATGCGATACCGCGACCGATTCCGCCGCCTGCACCAGTGACGACTGCAACTTTACCTGCCAACATTCCGCTCATGTAAAACTCTCCAGTAACTTGATGACTGCATCACGCTGTGTCAGCGCCATGCGTCGCATGCGAGTAAAAAAGTGTTGCGTGGGATTCTGCTTCAATCGGTATAGTAGAGTTAATCTTTAGAATGCGGTATTCAGATTTAAGGATGTCAGACTTCGGCTAGTTGAAACAGCAGCCGGAGTCGAGTTTTTTTGTATTTAGGGATAACCCTGATTTTGGAGTAGTTATGTTGAGTCAATTTTTTTCACGCATTGCACACCTTGTATCTCTAGGGTGCGTCATGGTGTGTGCGTCAGTACCCATGAACGTATCCGCACAGGCTGCCTGGCCTGACAAGCCCGTGACGTTCATCGTCCCCTTTCCACCTGGTGGGCCAGTCGATACGACCGCGCGTCTGACCACCCAGCCACTTGCGCAGCTTTGGTCGGTCGCAACCCCTATTGAAAACAAAGCTGGTGCGGGCGGAATTCTCGGCGCGCAGGCGGCGGCAAAAGCGCCTGCAGATGGTTATCACTTTTTCTTTGCAGCCATTCATCATTCTGTCTTGCCGAGTTTGAAAAACAACTTGACCTATGACATTCAAAAGGACTTTGTACCTGTAGGCATGGCTGCACGATTCCCGATCGTGCTGGTAGTGAATCCTTCCTTGCCTGTTAACAGCGTAGCCGAGCTGATTGCTTACTCGCGTGCAAATCCGAACAAGTTGTCCTACAGCTCTTCGGGTACGGGTGGCGGCACCCACCTTGCGGGCGAGTTGTTCAATAGTATGGCCAAGACCACGATGCAACACGTTCCGTACAAGGGCAGTGCGCCCGCGATGCAGGATCTGGTGGGTGGTCAGGTGCAGGTGATGTTTGCCGATGGACCGTCAGCACTGCCCTTTATCAAGTCTGGCAAAATCCGTGCGCTGGGCGTGGGCAATCCTGAACCTTCCGCGTTTTTCCCTGGCGTACCAACGATTGCGGCAGCAGGGCTGGCTGGTTATGAGGCGTATTCATGGACCGGTATTGTGGCACCCGTTGGCACGCCGGCAGCGATTGTTGAACGCGTCAATAAAGATCTAGTCAAGGTCCTCTCAGATCCCAAAACTGCAGAGAGATTGATGGCTGCAGGTGCCGAGCCTGTTCCAGGTACGCCCGAAGATTTCAAGGTGCTCCTGAATAATGAAATTAAAAAATGGGGCGACATTATTCGTACTGCGAATATCAAGGTTGAGGACTGATAAAAAAATGAAGCACTGCAACGGTGCTTCATTTTTTGATTGAACCTCCGCCTGCTCATGCGGCCTGTTCAGGCCAGTAATTTTTTCTTGGCTGTATCAAACTCAGCAATCAGCTGGTCTACAAGCTCACGAACGGGCAGGATTTTTTCAATCGCGCCGACCCCTTGTCCTGCACCCCAGATATCTTTCCATGCGCGGGGTTTGGTTTCCTTGGACAGGCGCACCGTACCACCGGTCTTGGCCGCCATGACTTCATCCAGATCGAGTCCGGCTGCAATCACACTGGGCTTTAAATAGTTGCCCGGAACGCCAGTAAAGTAAGGCGTGTAAATGATGTCTGTTGCATCAGCCCCGATTATCATGGACTGATAGGCATCGGGTGCCATCGATTCCTGCACTGGAATAAAGCGTGTCCCAAGGTATGCAAAGTCACAGCCCAGTGCAAGTGCTGCCAGAACATCTTTTCCGTGTGAAATACATCCGGACAAAATGATTGGGCCGTCATAAAAGCTGCGGATTTCATTCACAAGTGCAATCGGGTTCATGGTTCCGGCATGACCGCCTGCGCCAGAAGCCACAAGGATCAAGCCATCTACGCCCGCCTCGATGGCTTTTCGGGCATGCTTTGCATTGGTGACATCATGCAAAACGATGCCGCCATAAGGGTGGACGCGCTCCACCACTTTGTTAGGTGCGTGCAGGGATGTGATGTATAGCGGGACTTTATGTTCGGCGCAAATTTCCAGGTCGCCTTCCCAGCGCGGGTTGGACGGATGCACAATCAGGTTTACACCGAAAGGCGATACGATCGCTTCGGGATGTGCCTGCTGGTAGGCCGCCAGCCTGGATGCGATATCTTCAAGCCATTTTGGCAGCTCCTCTTGCGGCCGCGCGTTGAGTGTTGGAAAAGTACCGATGACGCCTGAGGTGCAAAGTCCGACGACCAGATCTGTTCCTGATACGAGAAACATTGGTGCAGCAATGACGGGGATGCGTGTCTGGGCGAGCAGGTTTTGAATCACTGTTGACATGGCGACTAAGCTACCTTTTTATAACTGGATGTGTGATGGCGATTAGTGGTGAAAGACCTGACCTTACTGCGAGTCGATATGACCTTTTTCCACAACCGATTCCCATAGCTTGATCTCACGCAGAATCCGCTCGCGCATCTCTGTCGTGCTGATCGAATCAACGCTATATCCACCTTCTTCGACAGCCTTGCGGAACTCCGGATTCTGGCGCACCGCTTCGACAGCAGCCGAAAGTTTTTTCACCACATCTTCGGGGAGGTTTTTGGGTCCGATCAGTGCAAACCAGCCAACCACTTCGTAGTCGGCAATGCCAGCTTCTATCATGGTGGGAACGTTGGGCAGACTGGGATTACGTTGCCTGGACGTTACCGCGAGGCCGCGGGCCTGACCGCTCTCGATAAATACTTTTCCGGTACTGGTGATATCAAACATAAAGGTTGTTTTACCGCTCACCACGTCCATCATGGCCGGTGAGTTGCCTTTGTACGGAACATGCAGCATTTCAGTGTTGGTTGATTGCCTCAACAATTCGGCTGACAGGTGGTTCGAGGCACCAACACCCGCAGAGCCAAAGGCGACTTTTTCAGGGTTGGCGCGCGCATACGCAACCAGTTCCTGAACGTTTTTAGCAGGAATCTGTGGCCCGATCAGCAATACGTTGGCATAGGTCACGACCGAACCCAGCATGGTGAACTCTGTGCGCGGATCAAACATCTTGCTGCGCTGGACAACTGGCGTGATGGTCATGCTCGGGCTGGCCACAAA
This sequence comes from Alcaligenaceae bacterium, assembly GCA_947379755.1. GTDB lineage: Bacteria > Pseudomonadota > Gammaproteobacteria > Burkholderiales > Burkholderiaceae_B > Zwartia. The sequence continues at coordinate 528 of CANCOC010000124.1, read as the reverse complement.
GTTCAGCGTATAGCCATCGGGGTTGGCTTTGGCTGTGGCGTCTGCAGCGATCATGCCGCTTGCGCCCGCACGGTTATCAACGATGACGGTTTGCTTGAGTTGCTCACCGAGATATTTTGAAAAAGTACGTGCAGTCACATCCACGGGACCGCCGGCGGCATAGCCGACAATCAGTTTGATCGGACGTTGCGGCCAGCTGTCTTGTGCACAGGCTTGTGCGCCCAGCAAACTTGCGCAGCTGACCAGCACGGACATGGCCAGCGAAAGTACAGTTTGTTGACGGACGGTTTTCTTTTGTTGCATATGATTATCCTTTTTGCTGGATTGGACGAGTCAGTAACAGGGATGTCCCTGCGGGTTACGTCTAATCACTGCAATCTTGTCAGCGGTGTGCAGAGGTGCACCGGTTTTTTCCTGGAGCGCTTCGAGTGTCATGCCTTCAACCATCGCGCGCACCACAAAACCAATCGGTTTGATATCGATGATCGCCAGGTCCGTATAGACCTGGTTGACGACACCTGCCCCGGT
>CANCOC010000123.1 GCA_947379755.1 Alcaligenaceae bacterium | reverse complement strand
TAAGCAGGGTCGATTTACCGGAGCCATTGGTACCCAGCACGCCAATTTTGGCGCCGGGGAAAAAGGAGAGCGAAATATCACGCAGGATCTGGCGCTTGGGGGGCACCACTTTGCCCACGCGGTGCATGGTGAATACGTATTGAGCCATTAGGTCCGTCACTGAAGTCAAAAACAATGCCGTATTGTAGGGCTTGTCCGAACGTTTTGAGGCTATGACAGGGCTTGGCGGCTATGATATGGGGTCAATACACGCCTGTTTACGCCTTTTGAGTTGATGCGCCATGACCACACCAGACACCGCCCTGAGATTTACCGAACAAGAACTTGCCATGCTTGGCAAGACCGCCGACGGATTGAGTGCCTATATGGGCAAGGCCGTTCTGGCTGAAGTTGGCATGGATGATGATGCGGAATGGGTCATTTTTGCTCTCCCCATCGGCACCGATGAAAAACCGGACGAATCCGCCATGCATGTGCAGATGGGCGGACCAGGTGCCCGCTTTGTCGGCAACCGTGGCGGACTGGATCTCGACAACGAGACTTACGACTGCCAGTACATGTGGTCGATTCAGATCACAGAAGACCCCGAAGCGCGCTTTGTCAGACTGGATGAGCATGGCGAAGAATTCGACTTTTCGAACCAGCTGTCAGAACTCTTGCCTTTTGACCTGACCGATGAAGAGTTGCCCGATCCTGATCTCGAGCTACTCGAAGATCTCGGTGAAGATGATATGGACGAGGATGATCTGCCTGATCTGGATGAGGATGCCGGGCAGCGGCCCAAGGGCCCGCTGCATTAACCCGCATCAACCCTGCATGGGCCAACCCTGTGCGACGCCATGGCAGGCGACCTGCGTCGTGCCATGTGTCACCGTCGCAGGGCTTTCGACTTGACAGAGGTCACGCGCAAACGGACACCGGGGATGAAAGGTACACCCCGAGGGTGGATTCAGCGGATTGGGGACTTCACCCGCCACTGGCGTGCGTCGCCCGCCATCACCTGACATATTTGGAATAGCGGACAGCAACATCCGTGTGTAAGGGTGTTGGGGATTTTCAAATAACGCATCACGGTCTGCGATTTCGACAATACGTCCCAGATACATCACACCCACACGATCGGCTACATGATGAACGACGGCCAGATTGTGCGAAATAAAGAGGTAGGTCAGGCCCAGCCTGCGTTGCAGGTCTTTCATGATGTTGAGCACCTGTGCCTGCACGGATACATCGAGCGCAGAAGTCGGCTCATCACAAACCAAGAATTCGGGATTGACGGCAAGCGCGCGTGCAATCGAAATGCGCTGGCGCTGACCACCTGAAAACTGGTGTGGATAACGGCTCTGATCACTGGGGTGCAAACCGACTTGCGTCAGCAGCACATCGACCCGTTGCGCGCGTTCGTCGGCCGACAGCTTTGTGTGGGCCAGCATCGGCTCGGCAATAATACGACCCACGCGCCAGCGCGGATTCAAGCTGGCATAAGGATCCTGAAAAATCATCTGCAGACGCTTACGCATCGCCAGACCGTTGGGTCCCTCCATGTTTGAAAGGGGCTCACCATCGAAGGTGATGGTGCCACGCGTTAACGGATAGAGTCCGACCAGCAGACGGGCAATGGTAGATTTGCCGCATCCGGACTCACCAACCAGCGCCAGCGTCTCCCCTTTGCGGATACTGAACGACACGCCATCTACGGCGCGTAACATTGTGCGTGGTTTTCTGGCGAGCACACGCTCAAGCCAGGGTGCAGAGACGTCAAACCAGCGTGCTACATCCCTGACCTCTACCAACGGGCGCTCTGTATTCATATGCGCTCCTGTTCAGCATGCAGCCAACAGGCTGCGTGTGATGAGCCGACCTGAAGCAATTCAGGTCGCTCGGTTGTGCAACGTGGCATGACCTGGGGGCAACGGGGATTAAAAGCACAGCCCTGGGGAATGGCGGTCAGGCGTGGCATGGTGCCATCGATCTGCACCAGCCGTTCAACATGCTGGTGTACCGAAGGGATCGAGCCCATCAGACCCACGGTGTAGGGATGACGCGGTGAGTGAATCACTTCACGCACCTTGCCGATTTCGGCGATTCGTCCGGCATACATGACCACCACCCGATCTGCCGTCTCGGCAATCACCCCCATATCGTGGGTAATCAGCATCACAGCGGTTCCTTGCTCACGACACAGCTTTTTAAGCAGGTCGATAATCTGCGCCTGGATCGACACATCGAGCGCCGTCGTTGGCTCATCCGCCACAATTAATTTTGGCTCGGCCGCCAGGGCCAGAGCGATCACGACGCGTTGTCGCATTCCGCCTGAAAACTGATGGGGATAATGATCGATCCGTTCACGTGCGGCGGGAATCCCCGTGGCCTCAAGCAACTCAATGGAGCGTGTAACAGCCTGAGACCAGGTCATCGGCAGATGTGTCACGATGGTCTCGGCGAGCTGATGACCTACGGTGTAAAGCGGATTGAGCGAGGTCAGTGGATCCTGAAAAATCGCGCCAATCTCTCGACCCCGGATCAGACGCATCTGATCATCAGAGAGGTTGTCTATCCTGCGACCTGCGAGCAGGATCTCACCACCGGAAATACGACCGGGTGGTTCAAGCAGACCAATGATGGCCGCCCCCGTCAAGGATTTGCCCGCACCCGATTCACCGACCACGCCCACGACTTCGCCAGCAGCGATCGAAAAGGAAATCTCATTCAGTGCTTTAAGCGTGCCATGGCGTGTTGGAAATTCAACGCTGACATTTCGAAGTTCGAGAATTGTTGTCATGATTTTTTTCAGCTTAAGCGCGGGTTCAGTGCATCACGCAGCCAGTCACCGAGCAAGTTGACCGACAGCACGAGCAGCACCAGTGCGGCACCCGGAAAAATCGTAATCCACCACTCGCCTGAAAACAGAAAGTCATTGCCAATACGAATCAGTGTCCCCAGAGAGGGAGAGGTGGGTGGCACCCCGACACCCAGATAAGACAGCGTGGCCTCGGTAATGATGGCCGTAGCCAGATGTACAGTTGCCAGCACCAGCACAGGACCGAGTACATTGGGCAAGACATGGCGAAACATGATGACGGGCGAAGAAATGCCAATCACGCGGGCGGCCTGGACATACTCACGATTTTTTTCAACCAGAGTTGAGCCTCGCACGGTACGCGCATATTGTGGCCAGCCAGCCAGGGCAATCGCCCCGACCAGAACGGGAAAGGCAATTACCTCGTGCATGTCGCCTGGTACCACCGCGCGTGCCACACCATCAATCAGCAAGGCAATCAGAATCGCCGGAAAAGACAGTTGCACATCTGCGACCCGCATGATCAGTGCGTCAATGCGCCCACCTGCATAGCCGGAGATCAGCCCCAGCACAATACCGAGTGACATGGCACCTACTACCGCTGCCAGTCCGATCAGCAGGGAAACACGGGTGCCATACATCAGGGCGGAGAGCAGATCACGGCCCTGACTATCCGTCCCGAGCAGGTACTGACGCGTGCCGTCAGCCATCCAGGCGGGTGCTTTCAGGGCATCCAGCAACTCGATTGTCGCCAGATCAAAGGGGTTGTAAGGCGCCAGGATATCGGCACCGAATGCGGCAATCAGCATCAGCAGCAACAGCACGGTCGCAGTGATCGCTACTGGATGATGGCGCCAGGACCAGGCCAGATCGCCGTCCCAGAATTTTGTCAGTGCGGCGCGCATCAGTGTCCACCTCCGGATTGACCCAACCCCACACGCAAGCGGGGATCGACGGCAAAGTAGAGCAAGTCGACGGATAGATTGATCAGTACAAAAATCAGCGAAATCAGACAGAGATAGGCTGCCATGACAGGAATGTCAGCGAACTGCACGGCCTGGATAAACAGCAGACCCATGCCGGGCCATTGAAAGACTGTTTCGGTCACAATTGCAAAAGCAATGATGCCACCAAGTTGCAGGCCCATGATCGTGATCACGGGAACCAGTGTATTTTTGAGTGCATGACCAAAATGAATGGCACGCTTGGTCAGCCCGCGGGCACGTGCGAATTTAATGTAATCCGTGCGTAACACTTCCATCATCTCGGAGCGCACGAGACGCAATACCAGCGCCACCTGAAAGAGCGAAAGAGTGATGGCAGGCAGAATCAGGTGCTGCCAGCCACTCGCTGTCAGCAGGCCCGTGGTCCACCAGCCCAGGCGGACCGTGTCACCCCGCCCATAACTCGGCAGCCAGCCCAGAGAAACCGAAAAAATAAGAATCAGCAAAATACCAATCAGGAATGTCGGCAGCGAAACTCCCAGCAAAGAAAAGGCCAGCAAGGCTTGCGACAGTTTGCCATTGCGCCTGAGCGCGGTATAGACACCCAGCGGCAAGCCTACAACCAGGGCGATGACAGCGGCCGCGACCGACAGCTCAAGCGTGGCTGGCAATTTTTCGCGGATCAGCACAGAAACTTTTTGTCCCTGGCGCAAGGACAGTCCAAAGTCACCCTGGATGGCATTGACCACAAAGTGATAGAACTGCACAACAGCGGGATCATTCAGACCCAGTTGATTGCGCAACAGATCACGTTCAGCAGGGGTCGCGTCCTGCCCCAGCATAATGGTGACCGGGTCACCCACATACTGAAACAGCACAAAAGCCAGCAAGGCAACAGCAAGCATCACGCCTAGTGACTGAAGCAGTCGGCGCACAATAAAAGCAAACATGGATTCTCACGAAAACACCACGACACCATGACGGTGTCGTGGTGACTGGGGATCAATCAATCTTGATCCACTCGACAACCGGACGGTTGTCGGCACGGTGCAATACAGTGACGTTCTTTTTCATCGCCCAGGGAATGACCTGGTCATGCAAAGGAATCGCCCCAAAATCCTTGGCAAACAATGCCAGTGCTTCGTGGATCATCTCTGTGCGTTTGGCATCATTGGTCTCTGTCTTGATCGTATCGATCAGCTTGTCGACCGCAGGATTGGAATAGTTACCGTAGTTGAATGAACCATTCGCACCCTCGCCTTTGCTATGAATCAGCGCTTCGAGTGAGTAGTAGGCATCATAGGTGGGCACGCCCCAGCCAAACAGATAGATGCTGGTGTCATTGCTGCCCACTTTCGGAAAGAAGGTCGCGCGTGGCATCGCATTGAGTTTGGCCTTGACACCGATCTTGGCCCACATCGCCACCACAGCCTGACAAATCGCTTCGTCATTGATGTAGCGGTTATTCGGGCAATCGAGTGTCACCTCAAAGTCGTTGTCGTAGCCGGCTTCTTTCATCAGCGCTTTGGCTTTGTTCAGATCGTACGGCACACGCTTGCCGAGTTCCTTGGTGTATCCATTGACCTGGGGGGCAATCATGGTGCCGGTCGGCAACGACATGCCACGCATGACGGATTTTTTGATGGCTTCGATA
>CANCOC010000122.1 GCA_947379755.1 Alcaligenaceae bacterium | reverse complement strand
GAAATCCTCGGGCTGTCCAATGGCGCCCGCGCGGGCTTGACGGGCTTTGTCTCTGGACTTGCGCGTCAGACCGTTGCGCACAACGTCACGATCAACAACCTCTTGCCAGGCCCGTTTGCAACCGATCGCCTGCTGCAAACTGCAGAGCGTCTGGCCCACGATAGTGGCAAGACGATTGATCAGGTGATGACCGCCCGTAAAGCCGCCGTGCCAGCAGGCCGCTTTGGTGAGCCCGAGGAGTTTGGCCAGGCCTGTGCATTTTTGTGCAGTGCACAAGCCGGGTTCATGAGTGGTCAGAATCTGGTGATGGACGGCGGCATTTATCCTGGTACGCTTTAAAGATCAGGCCCCTAGCGCTTGCTCGCCACCAAACTCTTCATAGGCGGCGAGTGCCTCGGCTGCGGTCATCAAAGACGGTCCACCTCCCATGTAGATGGCCACTTGCAGCATTTCTTCAAACTCTGCGCGGGTGACGCCGAGCTTGACGCAGGCCTGGGCATGAAAGCCCAGGCATCCCTGACAGCGCGCAGCGATTCCGATTGCCATGGCCATCAGTTCTTTTGTTTTGCGGGTCAGCGCACCCTCGTGATGTGTGGCGGCCGCCATCATGTTGAAACCCTGAAGCGTTTCAGGAATTTCTTTTCTGAAATCCTTCATTTTGGTGTTGATCAGATGAACGATGTCTTTGTATGCGGTTGTCATGAGCGATCTGCCTGTAAAAAAGATGATCCATCGTACATTATATTAAAACATATAATGTTTGATCTGTATCAAACAACTCATAAAACAGCTACGATTTGCCTAAGAATATTTAAAAATACCGAGACAAAACATTCGTTCAGTACGTTCTGCGTTCAGACAACACTCTTAACCAATTATTAGGTGCGCTTTCACATGTCTAAAGATGATGCAAACACAGGTCATGCAATCAATCCGGCTGCAAATCAGGACGGAATGGCCAAAGGCCTGACAAACTATGGTGACCGTGGTTTTTCACTGTTCTTGCGTAAGGCATTTATCAAGGGCGCCGGCTACACCGACAAGGCGCTCGACCGTCCCGTGATTGGCATCACCAACACAGGCAGTGCGTACAACCCCTGTCATGGCAACATGCCTCAGCTGCTTGAGGCCGTTAAACGCGGCATCCTGATGGCTGGTGGCCTGCCGATGGAATTTCCCACAATTTCGATTCACGAAAGTTTTTCACAACCCAACAGCATGTTCCTGCGCAATCTGATGTCGATGGACACAGAAGAAATGCTCAATGCTGCACCGATGGATGCTGTGGTGTTGATTGGTGGCTGCGATAAAACCGTCCCTGCCCAATTGATGGGAGCAGCATCTGCCGGCTTGCCCGCGGTACAGCTCATCACGGGCTCCATGCTCACGGGCTCACATCGCAGCGAGCGGGTTGGTGCCTGCACGGATTGCCGTCGTTACTGGGGTAAATTCCGCGCCGAGGAAATCGATGCGGAAGAAATCGCCGAGGTCAACAGCAAACTGGTGGCGAGCGTGGGGACCTGTTCCGTCATGGGCACAGCCAGCACCATGGCCTGCCTGGCCGAAGCACTCGGCATGACAGTGCCTGGCGGGGCGACTCCGCCAGCTGTCACCGCAGACCGCCAGCGTGTGGCTGAAGAAAGTGGTGCCCTCGCTGTTGAGATCGCGCGCAAGCGTCTGGGTATCGATCAGATTCTGACTGCAAAAGCGTTTGAAAACGCCATGCGCGTGTTGCTCGCAATTGGTGGTTCAACCAACGGGATCGTTCACCTGACCGCGATTGCGGGTCGTATGGGTTTTGAGATTGATCTCAAGGCGCTTGATCGGATGGGCCGCGAAACCCCCGTATTGCTGGACTTGAAGCCTTCTGGTGAACATTACATGGAAGACTTCCATGCAGCTGGTGGCATGGCCACGCTGTTGCGCGAACTCAAGCCTTTGCTGCACCTCGATGCGATGACCGTCACCGGCCGCACGCTTGGCGAAGAAATCGATGCCGCAGGCCCAGGCTTTAAGCAGGATGTTGTACGCCCGACCAGCAACCCGATTTATCCACAAGGCGGGATTGCCGTACTTGAAGGCAACCTCGCACCAGGTGGCGCGATTATCAAGCAGTCTGCTGCCAACCCCAAACTGATGGAGCACGAAGGCCGTGCGGTCGTGTTTGAAAATCTGGAAGACATGGCCAGCAGGATCGATTCGCCCGATCTGGATGTGACGCAGGAAGACATCCTGGTGCTCAAGAATATCGGTCCCAAAGGCGCTGCGATGCCAGAGGCAGGCTATATGCCGATTCCGCGCAAACTTGCTATGGCAGGTTGCAAGGATATCGTGCGGATTTCAGATGGCCGGATGAGTGGGACAGCGTTTGGCACCATCGTGCTGCATGTGACGCCTGAATCGGCAATTGGCGGGCCGTTGGCCTATGTGCAAAATGGTGATCGGATCCGACTGAGTGTTGCCAATCGCGAGCTGACTTTGCTTGTCAGTGATGAAGAGCTCGCACGACGCGCCTCGCTCAAACCTATCGTGACGCCGAGCGCACAGCGTGGGTATCGCAAGCTATTTTTACAAAGCGTGACGCAAGCAGATAAAGGTGTGGACTTTGATTTTCTGATGCCACCGATGACGGGTGGAACGATTCCAAAAAACTGATGATGATGAAGAAAAAAATCTTGATGCTAGTCGCTGCAGTGATCGCGGGGATCGCTGCAGGTGCTGCCTTGACACACGCTCAGGCTCAGACCCCTACTCAGGGGCACTATCCCGATCGTCCGATCAAACTGATCGTGCCTTTTGCTGCGGGTGGACCGACAGATATTGTCGGGCGCATCATGGCGCACGGGATGGAAAAGCAACTCGGCCAGAGCATCATCGTTGAAAACAAACCGGGCGGCGGATCGAACATCGGCACGGAAATGGTGGTGCGTGCCAAGCCAGATGGCTATACCTTGCTACTAGGTACGATTGCCAATGCCACCAACATGTCGATCTATAACAATCTGAACTACAACACCGAGCGTGACCTGGTGCCAATCACGCAGTTCATGACTTCGCCAAGTGTGCTGGTCGTCAACCCCAAATTGCCGATTCATACCCTTAAGGAACTGGTGGATTACGCCAACGCCAATCCAGGCAAATTAAGTTATGCCTCTTCGGGGGCGGGTGGCTCGCCCCACCTGGCTGGCGAAATGCTTAAACTGCGCATGAATATCGATTTACTGCATGTGCCTTACAAAGGTGCTTCGCCTGCGCTCAATGACGTGCTGGGTGGCAATGTGTCGATGGGCTTCATGACCGCTGCAGGTGTCCTGCAAAGTATCGAGGCGGGCAAATTGCGCCCCATTGCCGTGGCAGGTTTGCAACGTTTGCCCCAACTGCCTGATGTTCCGACAATGGCTGAAGCGGGTGCGGCTGATTTTGAAGTCAGCTCATGGAACGGCTTATTTGCGCCTGCGGGCACACCAGATGACATATTGAAGACGCTCGCGGACACGGCGCTCAAGGTGATTACGCAGCCCGAAGTACAAAAACAGTTTGAATCACTGGCATCCCAGGGTGTGGGCGGGACACCTGAACAATTCAAACAGTATGTACATGCTGAAATTGCAAAGTGGGAAAAAGTTGCACATGCTGCGCATATCAAGCTGAACTAACATGGCGATCATTGCACCCATCAAAGAGGAAAACCACCATGAATAAACCGAACCCCGAGTTCGATAGCCTGTTGCCGCCCCTGGCTCTGAACCGTCGTGGCTTTCTCACGACTTCGCTGGCAGGCGGTTTTACGCTCGCTGCAGGACCCATCATGGCCAATACCCTGATCACGACCGACAGCAAAGGCCTGATCGCCGGTGAAGTCAAAATCCCCGTGGCCGATGGCAGTATCCCTGCCTATCGTGCGGCGCCCGAAGGTAAAACCAATCTGGGTACGATTCTGGTTGTGCAGGAAATCTTTGGTGTGCATGAGTACATGAAAGATGTTTGCCGCCGCTTTGCAAAGCTTGGTTATCTTGCGATTGCGCCTGAGCTGTATGCGCGTCAGGGCGATCCATCGAAATATACCGAGAACACCAAATTGTTTGCAGAGATTGTCAACAAGGTGCCCGATGCGCAGGTCATGAGTGATCTGGATGCGACAGCCAAATGGGCGAGTGCAAATGGTGGCGATCCCAAGCGGCTGGCGATTACAGGGTTTTGCTGGGGCGGACGCATCGTGTGGTTGTATAGCGCACACAACCCAAATCTGAAAGCAGGCGTTGCCTGGTACGGACGGATGGTGGGAGACAAGGACACATTGCGCCCAGCACAGCCTGTAGAGCTGACCGAAAAAATGCACGCGCCGGTCTTAGGCCTGTATGGTGGTGAAGATGCAGGCATCCCCGTCGACACGATTGAACTCATGAAAGCAGCGCTTGCCAGAGGCTCGGCCGCTGCCAAGGCCTCGACGTTTGTGATTTATCCCAAGGCACCCCATGCTTTTCATGCGGATTACCGTCCCAGCTATCGTGCAGTTGAAGCGAAAGACGGCTGGGATCAGGCACAGGCGTGGTTTAAAAAGTATCTTTAAAAAATAAGCCAGATAGCTCGCTTGATGAAAAACACCCGAAAATCTGAAATGATTTTCGGGTGTTTTCATATTTGAAATCAGCTTTGTGGTGCATCAAACTTCAGAGACATCGAGTATTTCATTTTTTTATACGGGAAGGTCGTACTTGTTACCAGCATGAGTGATTCTTTTTCACCATAATATTTTCTGGTAATCACCAGTCCCGCTGTTCCCGTCTTGAGTTTAAGTGCCTCTGCGATATCGCCCAGGATAGGCATCGCCGAAAACTCTTGTTTGACTTCGATGATGCGACGGGAGAATTTTTGTTCGATCAATAGCGAGAGTGGCAGTTTGACTTTACCCACGTCGCTGCCGACTGCAGAGTAGTCAGGGTGTACAAACACATCCGAATACGCAACGGGCGCACTCTGGCCTTCAAGAAACTTGACGGCGATGATACGCAACCATTCGTCACTTGCCTTGCATTCAAGCAGCTCTGCATGACGCACGCCGACTCGCTGCATATGAACCAGCTTGACCTGTAGCACAGCATGCTTGATGTATTGAAACAGATCGGAAAGTTGCGATATCTGTTGCGTATACCGGGTCGTCGCTTTGGTTGTTTCAATCCGCGTACCCACGCCTGCACGACGCGATACCACACCACCCTCGCACAGCATCCGTACCGCTTCACGAATCGTATGCCGACTGACGTCATATTGCCGGCTGAGTTCGATTTCGGGCGGCAGCAGGGTGCCGACAGCAAAGACACCGTCTCTGATTTGTTGCATCAGTGCGGTATAGATGGCCTTGTATCTGGGCTCTTTTGTATCCACGTCTTGACTCAAGGTCTCACATCCATAAAAAAAAGATT
>CANCOC010000121.1 GCA_947379755.1 Alcaligenaceae bacterium | reverse complement strand
GGCATCTTTCTGTTCAATCAGTTCGAACTGATCGACCAGACTCGGATCGTAGATAGCGGGCAGGTATGCCTCAGGCCATTTCCGGATACCAGCAATCTGCGAACCCTCTGCAGGCTGAGCGCCGACAATTGTTATATCCGGATTACGAGATTTAAGGTAACGTGAAACGCCCATAATGGTACCGGTTGTTCCCATGGCACTGACAAAGTGCGTGATCTCGCCATTCGTCTGATCCCAGAGTTCCGGACCAGTGGTTTTGAAGTGTGCCAAAGGATTATCGGGATTCGAAAACTGGTCGAGCACGATGCCCTGACCCTCAGCCTGCATTTTGGCCGCGAGATCGCGGGCAAACTCCATGCCACCACCACTTGCGGGTGTCAGAATCAGTTTGGCACCATAGGCAGCCATTGAGGCACGCCGCTCAACCGACAAGTTGTCGGGCATGATCAAAATCATTTTGTATCCACGCATGGCGGCAGTCATCGCCAGCGCTATACCAGTATTACCACTCGTGGCCTCAATCAGCGTATCACCAGGAGAGATTTCGCCCCGCGACTCGGCACCAAGAATCATCGACAGCGCAGGTCGGTCTTTGACAGAGCCTGCTGGATTATTGCCCTCAAGCTTGCCAAGAATGATGTTGCCCCGTTCGGCAATCGCCAGACCGGGCAATCGCTGCAAACGGACAAGTGGCGTATTGCCGACAGTATTTTCAACGCTAGGATAAGTTTTCATATGAGGCAATCATACCGAAAACCGAACAGAATTGCCTGCATGCCAGACGCAACCAATTTCGCGTTGTTGTCCCTGCAGGCGGCCCCGTGTTAGAGACCCTACAAAGTTGGTTCAGGGGTAATCAGCGGCGTCGCCGCGGTATCCGCGGGGGAGCGTCCCAGAATGCGCTTGCCGGAGCTTGACGCACCCATCATGGCAGACTGTGCCCGTCCGCCCTGCCCGCCAACCAGCAAACCTGCTGCCTGAAGCGTCTCAAGTCGTTTGCGGCCGATTCCACGCACGCGGTCTGACAAGTCTTCAAGAGAGGAGAAGTGACCCGCACGACTGCGTTCCTGCACAATAATTTGTGCTGTGCGAGGCCCTACTCCCCTTACCCGTTCAAGATCGGCGACTGAAGCAGTATTCACATCAATTGCTTGGGCAGAAAATCCGACGCCCATCCCGGCGGCGATCGCAACGGCACCCGCATGGTGTTTCAGGCGCGGGCACGAACGGTTGGAAAATGGGAACTGCCAGCTGCCTGCAGGGCGTCTGGCAAGGGGTCTGGCGACAGGATCGTACAGAAATGGATTCATAGCGTGCTCCGAGAGGCTCATGCGATCAAACATCTCCCGTGCGGAAGATGTTTTCGCAACGCTATGTTGAGGTCTGAGGGGGATGTCCGCACGTCAGAAACAGACGTTCATCCACCCGCAGCTTTACGGCTGCGCAAGCACCTCAGGCGAATGCAGAGCACGCACATACTCGGAAACACCAGTCTGTACATCGCGCATGGGCGCAGTAAAACCCGTGGCGCGTAAAGCAGTCACATCTGCCTGGGTGTAACTTTGATATCGCCCCTTTAGATCCTCTGGAAAGGGCACGTAATGCAACAGCCCCTGGGACACAAGCGCTTCAAGTGGCAGGGCCTGCTCTCCACGCAAACTGCGCATGGTATTGACAACAGCCGCAGCGACATCGTTAAAGGGCTGCGCCCGTCCGGTGCCACAGTTAAAAATACCCGACTGGCTTGGATGATCCAGAAAATGCAGATTCACATCCACCACATCATGCACGGAAATAAAGTCACGCGTCTGGCCACCATCAACATAACCATCCCAGCCGCCAAACAAGCGCACATACCCTTCTGAGAGGAACTGATTCATATTGTGGAACGCAACAGAAGCCATCCGGCCTTTATGCTGCTCGTGCGGACCATAGACATTAAAATAACGCAAGCCAACGACCTGCGCGGTCAATGTATTCAACCGCTTGCGCACAACCTGATCGAACAAAAATTTAGAGTACCCGTAGACATTGAGCGGTCGTTCATTCACCAGGTTTTCAACATAGACGGGACCTGGACCATACACCGCTGCAGAAGAAGCATAGATAAATGGGATTTTGTGCTTTTGGCAGTAATCAAATAATTCGAGCGTGACACGATAATTATTGTCCATCATGAAATGGCCATCGCGCTCCGTCGTATCTGAGCAAGCGCCCTGATGAAACACTGCACGCACGCCAGGCAGGAATCCGTGCTTAACGTCGTGACGAAAATCATCTTTGTGCATATAGTCTGAAATCTGGGCACCAACCAGATTGACGAATTTATCACCATCAGTCAGATCATCCACAGCAAGAATGTCGGTGATACCGCGTCGATTCAGGCCTCTGACGATATTGCTTCCAATAAAACCAGCCGCTCCAGTCACCACAATCATACGAGTTCTCCTTGTGTCACGACAGACGTGCCTAACTTGCCTACAACGATCCCACCCGCACGATTGGCCCAGCGCATGGCATCGGGCCAGCCCATTCCTGTCGCACGCATCACCGCCAGCGTTGCCAGCACGGTGTCTCCCGCACCCGACACATCAAATACCTCGTGGGCCTGTGCATCGACATGATCCCGACCATCCGCCGTGAAAAGTGTCATGCCTTGTTCGGACCGCGTCACGAGCAACGCTTCGAGTTCAAGCTCTGCACGCAACGCTTGCGCATAGTCATCGAGCTGTTGTTCTGAATTCCAGTGACCGACAGCCTGCTGCATTTCGCTACGATTCGGGGTGACCAGCGTGGCACCACGATAGCGAGCGTAGTCACTGCCCTTGGGATCGACCAGTACAGGCAAACCTTTGGCACGCGCCATGCTGATCAGCACCTCGACCTGCGCCAGTACACCCTTGGCATAATCCGACAACACCACCACATCATGCTGATCCAGCAACGTAGCAACGTGCGCATGCATCGCATCGAGCAGTGCTGCGTTGGGTTTTTCTTCAAAATCAATTCGCAACAATTGCTGCTGACGACCCAACACCCGCATTTTGAGGGTTGTCGGGTGATCCGGATCTGATACGAGATGCGCCTGGATGCCTGCCTCAGCCAGCAAGTGCCGCACCTGATGTGCAGCTTCATCCTCGCCCACTACTCCAGCCAGAGTCGCCTGCGCACCCAGCGCAACGATATTGCGTGCCACATTGGCCGCACCGCCCAGACGGTCTTCACGCTTTGCAACGTGAACGACCGGAACGGGAGCTTCAGGCGAAATTCGCTCAACCTCACCGAACCAGTAACGATCCAGCATCACATCGCCCACAACCAGCACACGCGTGCGTGCAATAGCTTCTTTAGGGAAATTGCTCATTCAAGTTCTTCCAATCTGCGGGGTTTGTATGTTTCCCACGCATTGCAACCTGGACACTGCCAGTAATAACGACGCGCCTGAAATCCACATGTCTGACAGGCATAACGATCCATACGCTGTGTATGTTTATGAATCAGTCGACGCAATAGCGTCAAGTCTGCGCCCGGAATGGGACTGTCGGTCAGCGCAAGACCCTGAGGCGATTGCGCAAGTTCGACCTCGAGCAAACGATCCAGGCCAAGTAACGATGGATGTGTTTGAAGCGCCAGCCGTGCAAACCCCCACGCCAATTCTGAGCCCTGCTGGATACGCAGGGCACGAAACACCACATTAAATAAATCCAGTGATGGATGTTGTTGATAATGCGCGCTGAGCACTTCCAAACCAAGCTCTGCCTCTTGGGTTTCGGCGTAATTATTCAGGAGTTCCTGCGCAATCAAGCCGGCAAATTCAGGGTATTGCCTGAGCACGGACTGCAGGTACTGGCGCTGCATGGGCAGATCGTGTTCGGATGACGCGATCGTGGCATTCAACATCGCCACGCGCACCGAGGAGGCCGAAACACTTTGCGCATGTGCCGCAACAATGGCTTTATTTGCATCACCCAGCGCATGTTTGGCAGCCGCGATATTCGCCGGTTTGGCCGCAAGCGCAGCCTGCGCCTGTTCACAGTAATAATGTACTAACTGGGGGACGGGCTCATCCACCAGACCTCGCAAGCTTTCTACTGCCTCAATGGCTCTGGGCCAGTCATGTTCGGACTCATAAATCCGGATCAAGGCACGCAGAGCAGGCAATGCAAAGCTTGTGTCTTTCAGGACAGCAAACGCGTCTTCTGCGCGATCAAGCATACCGGCTTTCAGATAATCCTGAGCCAGCTCATGTTGTGCATGCTCGCGCTGACTGACGGGCAAATCAGCCCGGGACAACAGACTCTGATGGACACGAATGGCGCGTTCCATCTCGCCACGCCGGCGAAACAGACTCCCCAACGCGAAATGTAACTCGGTTGTTTCGGGATCAAGTTTTGCGACTTCAACAAAAGCATCAATCGCACGATCGGGTTCTTCGTTCAGAAGAAAATTCAACCCCCGAAAATACGAGTCAGGCAAATTGCGCGTCTCGGAAAGCATTTGCCGAATATCAAAACGGGCAGCCATCCAACCTAAGCCGAAGAGCAATGGTAAAAAAATCAGCCACCAGGATTCAAAATCCACGCGTTATTTCCAAAAAGAGATCAAAGAGGAGAAAGCGGCACGATGGTGTCTGGTGAGAGACGCGCATCAGAGGCCGGCGACACTGCAGCATGAATGCGATCAAGTTCTTTGCGCAGGCGCGAAGCCTCGCGACGGCGACGCAAAGAAGCCGGCACAGTGAGCAATAAGCCAAACACCGCCCCCAGCACAAAGGTCGACAACATCACCACGATGAGTGGGACATGATCGACAATCACATCACCATAAAAAGCGACTGCAACTGGAGCCGTATTTTTGAGTGCGAACATCAGAACCGCAATAAAAACGACCAACCGTAAGGCCCAGACAAAATAGCGCATAACCGTTGCTCCTCAATGCAAAATTGAATTGTAAGCGCAACCCGAACGCTCAATAAAAAAAACCGCCAATGCAGGCGGTTTTTTAATATTTCTTACAGAATTAGCCAACAGCATGACGTGCAATCAGACTTGCGCCAAGATCAAGCTCAGGTGCGAGCACCTGTGTCTCGGTCTGAACCAGGTCAGACTCCATTGCATTCAAATCTACGCGTTCACGCAACTCTTTACCGGCTTTGAAGTGAGGAACCTGTTTACCAGGAACCAGCACTTGCTCACCCGACTTGGGGTTGCGACCAACACGCGGCGCACGCTCAGACAACGAAAAGCTGCCAAAACCACGGATCTCAATGCGCTGACCGTCAGCCAAAGCCTGAGTCATTGCATCAAGCACCGTTTTAACAGCGTAATCGGTATCACGTGCGGCCAGCTGTGAATAGCGGGCCGCCAGTGCAGCGATGAGTTCAGACTTTGTCACCGGACTTATTCAGTATCGCGAGCCTGATCGAGCTTGGCCTTGAGCAGAGCGCCCAGGTTGGTTGTGCCCGATGAAGCACTTGCTTCGGAAATACGCTGCATCGAATCA
>CANCOC010000120.1 GCA_947379755.1 Alcaligenaceae bacterium | reverse complement strand
CCAGTGTTTGGCGAGTTCTGAAAAGCTTGATTCGATTTCGCTGTCGAGTGACACATCACAAGGCAGCACAATGCTGCTGCCGAATTCAGCGGCGAATTCCGTGACACGTTCCAGAAACCGCTCGCCCACCTAAGTAAAGGCAAGCTCTGCACCTTGTTCGTGACAGGCCCGGGCAATGCCATAGGCGATTGAGCGGTTTGAAATCACACCGGTAATCAGAATGCGTTTGCCAGTCAGAAAGCCCATTTGTAGATCCTAGTAGTCAAAAAATAATTAAAGTTGATGGTGGTGATTAACTGCGGGTCCCCGTTCCCGGGATCCGTAACTTGTTGCCGAGCTTGACGTTATCATTTTTCAGGTTGTTCAGTGCGCGTAATGTACTGGTGTTTGTGCCGTAATGACGGGCAATCGATTCCAGTGTGTCGCCCTTACGCACGATATGGGTGCGCACCCGGGTATTGTTTGCCTCGGCCTTTGCCTGGCTGACCGACTTGCCAGCGATCTGGGGGCCGCGCCCAGCTGCTGGCGGTGCGAGCTGGATGCCCTGGCCGGCAGGGCCGGGAATCATGACTGACTGGTCGCTGGCGCTACGCACGCCTGGTGCGATGCGGTTGGCTTCGCGCAAACGCGATTCGGATACGCCAAATTTATTTGCGATCGAGTTGAATGTTTCGCCTTGCTTGGCTTCGTAGATTTTCCAGGAAGACAGCTCACCTTTGTATTCAGACAGGTTTGTATTAAAAATATCGACTTTGTCTTTCGGCAGGATGACTGCATGGTCTTCCATGGCCGAAATGACGGTCTGGTTGAAAGACGGGTTCAGTGCCTTGAAATCTTCGATGGGCATCTCGGCGAGCTGCGCCGCGACATGAAAGTCAATATCCATCGTCTTTTTGACGGATACAAAGTACGGTTCGTTATCGACCTGGGGCAGCAGGACTGCATATTTTTCAGGATCGCCGACGATATTCTTGATTGCCTGCAGTTTGGGTACATAGTTGCGGGTCTCGTCGGGCATGTTCAGAGACAAATAGTCGGTGGGTTTGCCTGCCGCCAGGTTGCGTGTCACTGCTTTTTTGACCGATCCTTCACCCCAGTTGTAGGAAGCCAGTGCCAGATACCAGTCGCCCTGGAATTCGAACAGATATTCGAGATAGTCGAGTGCGGCATTGGTCGAGGCAATCGGATCACGGCGCTGATCGCGCCACCAGTCCTGCTTAAGTTTGAATTGGGTGCCCGTGCTCGGGATGAATTGCCACAGCCCGGCTGCTTTGGCTGATGAATACGCGATCGGGTTGTAGGCGCTTTCAACAAAAGGCAGGAGGGCCAGTTCGGTCGGCAGTCCGCGACGATTGATTTCATCCACAATGTAATACAGGTACTTGCCTGCACGCGTTGCCATTCTTTGCATGGCTTCGGGGTGGGAAGCGTAGTAGGCCGTCCATTTGTCCACGAGTGGTGAATTCAGGTTCGGAATTGCGTAGCCCCGGCGGATCCTCTCCCATGCGTCGAGCGGAGGCACGGTGAGGTCGATTGTGCGTGAGGTGTCTTGCGCGGTGTAACGGCTGTCCGAACGAGGCAGGCCGGCGCAACCCGCGAGGATGACTAAGCAGATTATTGGGATGAAACGTAAAAAGCGCATATCAACGGAAATTGTTTTTCCACTCTCTGAGCGTCGCGAACACTTCAACAGGTGAGTGCAGTTCGCGTTGTGCCCAATGTGCAGCTGACTGCGCAACGGTGGGTATCCGTGCACGCAGAAAGGGGTTGCAGGCCAATTCTTGCCCAATGGTGCTTGGCAGAGTTGGAATGCCCTGAGTACGCTGCAAGGTGGCGCTGTGTTGCCATTCTTGCAGCTCGTGGTTACCAGGCTCGACGGTACGGGCCCAGCGCATATTGGAGAGAGTGTATTCGTGTGCGCAATACACACGCGTTTCACCCGGAAGCGCCGCCAATTTTGCCAGCGATGCATCCATCTGGGCAGCGGTACCTTCAAAGAGCCGCCCACATCCCGCAGCGAACAGTGTATCCCCACAAAAGAGAATCGGGGTAGTTGCCAGGTGTCCGAAGTAGGCAATATGGTCTGCAGTGTGTCCTGGAACATCCAGAACAGATAGTTTGAGTTGCAGTGCAGCATCGGACACGGTGTCACCTTGTCTGAGTGCAACATCACAAAAAGGCAGGGTTTCACCGGCGGGTCCATAGACTTTGGCCTGGGTGGCCTCGAGCAGCGCCGTGACTCCGCCGACATGGTCCTGGTGGTGATGGGTGAGTAAAATAGCGGTGAGTTCGAGTTTTTGGGCAGCCAGTGCTTCCAGCACAGGCTGCGCCTGTCCCGGATCAACCACGATCGCTTCGCGACCGTTGGAGATCATCCATATGTAGTTGTCTGCAAAGGCATGGATGGCTGTAATGCCGGGGACATCATTGTTAGCAGACTTGGGCGGATGGGCCATGTTTAATTTTTCCAGGAATCACGTGTCAACTGAAGACCCTACTATTGTAGATCTGGAGCGCTGGTTGTGCAGCGATCTCGGCCAGTACGTGCGTGCGTGGGAGCAGGCGCGTCTGGATGCACTGGTCGCTGATGTGTTTGGCTATCATGCGTTGCAGGTCGGTTTGCCTGCGATGGATCTGCTCCGGACCAACAGGATGCCGTTTAAGGCATATACGGGGACCGTTGCGCCCGAGGCTTCAATGGCTCCAGGCTGGTCCGCTGTGGTCCTCTCTGAACCCGAACTGCTGCCTTTTGAGTCTCAGAGCGTTGATTTGCTGGTGTTGCCGCACGTCCTGGAGAGCGCTTGCAATCCTCACCAGGTTTTGCGTGAGGTTGAGCGCGTGCTGGTGCCAGAGGGGCGGGTTGTCATTTCAGGTTTTAATCCCTGGAGTCTCTGGGGCATTCGCAACAGTATTCCCTATATGAAGCAGTGGCTTCCCGAGCCAACGCAGGATCTGGTGTCGCTTCCGAGGCTTAAGGATTGGCTCAAGTTATTGTCTTTTGATATTGATCGTGGTCGCTTCGGCTGCTATGTTCCGGCATTTTCTTCTAAAAAGTGGATGGATCGTTTTTCGTTCATGGAGCATGCCGGTGACCGGTGGTGGCCAGTGTGTGGTGGTGTATATGTCGTTTCTGCGGTAAAACGCGTCCCAGGCATGCGGTTAATGACTCCGGGCTGGAAGTCAGGTCGTGCACGTGTACGTGCCCGTGTTGCCGTAGCCGGCGCAGCTGCCCAGAGTGAAATTGTTTCAAAAGTGGCCCCGAGTCGTGGCCAGGAATCCGCAAACTAAAAAGTGAATATGCAAACAGAAGATCGAGTAGAAATCTGGACCGATGGTGCCTGCAAGGGCAATCCGGGTATTGGCGGATGGGGAGTGTTTATGAAATTCGGCCAGGTCGAAAAAACACTGCATGGCGGCGAACCGCTTACGACCAATAACCGTATGGAAATGATGGCTGTGATTGAGGCCCTGGTTGCCTTAAAACGTCCTTGCCAGGTAGTGTTGCATGTCGATTCCCAGTACGTCATGAAAGGCATGACAGAATGGATTCATGGGTGGAAGTTGCGGGGATGGCGCACAGCGGATAAAAAACCTGTCAAGAACGCAGATCTCTGGCAATTGATGGAGGCACAGGTACAGAGACATGAAATCACCTGGCGCTGGGTTAAAGGTCATGCTGGTGATCCAGGCAATGAACGTGCCGACTTGTTGGCCAATCGGGGCGTCGAAGATACCCGCGCCCACCTCGGAAGGTAAAGAATCATGCGCTGGATCGTCTTGGATACAGAAACAACCGGGCTGGACCCGGCATATGGGCACCGCGTGATCGAGATCGGTGCGATCGAGGTCATCAATCGCACTATCACTGGTCGGGATTTTCATACCTATCTCAAACCAGATCGCGACAGTGATCCCGGAGCGCTCAATGTGCACGGACTGACGACTGAGTTTTTATCAGACAAACCGCTGTTCGCAGAAAAAATCGATGAGTTGCTTGCCTTTATCGATGGCGCTGAGCTAATTATTCATAACGCGCCCTTTGATCTGAAGTTCCTCAACGCCGAACTGACCCGCCTGGGGCGCGAGGGCGTGACAAACTTTTGTGATGGGGTGATTGATTCTCTCGTCCACGCCAAAACCTTGCATCCAGGCAAGCGCAATTCTCTGGATGCGCTGTGCGACCGGTATGGCATTTCAAATGCGCACCGCACGCTGCACGGCGCGCTGCTGGACTCCCGGTTACTGGCAGAAGTCTGGCTGGCCATGACGCGTGGGCAGGACAGCCTGATGATGGATAATTTTGATGAGCCGGTCACCGGGAGCCAGGCTGCGATCGAACATCGGCAGGACGCACTGAACCTGCCAGTCATCCTGCCAAGTGCGGATGAACTGCAGGCGCATGAAAAATATCTGGCTGCACTGGACAAGGCCGCAAAAGGCGATTGCGTCTGGCGCAAATTCGAACCGCTCACACCTTCTGAAAACTAGCTCAGCACACCGAGCGTCTTGCGCCTGATCAGCTCAAAATCAATCTGAGCACCCAGGCCCGGGTCGCCTGGTGCATGCACCAAGCCTTGCGCATCAATCTCGATGTCCTCCAACAGTCCGTACTTCTGAGATTCAGAGGGCAGCAGGACTTCAAAGAACTCGGTGTTTTGCAGGGCCATGATGACGTGCAGGTTCGCAAAGTTGTTCAGTGAATTCCCGCCATGGTGGACTTCATAATTCAGATGAAAGGCTTCAGCCAGGTGGGCTGTTTTCATCAAGGTTGTAATGCCGCCTTTGATGGCCACATCGCCGCGCAGGAAATCGGTCGCGCGCTCCTTGATCCAAGGGGTGTAGGAATCCAGACCACCCGCCGGTGCTTCGGTGGCCATGATCGGAATGGTCAGATGCTTTTTGAGCTCGACATAGTTGTAAATATCGGCATCGGCAAGTGGGTCCTCATACCAATAGTACCCAAGCTCCTGAATCGCCAGTCCAACACGCAATGCTGCCGGATAGTCATAGCTCCATACTGAATCGAGCATGAGCAGATACTCGTCGCCCACGGCACGTCTGACGGCTTCGCAGACGCGGATGTCCTCGCGCCATATCTGCGGAGGATGAATTTTGTAGGCGACCAGATTGAGTGCCTTGTAGTGTTGGGCTTCATCTGCGTAGGCTGAGGGACTGGTCAGCACGGCAGAGCTGATATAGGCGGGTACGCGGTCCCGATAGGAGCCGAGTAACTGATGAATCGGAAGCCCTGCGATTTTGCCTGCGATATCCCATAGTGCGACATCAACGGCGCCGATTGAGCGGACCGTGGTGGTGCGTACGCGCTTGAACATCGCTTTGTAGAGGCGTTCGCGATCCAGAGGGTTTTGTCCGAGCAGGATTGGTTTGAGGTATTTGATGAGACCAGGACCATCCATGTCTGCGGGGTAAAAGGCAGAGCCCAAAAAAGCATGGCCTGTTACGCCCTGATCGGTGGTGATTGTCAATAGTCCGAGCTTGCTTGCACCCGAAAATTTGCCAGTGTGGGCGCCGTAGCTGGTGGCAGGGATGTCGTCCCAGCTGAACAACGTGAGAGTGACGTCTTGAATTTTCATGGTTTATTCGATTTTGATGTTTGCGTCTTTTACAACCTTGCCCCACTTCGCAATTTCGCTTTGGATCAGTTTGCTAAAGGC
>CANCOC010000119.1 GCA_947379755.1 Alcaligenaceae bacterium | reverse complement strand
TGCCGTGTTTTTTAGAGAGAGTTCATGGATATTTTCATCCAGCAGGTGATGAATGGTTTGGTACTCGGTAGCATTTATGCGCTGATTGCCCTCGGGTACACCATGGTGTACGGAATTTTAGGCATTATCAACTTTGCCCATGGCGAGGTGTTGATGGTGGGCGCACTGACTGCGCTGTCCACGATTGCCGGCTTAAAAATGATTGCGCCTGGCTTGCCAGACTGGCTGATACTGATTATTGCCACACTGATTTCCATGGCCGTCTGCGGCCTGCTGTCCTACACCATTGAGCGCGTCGCCTACCGGCCGCTGCGCAATGCCCCCCGACTGGCGCCCTTGATTACAGCCATTGGCGTCTCCATCATCCTGCAGACACTGGCCATGATCATCTGGTCACGCAACCCACTGATCTTCCCCGAACTCCTGCCCTCAGACCCAATTGACATCTTTACGACGGGTGCCACCATCACAGGCAAAGAAATCGTCATTATCGTGATGGCCTTTGTCGTGATGACCGGATTACTGATCCTGGTCAATAAAACCAAGCTCGGACGTGCCATGCGCGCCACAGCCGAGAACCCCAAGGTCGCGGGCCTGATGGGTGTGAATCCAAACTTTGTGATCTCTGCAACCTTTGTGATTGGCGGCGCACTTGCTGCGGTCGCCGGCGTCATGATGGCGACCAACTATGGCAATGCACACTTCTACATGGGCTTCATCCCCGGACTCAAAGCCTTTACAGCTGCCGTGCTGGGCGGGATTGGCAATCTGCAGGGCGCCATGATTGGCGGACTCTTGCTCGGCCTGATCGAGGCACTCGGCGCAGGCTATATCGGAGACCTCACAGGAGGCGTCTTTGGCTCCAACTATCAGGACGTCTTTGCGTTCATTGTCCTGATTACCGTGCTTGTCTTCCGTCCGTCCGGCATCATGGGCGAACGTGTTGCTGACCGCGCATAAGGAGGACATCACATGACGACGACCTCTTCAAGCCTGCACCCAGCCAAACACCCGGCAACCGGCCCTGCCAGCAACTCAAGCAAAACATTGCTGTCAGTGGCTGCCTTTGTGGCCATTGCACTGGTCGCACCATTGCTCGCACAAGCACTTGGCGGCAACTACTGGGTCCGCATTCTCGATTTTGCCCTGCTCTACATCATGCTGGCCCTCGGCCTGAACATCGTGGTCGGCTTTGCCGGCCTGCTGGATCTGGGTTATATCGCCTTTTATGCAGTGGGCGCCTATCTGATGGCCCTGCTGAGCTCACCGCATTTGACGACGCAGTTTGCGGCACTCGCGCACCTGTTTCCTGATGGTATTCATCTGGGCTTCTGGTGGGTGGTCCTGCTCGCCGCACCCGTTGCCGCACTCTTTGGCGCAGTGCTCGGCGCGCCAACACTCAAACTGCGGGGCGACTACCTTGCGATTGTGACACTGGGATTTGGCGAAATTATTCGTATTTTCATGAATAACCTTGATCGGCCCGTCAACATCACCAACGGTCCCAAAGGCATTACGGCGGTCGACTCCGTCACACTGTTTGGCGTGAATTTTGCCAAGCCGCATGAACTCTTTGGCTTTACCTTTACGCCGGTCGTGCTCTATTACTACTTGCTGATCGTGATGGTGGTCGTCATCGTCTTCGTCAGTCTGCGCCTGCAACACTCACGCATCGGGCGCGCCTGGGTCGCCATTCGCGAAGACGAAATTGCTGCCAAGGCCATGGGGATCAACACCCGTAACGTCAAACTCCTGGCTTTTGCTATGGGTGCAGCGTTCGGTGGCGTATCTGGTGCGGTATTCGGCGCCTTCCAGGGGTTTGTATCGCCCGAGTCCTTTGTGCTGTGGGAATCCATTTATGTCCTGGCCATCGTGGTGCTGGGCGGCATGGGCCACATCCCCGGCGTGATTCTCGGCGGCATTTTGCTGGTCGGCTTCCAGGAGCTCCTGCGCGAAGCCGCCGCACCCGTGCAGAACATGCTGTTCGGTCACGTCATCATTGACGCAGAGGTCTTGCGCTCACTCTTGTTCGGCCTGGCACTTGTAGGAGTCATGCTCTTTCGCCCTGCAGGGTTGTGGCCCGCGCCCAAGCGCGAAGACCGCCCCGTCACCCGTCGCGCACCTGGCGTAGACGTCTAAAGGAGACAGGAAAAATGACTCTACCCAAAATTCTGCTATCAGTGCAAGGCGTCAACAAGCGCTTTGGTGGCCTGCAGGCATTGTCTGATGTTGGCCTGCATATCAATGCAGGTGAGATCTACGGCCTGATCGGTCCAAACGGTGCCGGCAAGACCACGTTCTTTAATGTCATCACCGGCCTCTACACGCCCGATTCCGGCAAATTCGTACTCGGTGGTCGCGCCTACCAGCCCACCGCCGTCCACGAGGTCGCCAAGGCCGGGATTGCCCGGACCTTTCAGAATATCCGTTTGTTTGGCGACATGACCGCACTCGAAAACGTCATGGTCGGGCGACACAGCCGTACTCATGCAGGGGTCTTCGGCGCGGTCTTTCGTCCACCATCAGTCGTACGCGAAGAAGCCGAAGTCGAAGAAATGTCCCATGCACTGCTGGAATATGTCGGTATCGGACAGTACGCCAATTTCACGGCGCGCAACCTTTCGTATGGCCACCAGCGCCGGCTCGAAATCGCACGCGCCCTCGCAACAGAACCCCATCTGCTGGCGCTCGACGAGCCTGCAGCGGGCATGAATGCAACCGAAAAAGTCGAACTGCGTGCGCTCCTCGACAAAATTCGCAGCGATGGTCGCACGATCCTGCTGATTGAGCACGACGTCAAACTCGTGATGGGTCTATGCAACCGGATGACGGTACTGGATTACGGCAAAGTCATTGCGCAGGGTTTGCCGCAGGACATTCAAAAAGATCCCGCGGTGATTGAAGCCTATCTGGGCACTCCTGCACACTGAAGGCGCCACTCATTATGAAAGACATCATGCTCAAGATTTCAAACCTTAAAGTTGCCTACGGTGGCATCCATGCGATCAAAGGCATTGACCTGGACATCCGCGAGGGCGAACTCGTCACACTGATCGGTGCGAACGGCGCTGGCAAGACCACCACCATGAAAGCTATCACCGGCCTGCAAGGCTGGATCGGTGGAGACGTAGAGTATCTGGGCAAGTCCATCAAAGGACTGCCCAGCCACACCCTGCTCAAACAAGGCCTGGCAATGGTTCCCGAAGGACGCGGCGTGTTCGCCCGAATGACCATCATCGAAAACCTGCAGATGGGCGCTTACCTGCGTAACGATACGGCAGGCATCGCCGATGACATCGAACGCATGTTCGGGATTTTTCCGCGCCTCAAAGAGCGCGCCACGCAGCTCGCCGGCACGATGTCCGGTGGTGAGCAACAGATGCTTGCCATGGCACGTGCGCTGATGAGCCAGCCGCGCCTGTTGTTGCTTGACGAGCCATCTATGGGCTTGTCACCCATCATGGTGGCAAAGATTTTTGAAGTGGTACGTGATATTTCAGCGCAGGGTGTGACAGTGTTACTGGTCGAGCAAAATGCACGCCTGGCGTTGCAGGCAGCCGACCGTGCCTATGTGATGGACTCAGGTCTCATCACCATGAATGGTAACGCCCGCGAGATGCTGGATGATCCTAAGGTGCGGGCGGCCTATCTGGGGGAGTAAGTGATTTTGTGGTGTCCAAGAATACCTGGTTGAGCGCACTTTCGATTGCATCCAGCACATCAGCATCCACGCTCAAATCAAACTGCTTGCGACGGATATGGGCAAAATCAGACTGTTTTTTAATACCCCGGCGTTGCAGAGTTGCTGGTGAACAAGGAATCTCGAAAAACGTTCAGTTACGGAAGATTTTATTCAAAAATCCACGCCAGCAGCATGCGCCTGCTCATCAGCGTGATACGAAGACCTGACCATCGCTCCGACCGCAGCGTGATTAAAGCCCATGGCATAGGCCTCACGCTCAAACATCTTGAACGTATCAGGATGCACATACCGCAGCACCGGCAAATGATGCTCTGAAGGCTGCAGGTACTGGCCAATTGTCAGCATATCGACATCGTGTGCGCGCATGTCACGCATGACTTGCAGGATTTCTTCGTCTGTCTCACCCAGACCCAGCATCAAACCGGACTTGGTCGGCGTTTCGGGGTGAAGCTTTTTGAATTCTTGCAGGAGTTTGAGAGAATGCAAATAATCCGAGCCCGGACGTGCCTGCTTGTACAGACGCGGCACGGTCTCGAGGTTGTGGTTCATCACATCAGGCGGACCGCCGTTGAGGATTTCAAGTGCGCGATCCAGGCGACCACGGAAGTCCGGCACAAGCACTTCGATCCTGGTCGTGGGTGAAAGCGCACGGACCCGCTGAATACATTCAACAAAGTGCGCAGCACCGCCATCACGCAAATCATCGCGATCTACTGAAGTAATCACGACGTAGTTGAGTTTGAGTGCTGCAATCGTTTTTGCCAGATTCTCTGGCTCGTTTACATCCAGCGGATCGGGCCGACCATGTCCCACATCGCAAAAGGGGCAGCGACGCGTGCACTTGTCACCCATGATCATGAAGGTTGCTGTGCCTTTGCCAAAACATTCGCCGATGTTCGGGCAAGAGGCTTCTTCACAGACCGTAAACAGATTATGTTCACGCAGGATTTTTTTAATGTCATAAAACCGCGAGCCTGCAGCAGCTGCCTTGACACGAATCCATTCAGGTTTTTTCAGCCGCTCGGCTGCAACCACTTTAATTGGGATACGTGAAATCTTATCGAACGACTTTTGCTTTTGGGTCGCATCGTAAGGGACTGGCGTGACAGATTCGTTTGGCGTGATCGACATGTTTTCTCTGAGCAAATACAGCAGAACCCTATTTTACTCCGCAGCGCGCGACAATCTGGCTGGCCAGGGTCTGGGCAACGTCTTCCCAGCACGCTTTTACGCCAAAGTCCGCCATACACACGGTCTGCAATCCCGCATACCCACAAGGGTTAATCCCCTCGTAAGGGGTCAGGTCCATCGCCAGATTCAAGGCCAGGCCATGATAGGTATAACCATTGCGCACTTTGAGTCCCAGGGCTGCAATTTTGGCCAGATCTGTATCGCCCGGCACATAGACACCAGGCGCACCCGGTTTACGACAGGCGTTGTCGATCCCATAGATCTGCAGGGTCGCGATAATGGATTCTTCGAGCTGATTGACCAGCCCCTTGATATATTGACCTGAACGTTTGAGATCCATCAGGACATATGCCATGATCTGTCCAGGTCCGTGATACGTCACCTGGCCACCCCGATCGGTTTTGATGACGGGGATCTTGCCAGGATTCAGCAGGTGTTCTGGCTTGCCCGCCTGGCCCAGGGTATAGACGGGGCTGTGCTCGACCAGCCAGATTTCGTCAGGCGTGGTGGCCGTGCGCATGCCGGTAAAGTCCTGCATGGCCTGCCAGACAGTCTGATACTCAGAAGGACGCGGCCAGACAAGAACCACTACAGGATCACCGACACCATGTGGTGTGCATGCAGGGCTTTGTACAAGTCATCAAGCTGCTTTCTGGACGTCGCATGGATCGTAAAGGTCAGGCCCATGTAATTGCCCCCCTTGCTCGGACGCATTTCGACTGTACCAGGATCAAAGTCCGGATCAAACTGCAGCACAACAGAAGTCAGCTCTTGCGCCAGATCTGGCGCCTG
>CANCOC010000118.1 GCA_947379755.1 Alcaligenaceae bacterium | reverse complement strand
ATGTCGGACACGTCTGCTGCACGCTGAAAAAGCCTTGCTGCATGCGCACCGCACCTGCACCACCGCAGGTCCGGCAGGTTTTGGGGGTCGTGCCAGGCTTGGCGCCACTGCCTTTACAAATCTCGCAGTTCTCCCAGCTGGGGACTCGGATTTCAGTATCGAATCCATTGGCCGCCTGCTCGAGCGTGATTTCCATGGCGTATTTCAGATCGGCACCACGATAGACCTGAGGTCCGCCACCACCGCCACCGCGACGCTGCTGACCGCCAAAGATCTCACCAAAGATATCGCCGAACGAATCACTGAAACCAGCGCCACCGCCCATTCCTGCTGCGTTAGGATCTACGCCGGCATGACCATAGCGATCGTAAGCCGCACGTTTATTGCCGTCAGAGAGCATTTCATAGGCTTCTTTAGCCTGCTTGAATTTCTCTTCGGCTTCCTTGCTGTCCGGATTGCGATCCGGATGGTATTTCATCGCCAGCTTGCGATAGGCTTTTTTTAAATCTTCATCTGATGCGTTTTTGGCAACGCCAAGAATGTCGTAAAAGTCGCGTTTTGTTGCCATGATCTCAGGCTCAGTAATTTGAACAAAAAAACTCGCCCGGAAAGCTCTGAAAGAGCCCCGGGCGGATAGGGATTAAGCTAAATGATCACTTCTGATCGCGCTTGACTTCTTTAAAGTCAGCATCGACGACATTGTCATCTGCTGGTTTTGCACCTGCACCTGCACCGGCACCGCCAGCCTCACCACCTGCGGGTTGCTGGGCAGCTGCCGCAGCTTGCGCATCGGCATACATCTTTTCGCCGAGTTTTTGTGATGCGGTTGAAAGGGCTTCGACCTTGGCATCAATTTCTGCTTTATCTGCATTGTTTTTCAATGCATCTTCTACAGCAGTAATCGCGGCTTCGATTGAAGTTTTTTCGGCTTCTTCAAGCTTTTCTGCATACTCGGTCATAGACTTGCGCGTAGCGTGCACCAGACCATCTGCACTGTTGCGTGCCAGGGCCAGCTCAGCCATACGGTGATCTTCTTCAGCATTGGCTTCAGCATCCTTGACCATCCGTTGAATTTCTTCTTCGGTCAGGCCCGAGTTTGCCTGAATGGTGATCTTGTTCTCTTTACCAGTGCCTTTGTCTTTGGCAGACACGTGCACAATACCGTTAGCATCAATATCAAAGGTGACTTCAATCTGAGGTGTGCCACGTGCTGCAGGCGGAATCCCCTCAAGGTTAAATTCGCCCAGAGTCTTGTTACCCGCTGCGATTTCGCGCTCACCCTGGAACACTTTGATCGTCACGGCAGGCTGATTATCATCAGCTGTCGAGAACACCTGCGAATGGCGGGTAGGGATCGTCGTGTTCTTGGTGATCATCTTGGTCATCACACCGCCAAGCGTTTCGATACCGAGTGACAAAGGTGTCACATCCAGCAGCAAGACGTCTTTGCGGTCGCCAGACAGGACTGAACCTTGAATCGCTGCGCCAGCGGCTACCGCTTCATCAGGATTCACGTCTTTACGTGGCTCACGGCCAAACAGCTCTTTTACTTTTTCCTGCACCTTAGGCATGCGGGTCATGCCACCGACCAGAATCACGTCATCAATCTCACTGATCTTGACGCCTGCGTCTTTAATCGCAATACGGCAAGGATCCATCGTGCGTGCAATCAGCTCTTCGACCAGTGACTCGAGCTTGGCGCGCGTCATCTTGATATTCAGATGCTTGGGGCCAGAGGCATCGGCAGTGATGTAAGGCAGGTTGATTTCGGTTTGTTGTGTCGATGACAGCTCGATCTTGGCTTTTTCGGCAGCGTCTTTCAGGCGCTGCAGGGCCAGCATGTCTTTGGACAGATCAACGCCCTGCTCTTTCTTGAATTCGGCAATCACATACTCAATGATGCGCTGGTCAAAGTCTTCGCCACCCAGAAAGGTGTCACCGTTAGTCGACAGGACTTCGAATTGCTTCTCGCCATCGACGTCAGCGATTTCAATGATCGAAACGTCGAACGTACCGCCGCCCAGGTCGAACACGGCAATCTTGCGATCGCCTTTTTCGTTCTTGTCCATACCGAATGCCAGTGCGGCAGCAGTTGGCTCGTTGATAATGCGCTTGACATCCAGACCAGCGATCCGGCCAGCATCTTTGGTTGCCTGACGCTGACTGTCGTTAAAGTACGCAGGCACCGTGATGACGGCCTCTGTTACTTCTTCGCCAAGAAAGTCTTCAGCAGTTTTTTTCATTTTGCGCAGAACATCGGCTGCGACCTGTGAAGGCGCAAGCTTCTTGCCCTGTGCTTCGACCCATGCATCGCCATTGTCAGCTTTGACAATTTTGTAAGGCATCAGGTGGATATCTTTCTGCACAGCATCTTCGGTAAATTTACGACCAATCAGACGCTTGACAGCATAAAGCGTATTTGTAGGATTTGTTACAGCCTGACGCTTGGCGGGTGCACCGACCAGCGACTCGCCGTCATCCATATAGGCGACGATCGAGGGGGTTGTACGTGCGCCTTCAGCGTTTTCGAGAATTTTGACCTGACCACCATCCATCACTGCAACGCAGCTGTTGGTTGTGCCAAGGTCGATACCGATAATCTTGCTCATGGTGAATTACCTTTTTCGAAATCAGAATTGGGTGAAATATTTGTATGGGTTGTATTTGGGGGACGATTTGAAGATTTCAAGTCTGAAAACTGTGCTTTTGATCTAAAAACCGATCAAAAC
The DNA here is from genome assembly GCA_947379755.1 of Alcaligenaceae bacterium. Taxonomy (GTDB): domain Bacteria; phylum Pseudomonadota; class Gammaproteobacteria; order Burkholderiales; family Burkholderiaceae_B; genus Zwartia. Next base: position 2,982 of record CANCOC010000118.1, on the reverse strand, counting down.
AACTCAAAAATGATCAAAATATGAAGTTTTAGCTTCACACACTGTCCCCGGACAGACTAGATATCTCTGGCAATCAGGCCGCTACGGTCACAAGCGCCGGGCGCAATACGCGGTCAGCGATCAGATAGCCTTTTTGGAGCGTCATGATCACAGTGTTGGACTCCTGATCAGCAGGCACGCTGGCAATCGCCTGGTGATGATGTGGATCAAATTTAGTCCCGGCGGCAGGCGCGATCTCTTTCAGGTGATTGCGCTCAAAGCCACTGACCAGTTGCTTGAGGGTCATTTCGATCCCGTCACGCATATTCTCGGCAGTTTGCTCTGTCAGTGCCAGGGCGGCCTCAAGACTATCTTTAACAGGCACCATACTCTCGGCAAACGACTCGATACCGAATTTGCGGGCTTTAGAAACCTCGTCCTGCGCACGGCGACGCACGTTTTCCATTTCGGCGTGTGCACGCAGAACCTGGTCACGCTGTTCGGCCAGCTGAGCCTGGGCGGTTGCCAGCTCTGCCTGCAGCTGGGCAACCGGATCGAGTTCGGCAGCGTCTAGGCCATCCGTATACATTTGATCGTTGTCAGCGTGGTTAGCGTCTGCTGGGTCGTGTGGGGCCGTCATTGACCTTCTCCAAGAAAATGCATTGATAGCCTTCAATTTGAGGGCAAATACGTGAGATTCAAGGGCAATTCAATGCGACACAGCAATTAAAAATCAAACGGGGTCGATTTGAGTCGGCCAGCCTTGCAGCTGTGTTTGCACCATGTCGGCAAGTGACGCAATCCATGCGGGATCGTCGTTGAGTGCAGGAATATAGCGGAATCGCTTGCCTCCGGCATGCATGAACGTCTCGCACACTTCAACCCGGATTTCCTCCAGCGTCTCGAGACAATCAGCCAGAAACCCCGGACACACGACATCAATATCGGTCACACCTTCTTCAGCCAGCCTTTTGAGAGTCGGTTCGGTATAGGGTTCAAGCCATTTAGCCGGACCAAACCGGCTCTGGAAGGTCACCATATAGGCATCGTCAGACAATCCGAGGTAGTCTGCCAGCGCATGTGCCGTCTCGTAGCAGTCGCGGCAATATGGATCGCCCATGTCTACACACTGTCTGGGCAGACCGTGAAAACTCATGACAAGTTTTTGTGGGCGGCCATTTTCTTGCCAGAACGCAGCAATCTTGTCGCCCAGAGGCCGGATAAAAGCCGGATCGGTGTGAAACCGCTTGATGAAGCGCAAGGCAGGCTGATTGCGCATATGACCCGCAACTCGCGTGACCTCGTCCACAACAGTTGCCGTCGTGCTTGAAGCATATTGCGGGTAAAGCGGTACGACCAGGATATGTTCGCAGCCTTTGTCGCGCAAGCGCAGCATGGCGCTCTGTATAGAGGGCTGACCATAACGCATGCCGGTTTCGACTTCGACATCAAGACCCCGGGCAGAAAAGGCCGCCCGTACACCTTCAGTCTGACGCTGGGTATACACCATCAGTGGCGAGCCGCCCTCCATCCAGACACTCTGATAACGCGGCGCGAGTTTGCGTGGACGAGCCATCAGGATCGGACCATTGAGAATCGGCCACCACAGCAGCTTAGGGATTTCGATGACGCGGGGATCCGAGAGGAATTCACGCAAATAACGCCGAATAGCAGGCGCGGTCGGTGCCTCAGGCGTACCCAGATTTACCAGAATCACACCAGTACGTGGCGTATGAAAGGGTTTGGGCCACGTCTTGAAACGGGCAACAAGCGCGCGTGCGCGCTCGGGTTCAGGCCAGAAGCGCATTTTAGTTCCGTTCGGTGTAATTGTGGCTGAGTGCATTGGAAAGCAATCTTGCCGTGATGTCGACAATGGGAATCACGCGCTCGTAAGACATACGCGTCGGTCCGATCACACCCAGTGTGCCAACAATGCGGCCATCCACACCGTAGGGTGCGGTAATGACCGAGATGTCTTCGGTGGGCACGAGCGAGGAATCCCCACCAATATAGATCTGCACACCCTGTGCGCGGTTTGACACGTCAAGCAGCTGCAGCAAATCGGTCTTTTTTTCGAACATGGAAAAGGTCTTGCGCAGCCGATCCATGTCCGAGGCCAGCTCATTGATATCTAGCAGCTTGCGTTCACCGGAAATCACCACATTTTCGACCTCGTCAGCGGCCTCGGCACCTGCTTCGACCGCCGCCTGCATCAGTTTGGACATATCTTCCTGCAAACGCGCCAGGTCAACAGCCAGCGTCTGGCGCACATCAGAAAATGATTTGCCAGCAAAATTATGGTTGAAGAAATTGGCTGCTTCGATCAGGGCAGTGCTGGTGTAATCGCGCGGCGTCAGCAAAATCCGGTTTTGCACGTCACCATCCGGTGTGACGATAATCAGCAGAATACGTTTTTCGGACAGCCGGATGAACTCGACCTGGCGAAACACTTGTGCGCGCCGCGGCGACAGCACGACCCCGGCAAACTGCGTCAGATTGGACAGCAACAAAGCCGCAGCATGAATCGCGCGACCCGGATCCGCAGCAGGCTGAAGATCACGGACATCAGTCCTGGGTAACAGCTCAACAGGCCGGGCAGACAGCATCGTATCGACAAAGAGCCGATAACCCCGGGGTGTTGGCACCCTGCCCGCAGAAGTATGAGGGCTCTGAATCAGCCCGTGTTCTTCGAGGTCGGACATCACATTGCGAATGGTGGCGGGCGACAAATCAAACATTTTTGAAAGCGTGCGCGAGCCGACCGGCTGGCCATCGTCAATATATCGTTCAATTAAAGCTTTAAGCAGTGCACGTGCGCGATCATCCATCATGTTCCTATTTTACAGTCCCCGCCCCTATAATCGGTTAGTTTTTCTTTCGGCGCGTTAGTTTTTCTCTGGGTGAGTTCCCCATGCATTTTCCCACTATTGCTCTGGTTGGCCGATATCAGGATGCAGGCCTGCACGCTCCACTGCGCGCGCTTGCGACCCTGCTTGACCAGCA
>CANCOC010000117.1 GCA_947379755.1 Alcaligenaceae bacterium | reverse complement strand
CCTAGCAGTATCAAGCACTTAAAGCCACCCTAGCCGGTGGCTTTTGTGTTTCTGGCGCTGGCTGTGCCGCGAGCGGACTGAAGCTACACGAGCAATCGACGTAAAAACAGCACCATAGGAACTGGGCGACCTGTCGTGAAGTCGGGTCGCGTGTCTCTTAACATTCCAATCCCTATACCTCTACGATCGCGCCCTTGCGTTCCACAATCATGCCGTAGGTATGCGGCTCCCTGTGTTTGGCAAAATTAAATACTGAATTTTTGTAAGACAAGGTGAGATCCAGATCGCAGCGCGCAATCGCCAGCTCGTCACCGAGTGTGCTGCAGGCTCCAATGATCTCACCTGAGGGTGCGACGATAATAGAATTGCCGATCTGGTCAACGCCTTCTTCGCGTCCACCTTTTCCAACACCTACGATCCAGGTAGCGTTTTGATAGGCGCCCGCTTGCATGACCAGTTCGTTATGAAAGTTCGACAGGTTGTCGTGTTCAGGAGCAGGGGGATTGTGAACGGGTGTGTTGTAGCCGATCAAAATCATCTCGACGCCTTGCAGCCCCATGATGCGATATGTCTCAGGCCAACGACGGTCATTGCATACTGCCATCCCGATGATGCCACCAAACGCCCTAAAAACTGGAAAGCCAAGATTGCCTGTTTCAAAGTAGCGCTTTTCAAGGTGCTGAAACTGTCGCCAGGGCTCGTGCTCCGCGTGTCCGGGCAGGTGCACTTTACGATATTTACCCACGATTGCGCCTGACTGATCGACCAGGATCGAGGTGTTAAAGCGTCGTGTGCGGCCTTCTTCCTGGGTGATTTCTGCATAGCCCAGATAAAAGCCGATCTTTAGTTTACGAGCCACATCAAACAAGGCTTGTGTATCCGGTCCAGGCATCTGAACTTCAAAAAAACTATCAATCTCTTGTTGGGATTCGAAATACCAGCGCGGGAAAAAAGTCGTTAAAGCGAGCTCTGGAAAAACCACTAGATCACAGCCGTGGTGTGCGCTTTGCTCAAGCAGGTTAATCAGGCGTGCAACGACTTCTTTGCGCGTGTGTGCGCGTTGAATGGGGCCGAGTTGTGCGGCGCCGACGGTAACGATACGTGTCATGGGTCGAGACTCCTAGTGGGCAAGTTCTGTAAGTGTGGCAAGCAGGACATTTGCGCCCGAGATGAGATCAGCAGCTTCTGTGTGCTCGGCGGGATTGTGGCTGATGCCGCCTACGCTTGGTACAAAAATCATTGAGGTCGGGCAGATCCGCGCCAGCATTTGCGCGTCGTGTCCGGCACCCGAGGTCATCCGCCGGTGTGAAAGGCCTAGACTATTGGCGTGATGTGCGATGCGATCCGTCAGTCCGGCGTCAAACGTTACGGGCTCAAAGCGAGCGAGGCGACGTGAGGTGATGGTGACTCCCTCCGACTCGGCGAGCGATATTAAAAAATCGTTGAGCGCCTGCTCGGCTTGTCGTAACAGTGCTTCATCGGTGTTGCGCAGATCGACCGTGAGCGTCGCCTGGGCTGCGATGACATTGATCAAGTTCGGCGTAAGTACCACATGTCCGACGGTTGCGACCTGGTTGCCACCCATGCGCCGGGTGAGTTCGCGCACAAAAGTACTCACTGAGCTGCAAGCGTAGCCCGCATCATGACGCAGGTGCATCGGGGTTGTTCCGGCATGGTTGGACTGACCCACAATCGTGAGCTCTTGCCATGAAATACCTTGCAGATTTTCAACCGCACCGATCTTAATGCCCTCTATATCGAGTAAGGGACCTTGTTCGATATGGAGTTCGATAAACGCGTGCGGTTTATGTTTCCCCAGTGCTGTCTTGCCGTTGTAGCCAATTCGAATGAGCTCCTCGCCCAGAACTGCGCCGTCGGTCGCTTTGACCTTGAGCGCTTCGTCGAGTGCCATGCCACCCACATATACAAGTGAGCCTAGCATGTCGGGTGCGAAGCGTGCGCCTTCTTCGTTCGTAAAGATGCCCACCACGAGCGTGCGTTCAGTGGTGTATTGCACATCGTTTAGTGTGGCGACAACTTCCAGTCCGGCGAGGACGCCATAATTACCGTCATACGCTCCACCTGTGCGCACAGTATCAATGTGCGAGCCTGTCATGATGGGTGCAAGCTCGGGGCGTGAGCCCGCACGGGCACCAAAGATATTGCCGATAGGGTCGATGCTCACCACCATGCCCAGCTCTTTCATCCAGCTCACAACAAGATCTCTGCCTTGGCGGTCCTCCTCTGTCAGTGCGAGACGACAGCAGGCATTGGAGTGCGTGCGTCCGACACCGGCGAGCGTTTGCAGTTGATGCATTAAACGCTGCCCGTTGATTGAGCGTTGCTGAGTCATGGCTTCAATATCCTTCATCCTTGCACCTTTCAAGTCCGTATCAATGACGCCTGCAGAATGATGCAAGAATCAGTGATGCGTGCATTATTTAAGCCAGCACTTCCTGCGCAGTCATTCCAACGACTTCTTTATAAATCGTCGGATCGGTGTCACCTTCGCTGCCAATTAGCAGCACGCGCGAATCAGGGCCTAAACCCAGGGCCTTCCAGAGTGCGGTATTCCCCTGTGCAGCTAGCAGCAGGCCAAGTCCCGTACTGCCCGTTTCACCAGAAACGATCTTTGGGTCGTTGCCCGTTGGCTTGGCAAACACCCGCATGGCCTCGAGCGCATGATTGTCTGCGATCGTCGCGTAGCAGTTGATGCCGGTTTTTAAAATATCCCACGCAACCGGCGAGACTTCACCGCAGGCAAGACCCGCCATAACGGTATCCAAATCCCCGGTGACGATGACAGGATGGCCGACCTGGCCGCTCCGGAAAAAACAATCCGCACGCTCTGGTTCGATGATGATGAAAGTGGGACGTGTAACACCCCATTCCAGCCAGAACGTTGCGCAAACCGACGCCGCCAGAGCGCCCACTCCTGCCTGTACCAGCACATGTGTGGGAGGAGAGGTTTGAAGTTGCTCAACAATCTCTTGCGACATGACGCCATAGCCGTGCATGACATCAATCGGGATGTCGCGATAGCCTTCGTAAGTTGTGTCGGAGACAACAGTCCATCCGTTCAATGCGGCTTGCGTTGCTGCGTGGTGCACGGAGTCGTCGTAGTTGCCTTGAACGCGGATGACCTCCGCACCATAAAACGCGATCGCTGCGCGACGGCCTTCACTGACCGTTGCATGAATATAAATGACACAACGACAACCAAAAAGCTGTGCACCCCAGGCGACTGAGCGGCCATGGTTACCATCGGTCGCACAGGTCACAGTCATTTTTGAAATGATGTCGGCATATTTCCCAGATAAAATTTCTTGCGGAGAGGGCAGATAGCCATCGTGTTGTGACGCGACGGTATTCTGAATCAGGCGAAACACGGCATACGCCCCGCCCAGTGCCTTGAAGCTCTTTAAACCAAAGCGTGTGCTTTCGTCTTTGTAATAAAGGGCTGCGATGCCGAGATGACTGGCGAGGTCAGGCAGTGCATGGAGTGCTGTCCTTGCATAACCAGGCCAGCCAGAGATTTCATTTGATGCAGCTTTAAAACCGTGCTTGTTCAGGATGGTAGCTCTGAATGAACCGTAGTCAGTGTTTGTCTCACCAGCAAGCGGGTTCGTGTAGAGGGCGACTCCAGTGCCTTTCAATATCTGGGGATCCATTTCGAGACCTATTAATCTTTAAAAAAATGGCATTGAAGTGGGGTGAATGCAATGTCTGCTGGACGATACTTTGTCCCGGGTCATGCAAATGTAGTGCTCTGGTGAGGCTGCTTAAGAACGGCGCAGGACTTGCCCGGCACGTGCGCCTGTCGATGCACCATTGCTCCAGCTCACCACGCCATTGACAAACACGTGTTGAATCCCTGCGGCAGGTCGCATTGGTTCGGCAAACGTCGCACAGTCCCGGATGTGCTCGGGATCAAATACGACTAGATCTGCGGCGTAGCCAGCACCGATTACGCCACGATCTTTCAGGCCAAATTTTGCCGCTGGCATACCCGTCATTTTGTAGATCGCGGTCTCGAGTGAAAAAATCTTGCGATCACGGGTGTAGTGACCGAGCACGCGAGGAAATGCACCCCACAGACGAGGATGCGGAAACGTGTCATGTGGCAGACCATCTGATCCGATCATTGTTTCTGGATGCGCCATGATGCGTTCAACGTCTTCTTCATTCATTGAAAAATAAATCGCACCAGCGGGTTGCAATGAAGCGAGGTACTCGGTCAACCCGAGTGATTGCTCTGAGAGCAGGTCGTCGACATAACGCCCGGCTGTCTCGGGGCGGGCAGTTGACCATGCGATCAGCGTGCGAGCGGCTTGTTCGACGGCGTCTTGTCGTAATACTGTTGAGGAGGCCACATACGGATAGCAATCCATACACACATCACCACGTGTCCGAGCTTCATCAATGAGTGCGAGTGTTTCTGTGGAGCGTCCGTGGTTGGCGCGTCCATTGACTTTGTGATGCGAGATCACCTGTCGAACGCCAAGCGCGTTGGCAATAGACATTGCCTCGGTTAGGGCCTCGAGGATATGTTCTGCTTCGTCGCGTATGTGCGATGCGATTACGGCTGTGGTGCCGCGAAGTGGTTCGCATACAGCCTGGATCTCTTCGGGGGTGGCTGCCTGGGCGGGTGCGTAATACAGACCTGTCGATACGCCCACTACACCAGCATCCAGCGCCTCTTGCACGAGTATTTTCATCTGCGCGATTTCGCTCGCGTTGGCAGGACGGTTCAAGTCCTGCATTGTGACGGCACGCAGGGTCGTGTGTCCTGCAAGCGAGGCAACATTGATTGCGCAAGGGGTCTTTTCAAGCGCATCAAAATATTCTTTAAAGGAGTCGTAGCGCTGAGCGGGTTCGCCTGCGACCAGATTGAGTGGAGGCACCGGTGTGGTGCATCCAAGTGGCGCCAGGCTGATGCCACAATTGCCGGTGATCACTGTGGTTGCGCCCTGACTGACCTTAGGCTGCATTGAGGGATCGACTAATACCAGACGGTCATCATGGGTATGCACGTCAATAAATCCAGGGGAAATTGAAGCCCCCTCAACATCGATGGTGGTACTTGCCTCGACCTGCAGGTCGAGACCGACTGCGCTGATCTTGCCGTTGCTGATTGCCACGTCTGCACGATATCGCGGGCGACCTGTTCCGTCAATCACCACGCCGTTTTTGAGAAGGAGATCACATTTCATTGGGATGAGTTCAGTGAGATAAGTTGAACCATTATGGTACAGAGTGGCTGCTTATTCATCCGTTTTTTGTGAAAAATGTTCTGGTTGTTTTTTTGCCTGCAAGCAGATTGCTTTGAGTTGAGCGATCGTTATTATTGGTGCTCGGTGAGTGGCACGATAATTGCTTTAGAAAATATGAGATGTTTCAATTTACCTGGAGACTCATATGAATATAAATCGGCGTGATTTACTGAAGGGCGCAGCTGGCTTGGGATTAGCCGCTACGGGCTTGATTGGTGCACCTGCATTTTCGCAGTCCTCTTCGCGGGTTTTGAAATTCGTACCACAAGCCAATTTGGCGAATTTTGACCCAATTTGGGGCTCACAGTATGTGGTTCGTAATGCATCCCAGCTCGTCTGGGATACGCTCTATGGCATCGATGACAAGCTTGAGCCCAAGCGCCAGATGATTGAGAGCGAAGAGGTATCCCCCGATGGACTGACCTGGACATTCAAACTGCGCCCGGGCCTGAAATTCCACGATGGTGAGCCTGTGCGCGCCGTCGATTGCGTCGCCAGTATCGCTCGTTGGTCCGCACGCGATCCGATGGGCTTGATGCTCAAGGCGATCCAGAAAGAATTGGTGGTGGTCAACGACACGACTTTTAAGTGGGTGCT
>CANCOC010000116.1 GCA_947379755.1 Alcaligenaceae bacterium | reverse complement strand
AAGCCACGATGGGCAAGCTCAGGATCAGCCAGTGAAGCCAGTATGGGGCCCGGACGCGACATGCCGCTGGTTTCGAGCACAATGCGTCGAATCGGTGGAGCACCATTGGGGCGTTCAGCATCGAGCAGTTCCATGACAGTAAAGATCAGACTGCTGCGTAAAGAACAACATACACAGCCATTGGCGAGCAGGGTCATTTCAAGATCATTTTCACCCTCGGCGACGAGCACCCCATCGATACCGGTCTCTCCCGCTTCGTTGATGATGACCGCAGTATCCTGCATCTGATCCTGCCGTAAAAAATCTACCAGCAGGGTCGTTTTTCCGCTCCCCAGAAAACCGCACAAGACAATCAGATCAACGGGTGGGTGGGCGGTCATGATCGTCATCCTTCCAGCTTTGATTGACCATCTCACGCACCTCGGCCAACAGCAAATCTGTGTCATAGATCACACCGGATTTGATTGTGTAGCGCAAGGATCTCTTCCATTCAGTCTTGGATGTTTCGTCATTCAGACGCACCGCACCTGTGCCGTACATGAGTTTAAAGTCTTCAAGTGGATTGATGTCGTGGATCAACAGGTCAGCGCACTTGCCAAGATCGATCGAACCGGTTTCCTCTTCGATACCCAGCAGCTCAGCACCCAGAGAGGTCGCCGCACGCATGACCTCCAGGGGGTGAAAGCCAGCCTCCTGCAACAGCTCAAGCTCACGGATCAGTCCAAAACCAAATATCTGATAAATAAAGCCAGAGTCGCTGCCCGCGCACACTCGGCCACCCAGATTCTTGTATTCGTTTACAAACTGCATCCAGAGCCGATAGTTCTGTTTCCATTCAACTTCGTTGGTGGTGCTCCAGCGATACCAATAGGCGCCGTGACCACCGCGCTGCGGTTGGAAGTATTTCCAGATGGTCTTCAGTGTGTAGTCGCCATGCCAGTCCGCTCTCCTCGCACGCATCAGATCGCGGTTGGCATCATAGATACTGAAGGTTGGCACAAACGTGTGACCTGTTTCTAAGAACTGATCCAGCACGTCATTCCATTTGCGGCTACCTGGCTGGGCAGCTTGCATGAACATTTGTCCAGCTGTAGAAAACCGGAAATACTCATCGCCATAGTTGTAGTCAGTGGGGAAGTTCTGCACGGTACGGTTTTCGAATAAGGCCTCTGGAATCCCGTAATAATGCTCCGAACTGGTTAAGCCCCATTTTGCTGAAGTCAGCGCGTTGACACGTGTCACGGCCATCTGTGCATGATGGCAGCCCGTGCGCAGTCCTTGAATGGCCGCCTCGTCCAGGGCAGCTTGCATGATGGTCGGCGGCGCGCCAAAAAACTTGATGCCATCCGCGCCACGTTGCTTGAGCCGGCGCACCCAGTCACGCGCCTGTTCAGGGGTATAGATGGTTTTAATCCGTTCGTTGACCGCAGGAAAATATGCATGGAGCAACATCCGGGGTGCTGCAATCTGATTTGTTTCTGCGGCTTCACGCTGCTCAAGCATATAGCCCAGGCCATTCATTGACCCCATTTCGCGCACGGTGGTCACGCCGTGTGCGAGCCATAACTTGTAAACGTAGTCCGCTGCAGGAACCTCACCACTCATTGCATGCCAGGGCGTACCCACGTGCGCATGCGCATCAATCAGACCAGGTGTCACGAACTTTCCGTGGCAGTCAATCTCGTAATCACCCGCAGCGGGGCGATTCGCCGGATTGATCGCCTTGAGGGGCGCTCCGACAACTTTTAACTCTGTAATCCGACCACCCTCGACCACAATATCTACCGGTCCGGATGGAGGCGCGCCCGTGCCGTCGATCACGGTCGCGCCGCGCAGCACCAGCCGTTTATAAGGTCCCTGCCCTGAATTTCGACTGGTGGCGGCGGTTGCCGGGCGCATGCCTTTGGGCTCAAACATCAGCCTGATTTCTTCGCCCACATCAAAATTTGGAATGCTGCTTGTATCAACCATGCTGGCTCCTGATCACGCGAGAGTAAAGTGTATGAACAATGTACATAAATAATCTGATGGACAATAGCCTCAAGCCCATGGGTATCCGCTCAACCTATTGTCATCAATGTGGCATTACCGCCGGCAGCAGCAGTGTTCGTGCTGATGGACTGCTCGCGTAAGAGCAAGTCCAGGACATAGTCCTGCCCTGCCAACAATGCTTCTTGTGTTCTGCCCTGCACCACGCCAATCGCACCCGGTCTGGAAGCAATACGCAGATTCATATTCTTTAACGCATCCGTGTCGCCTTCAAAAAGTATCGACTGGCATGTCAGCGCATCCAGCTGCTCATCCTGCACCAGGGTATAGCGTGTCGGATCAGGTGAGGTTTGGTTCAGCCACTCACGCACAGCGGGACAATCGAGCCAGACCGCGTGATTGCCCGTTGCCGATACAGCGGCCCATTGCCGGCTCACGCCCAGGGTGCTGGAAGCAATACACAACACTTGATTGCCTGCCTGCAAGCGATACACATTACGCTCACCCGTAGGACCGGGCAACACGCTTTCGATTGGCAAGGCCTGACCGTCAGGACTGACAGAAACAGGCAAGCCAGCAGGACGCACGGACAACAATCTCGACATGTACAGTGGCCCACCGGCCTTGGGGCCGGTGCCCGATAGTCTGGAGCCGCCAAAGGGCTGCACACCGACAACCGCACCTACGATATTGCGGTTAACGTAAATATTGCCTGCCTGGATTTTTGAAAGCACACGCTGGATGGTTTCATCGATGCGTGAATGCACACCAAAGGTCAGTCCATAACCCATTGCGTTAATGGCATCAATCACCTGATCAAGATCCTGGCGACGATAGCGCAACACGTGCAGGACAGGTCCAAATACTTCTTTGTTCAAATCTTTGATCGAGTCAAGCTCGATGAGCGTGGGCGCCATAAAACTGCCATGCTCACATGATTCATCAAGTGGATACTGGGTGACCTTATGGCCCTGAGCCTGCATGGTGGCCACATATTGCTGCAGGGCATCTTTGGACGGCTGGTCAATAATCGGACCAATATCACTCGAGAGCTGGTCACCGCTGCCAGTCTTGAGTTCACGCAGTGCGCCATGCAGCATGGTCAGCACATGATCAGCGCTTTCTTGCTGCAGGCATAATAACCGCAATGCCGAGCAACGCTGCCCAGCTGAATCAAATGCCGATGCGAGCGCATCCGCAATGACCTGCTCGGGCAAGGCAGAGGAATCAACAATCATGGCATTAATGCCGCCGGTTTCAGCAATCAGTGGGACGGTTTGACCCTGATCATCGAGTCGCTCAGCTAATTTAACAGCAATCATTTGAGCAACATCTGTCGAGCCAGTAAAAATGACGCCACGGATTTCTGCCGCTTGCACCAGTTGCGCACCGACGGTTTCACCCAGTCCGGGTAACAGCTGCAGGACCGCACGCGGAATGCCAGACTGGTGCAGCAGGCGTACCGCCTGTGCAGCGACCAGAGAAGTTTGCTCTGCCGGTTTTGCAATCACCACATTACCGCTTGCAAGCGCAGCAGCAATTTGCCCGATAAAAATAGCAAGAGGAAAATTCCACGGACTGATGCACAGGACAGGACCGAGTGCGCGATGGCTCGAATTCGTAAAGGTTTGCTGTGCAGTCTGTGCGTAGTAACGTAAAAAATCTGTTGCCTCACGAACTTCTGCAATCGCATTCGGAATGCTCTTACCCGCCTCACGCACCATCAGACCAATCAGGGAATGGTGCTCAGACTCAAGCGTCTGTGCACACTGCAGTAAATACTGCGCACGCTCTTCTACAGGTGTCGACTGCCAGATCGGTGCGCATCCAGTCGCAGCCTTCAGCGCCATTGCGATCTCAGGATCATTTGCGTACACGACCCGTCCGACCTCATCACGCCTGTCTGCAGGGTTGAGGACCGGCAGACAACGATCCGTGTCAAACGTTTCAGGGAGCCCGTCAATCATGGGGCCGGCGGTCCACTTGGTCTGGGCGCTGCGTAACAAAGCCGCCGCGAGCGATCCCAGACGATGTTCATTACTCAGATCCAGACCTGCCGAATTCAGACGTGCGCCGCTTTGCTCCGGACCAAACAAGTGACGTGGCAAAGCAATCATGTCGTGCGGTCTGCCCAGAGGATAAATCTTTTGCACGGTATCGACAGGATCGGCCACGAGGGCGTCAATTTGAATCGACTCATCATTGATCTGGTTGACAAATGAGGTGTTGGCTCCGTTTTCGAGCAATCGCCTGACTAGATAGGGCAACAAGGTCTGGTGGGTGCCGACTGGTGCATAAATCCGGCATGGACGATTGAGCTTGCCCTCGGACAAACTGCCTGTCACTTCTTCATAAAGTGGCTCACCCATGCCATGCAGACACTGGAATTCATACTGACCATGGTAGAAGTTTTCACCGGCCATCTGATAGATTGCCGCAACCGTGTGTGCATTGTGCGTGGCAAACTGAGGGAAAATCACTTCGGGTGCTGCAAGTAATTTACGCGCGCAGGCCAGGTAAGAGACGTCTGTATAGGCTTTGCGTGTGTAGACGGGATACCCTTCGAGGCCATCAATCTGAGCCCGTTTGATCTCAGAGTCCCAGTAGGCACCCTTGACCAGGCGCACCATTAGTCTGTGATGACTGCGCCGCCCCAGATCTATCAGGTAATCGATCACAAAAGGCGCGCGCTTCTGGTAGGCCTGCACAACAAAACCTATGCCATTCCAGGATGAGAGTGTCACATCAAAACAAAGGACTTCTAGCAAGTCGAGAGACAACTCCAGACGGTCAGCCTCCTCTGCATCAATATTCATGCCAATGTCATAGTGACGCGCCAGCCGGGCAAGCGACAGCAAGTCTGGCAATAACTCCGACATCACGCGCGCACGCTGGCCGCGGCTGTAACGGGGATGGAGCGCCGATAACTTGATGGAGATACCCGGGCCTTCGTAAATACCCCGACGGGCAGCATTTTTACCAATCGCGTGAATCGCTTGCTCGTACAGTGCAAAGTAGTAGCGTGCGCCTTCGGCATCCATCGCAGCTTCGCCAAGCATATCGTAGGAGTGTCTGAATCCTTTGGCTTCGGTCTTGACACTATTGGCCAGGGCTTCAGAAATCGTCTGGCCTGACACAAACTGCTCACCCATCAGACGCATCGCTAGGTTCACACCCTGACGCACCAGAGGCTCTCCACCTTTAGTGATTAAACGTGAAATGGCCGAGGATAGTTTTTTTTCACTGCTGACGGCGACCAGCTTGCCGGTCAGCATCAGACCCCAGGTTGCTGCATTAACAAACAGCGAGGGAGAGCCACCCATGTGGGACTTCCAGTCGCCATGTGAAATCTTATCCCTGATCAAAGCATCGCGCGTTGCACGATCTGGAATCCGCAGCAAGGCTTCGGCCAGACACATCAACGCAACCCCCTCATGCGAAGAAAGGGAAAACTCCTGCAGCAGGACTTCTACGCCGCCCTTGTTCCCTTTGCTACGCAACGCTGTGACCAGGCGCGCCGCCATCTCATGCACGCGTGCCGGCTCTACACTATGTGCAGGGTCAATCAATAAAGGCAGGCACTCAGATTCTGGTCGTCGATAGGCCGAAGTAATTGCAGCACGCAAAACTGATTGTGGCTGAATGTCTTGGGCAAACGTCACGAATGGCGCAGGCGGCTGCAAAACCGAGAAACTCGGGGGAATCGCAGGCAGATGCTCGTCTGGCGCAGCGCTCAGATCGGAGGGCAATTCTCCGCGTTCAATTTTTTCAATAAAGGAAAGTAGTGCGAGCCTATGTAGCGCATGGGGCGTGTGCCCGACACGCTGAGCTGCCAGTCTCATTCGGTCGCGCAGTGACTCATCGACCTTGACGCCTATCGTTATGCTGGTCATCAGAGATTACTCATTGAACAAACGATTTGTGTACATTTTTCCGTCTTTCATCACCACCGGAATATGATCGCCCTGTCCAAGCAGACATGCAATATCGCGCATCGGATTGCCATCGACGACCAGCACATCTGCGATCGAACCAACAGCGAGTCGACCCAGCTTGCCTTGCATCCCAAGTACCTCTGCAGCAATGGTTGTGGCGCTTTGTATCACCATGGCATTGGACAGCACCTGGTTGCGAATTCTGAATTCTTCACTCTGCAGACGCTGTGAAGGTCCCAGCAA
>CANCOC010000115.1 GCA_947379755.1 Alcaligenaceae bacterium | reverse complement strand
CAGGTCTTTTTGACTGATCGTTTTTTATCCTTCTCAATCGCAGTCCCCAGGAATCCGCCATGCTTAAGGTCTATTCAATTGACGGCATCACCCCCGTCGTTCACCCTACAGCCTACGTGCACCCGACTGCCGTACTGATTGGCGACGTTATCATCGGACCACGCTGCTATGTCGGTCCGTTGGCGAGTCTGCGTGGCGATTTTGGCCGCATCATCATGCATGAGGGTGCAAACCTGCAGGACTGCTGTGTGGTACACGGTTTTCCAGATAGCGAAACCGTCATCGAAGTCGATGGACATATTGGCCATTCTGCCGTGTTGCATGGCTGTCACATTGGCAAAAATGCCATGGTCGGCATGAATGCTGTCATCATGGATGAGGCCATCATTGGTGAAGCCAGCATCGTCGGTGCATGCTCCTTTGTCAAAGCGGGCTCAGTGATTCCACCGCGTAGCATGGTGATGGGTACCCCTGCCAAAGTGATTCGCGAATTACGTGACGAAGAAATCACATGGAAAAGCCGCGGGACCGCACAGTATCAACAACTAGCAGCGAGGTGCCTGGAAACCATGCAATGCGTGGCGCCATTGACCGAAGTCGAAACCGATCGCAAGCGCCTCAGCATTGAGTCTGCGGTCAAACCAAAATTCAAATCGAATTAATTTACGTCCCCTACAGGCGAAGACCTCGACATGAGCAATGGTGTGCAGCGTTACCCTTCCTTGTTAAAACCTTATGACTTTGGTTTTCTGACGCTGCGCAATCGCATGGTCATGGGTGCCATGCACACGCGACTGGAAACGATGGATCGTGCACAGGAGCGCCTGACAGAGTTTTATCGGATCCGCGCCAGAGGCGAAGCCGGCCTGATCCTGACCGGTGGCTTTGCACCCAACACTGAAGGACTGATGGAGTCTGATGCTCCCCTTCTGGATGTCAATACCGATCTGACCGTGCATCGTGCCATCACCGAAGCAGTGCACACAGAAGGCGGCCATATCGCGCTGCAGATCCTGCATGCCGGACGGTATGCTAAACATGCGCAATGCGTCGGGCCAACAGAGATTCGTGCACCCATCAATTCCTTTGTACCCCGGGCACTGACAACTGAAGAAATCTGGTCGACTATTCAAGACATTGCACAGACAGCCGTGATCGCACAGCATGCCGGCTATGATGGCGTCGAAATCATGGGCTCCGAAGGCTACCTGCTCAACGAGTTCACCTCTGCACGGATCAATACGCGTGAAGACGAGTTCGGCGGATCATTTGAAGCGCGAATCAAACTCTCGATCGAAACGGTCAAAGCTGTGCGTGCACTGACAGGCGATCGGTTTCTGATTATTTTCAGGATTTCTGCGATCGACCTGATTGAAGGTGGGATGACAGGACCCGAGACCGCTGAGTTTGCACGACAATTACAAGCCGCGGGTGTGCATCTATTGAATACCGGGATCGGCTGGCACGAGGCCCCCATTCCAACAATCGCCAGCTCTGTCCCGAGGGCAGCCTGGCGTTTTGCGATTGAACATATCAAACACGCCGTATCCATTCCAGTCATTGCCTCCAACCGGATCAATACACCCGAGATGGGCGAGCAACTGCTCGCTGAAGGCGCCGCAGACTTTGTGTCGATGGCGCGCCCCTTTCTGGCGGATCCGGATTTTGCGCGCAAGACACGCGAGGGACGCGCAGACCAGATCAATACATGTATTGGCTGCAACCAGGCCTGTCTGGATCGTATTTTTACTGAGCGCGTCGCCTCCTGCATGGTCAATCCGCGTGCAGGGCGTGAAATCGAATTCATGTCCGCCCCTGCTGCAAGTCAAAAACGCATTGCGGTCGTTGGTGGCGGTCCTGCCGGCATAGCCTTTGCCATTGAGTCAGCCCAGCGCGGACACTCCATCACCTTGTTTGAGGCAAGTGCCTCGCTGGGTGGTCAGCTCAATCTCGCGCGCGTCGTACCGGGCAAAAGCGAATTCAATGAATTACTGAGATATTTTCATGTCCGCCTCTTCGAACTCGGCATCAGAGTCGAATTGAATCATCGCGTGCATGCGAGCGAGCTT
The DNA here is from genome assembly GCA_947379755.1 of Alcaligenaceae bacterium. Classification (GTDB taxonomy): domain Bacteria; phylum Pseudomonadota; class Gammaproteobacteria; order Burkholderiales; family Burkholderiaceae_B; genus Zwartia. Next base: position 4,241 of record CANCOC010000115.1, on the reverse strand, counting down.
CAGTCAACAGGCTTTGACGAGGTGATCATTGCGACAGGGGTGAGCGCCCGTATGCCTGAAATTCCGGGTATGGACCATCCGAAAGCAGTCAGCTACATCGATGTGCTGACGGGACGCGTTCAGATCGGTGCACACGTTGCGATTATCGGCGCAGGTGGCATCGGCTTTGACGTGGCTGAATTTCTGCTGGGTGACCCACAGGACGCCCTGGAGCCTGCATCATTCCTGTCAACCTGGGGGGTTGATCCAACCCTCTCAAGCGCAGGAGGCCTACGTGCCATACCAGGTCCTGCGCGACAGCCCAAACGGCAGATTACGATGCTCCAGCGCAAGACGGGTAAGCCCGGCTCGACGCTGGGTAAGTCAACCGGCTGGATTCTGAAGGCCAATATGCGACGGGCAGGCGTGAAGATGCTCACTGGCGCAACCTATGAAAAAATCGATGATCAAGGATTACATTGCGCGATTCAAGGTATCCCCCAGCTCCTTGAGGTGGATCATGTTGTCATCTGCGCAGGCCAGGAATCGCAGCGTGCGCTTGCAGACGCACTGGCTGCCCTGGGCATGGCCAGTCATGTAATCGGTGGCGCGCATCTGGCAACGGAGCTCGATGCCGTGCGCGCGATTGATCAGGCGACACGCCTGGCACTGACGATCTAGGTGAACGCTAATGTCTCCAGGGAATTGAATACCCGGAATGCACTAGCCTTTGCCTAAAAACTTATGGATCTGCAGTAAAAAACCAACCCCTGAACCTGACTGTTTATTCAGTGGCAATACCGCTTCAGCAGATACATTAAAGTGCGGACCCACCCACACAACGCCAGGATTCACAGAGCCAGTGATCTGACCCGCACAGGCATTATTCAGACATGTCTGCATCGGAAACTCAACGACGGCAATCATTCGGTTAAAGGGCTCACCCAATCCCACGTCCCGCACATGATTCTGAAGGTACATCAGACTATATTGCAACGTAAAACCCCAGTTAAAAACCTTGGGTTCGTTCATGTCGGTCGGTATTTGGTAACCCAATACGCCTGTGACGGCGAATGGTTTAAGTAATGCCATTGCCTCAGGCAAATCACCAAATCCTTTTGCAAAAAATACCGTGGGAGCATAGTTGGAGGACGCCGAAGCCCCAGAATTTCCTGTACCACCAGCCTGACCTGTCACGCCAACAGATAATGCAAACTCATGACGATCACTGATCGTGAGCTCTTTTTTGATCGTGATCTCCAGATTGTCAAAGCCTGGTTTGGATGGAATAAAGTTGGCATTCGGATTGCGGTATGCCCCATCGACACTGATGCCAAATCCTGGAAGTGGTTCGAGTCCGAAACCTGCTGCCAATACATTTCCAGATTCAGGATTGACATTACCTGCCCCGGTGTTTGGTGTTCTCCCCATGGCAGCATGCACTTCATCGCCCGCATAAGGGTCGTCCACCGAAATGGTCGGTGGGAAATATCTGTCACCTGCAATGCCATGCGCAAGCAAGCTTGAATGCGCACTTACCAAGACACCCGCCAATACTACTGACAACAAGCGATGGTTCACCATCACAACTCCTCAAACCGAATGAAAACACTGCTTCCTGTCGTGCAGGTGCAGTTGAAAAATTCAGATTTCAGGTTTGCCTGGGGGGGTAATCCAGGGGTGATGTGTACCGGCCAGATCCAAGAATCATTCTTGAATGAACGAGCGAACCACTCATTGAAAATGTGGGTGTTGTAAGGTGTGTCGCCATCCCGAACAAGGAAAAATGATGACAATGATGTCCGTCATTGTCACCAGCTGCAGAGTGAACACCATCCCTGTCTGAGTCTATCGAGATCTCATTATCGTGGTGTGCATCATCGCCGACAAATTGAATCAGTGCTGAAGATTCCCAATGACCAAACTCTGTCCAGTGGGTTTGAGAATTAAGTGCCTGCTTTTCATGCGCGAGATCATGCGCGACATTCAGCAGCGGCATGCATGCCAGGCTGAAGACAAACAGAAAAAGGGCAAGCTTGAATACACGCATGGCACGCATCATATCAGGACAAACCAATCATATCCTGAAGCTTAACTGCTCTTGGCGTTGGCCAGCTGGGTAATAAACAACCCCGACAACAGGATCAGGATACCGGCGACACGCACCATATTCACGGGTCGTACGGTGGCACCAAACAAGCCAAAATGATCAATGAGCACTGAACCAATGATTTGCGATGCAACGGCGAACATGATGAAATTTGCCACGCCAAAGCGTGGGGCCAGGAATGTCGCACTGATGACATAAAAACCGACGATCACACCACCCAGATAATTCAGTGGCTCTGAATGTGTCAGCAGATTGAGATCAGGCAATGAGCGTGTGATCAATAGTGAACACAGCAAAACAAATACCAGCCCCACACAAAACAGAACGACAGGTGCGTGAAGAGGTTCTCCAAAATGTCGGCCCAGCTTGGCATTGAGCAACCCCATCACTGGAATCATGACGCCTGCCAATAAAGACCACACTGCATATTTCATTGAAAACATCTTCAGCACCTTTTATCTGGATTGCACGGTCCGGTCAACGCAACGCTTTGTAGCGAATACGCTTGGGTGCGGCACCAGCTTCGCCCAGGCGACGCTTTTTGTCGGCTTCGTATTCCTGATAGTTGCCATCAAAGAACACCACCTGCGAGTTGCCCTCAAAGGCCAGGATATGAGTCGCAATCCGGTCCAGGAACCAGCGATCATGACTGATCACCATGATTGAGCCGGCAAACTCGAGCAAGGCGTCTTCTAGTGCGCGCAGGGTTTCGACGTCCAGATCGTTTGAGGGCTCATCGAGCAGCAACACGTTGCCGCCCGAGATCAGTGTCTTGGCCAGATGCAGACGACCACGCTCTCCACCCGAGAGCTGTCCGACTGTCTTGCCCTGATCGGCACCTTTGAAGTTAAAACGTCCGAGATACGCACGGGCAGGCATTTCAAACCTGCCAACGGTCAGGATATCGGCACCATCGGCAATCGTATCGAATACTGTCTTGGCATCAGGCAAGGCATCACGCGACTGATCTACAAAAGCGATTTTGACAGTCTGACCAATGGTGACTTCACCACTGTCAGGGGTATCCCTGCCAGCAATCATTTTGAACAAGGTGGATTTACCTGCACCGTTCGGGCCAATAATCCCGACAATCGCGCCTGGCGGCACACGGAAGCTCAGGTGATCGATCAGCAAACGATCACCAAAAGCCTTGCTGACATCCTTGAATTCGATCGCTTCGTTACCCAGGCGCTCGGCCACAGGGATAAAGATCTCAGAGGTTTCGTTGCGTTTCTGGTACTCCTGCGATGACAGCTCTTCAAAGCGCGTCATCCGGGCTTTGGCCTTGGCCTGGCGGCCCTTGGCGTTCTGGCGCACCCATTCAAGTTCTTTCTTGATGGTTTTCTGGCGCGCAGACTCTGTGGCTTCTTCTTGCTGCAGGCGAGCGTCTTTCTGCTCAAGCCAGGAGCTGTAATTGCCTTTCCAGGGGATACCATGCCCGCGATCCAGTTCCAGGATCCATTCGGCCACGTTATCGAGGAAATAACGATCATGGGTTACAGCAACCACAGTGCCCGAAAACTTTGCCAGGAATTGCTCGAGCCAATCGACGCTTTCTGCATCCAGGTGGTTGGTGGGCTCATCGAGCAGCAACATGTCTGGCTTGGACAACAACAGACGGCATAAGGCGACCCGGCGCTTTTCACCGCCCGACAATGTGCCAACGTTGGCATCCCAGGCAGGCAGGCGCAAAGCGTCCGCCGCGATTTCCATCTGCGTCTCGATATCATCCGAGCCGCTCGAAGCGGCAGCAGAAATGATGGCTTCGAGATCAGCCTGTTCCGCAGCCAGCTTGTCAAAATCCGCATCAGGTTCGGCATAGGCGCTATAGACCTCGTCAAGGCGTTTACGCGCGGCCACCACAGGACCCAGACCTTCTTCGACGGCCTCGCGGACTGTGTGATCCGGATTCAGTCTGGGCTCTTGTTCCAGATAACCAATATTCAGACCAGGCATGGGCGTGGCTTCACCCTCGATCTCCTTGTCAACGCCCGCCATGATTTTAAGCAGGGTCGATTTACCGGAGCCATTGGTACCCAGCACGCCAATTTTGGCGCCGGGGAAAAAGGAGAGCGAAATATCACGCAGGATCTGGCGCTTGGGGGGCACCACTTTGCCCACGCGGTGCATGGTGAATACGTATTGAGCCATT
>CANCOC010000114.1 GCA_947379755.1 Alcaligenaceae bacterium | reverse complement strand
CGATCCTTTTCTTCTGGCATGCCTGAGTACGGCATTCTGTTGCCCGGTGCAAAGGCCTGCGGATCTGCCAGATATTTATTCAATGTCGCAGCATCCCAGGTTGCCCCGGTTTTTTTTATCGCATTCGAATATCTGAAACCGGCCAGCGTACCGGCCTGTCTGCCAAAGATACCTGCCAGGCTAGGCCCCATCCCCATTACACCCGGTTGAGTGCTATGACAGGCCACACAGTTTTCAAATAATTCCTGTCCGTGCCTGAGGTCCTGTGATCTTGCCGTTGAGAAGTACAGGCACGCTGCGACAACAGGTAACCCGAGCATCAGGATGTGCTTGGGGCAGGATACGTTCTGGCGCGCTTTCATGCTGACACCAGGGCACCAGGCTGCTTGAAATACTTGTTTTTGATCGTATCCACCGCCCGATAAGCCAGTGCACCAACAGGTCCCGTCGGGTTGTAGGCGGAATTGTGTACGAACACAGAGGCACCCATCACAAAAATATTATGTGCATCCCATGATTGACAGAACGGATTGACAACGCTGTTGTTTGGATTGATTCCCATGATGGTTCCTCCTGTATTGTGTGTGCTCTGATACGGCACAACGGACCAGGGCTCGATCCGTGGACTTGCTTTTGTCATGATGGCTGGATTCATGCTTTTGCCGATTTGTTGCAAAATATCGGCACTAAATACGGAAAGGCGACGCTCGTTATCCATATAGTCAAAGGTCATGCGCATCATCGGCTGCCCAAGCGCATTGCGATACGTTGGATCAAGATCCAGATAATTATTGCGATATGACATCACACTGCCGCTCGAACCAATGCTCATCGCACGGGAATACCACTTGGCGGTGGCTTCCTTCCATTGCTTGCCCCACTGTGGTGTACCAGGTGGGACTGGATGATATTCAATCGGGCGGCCATGATACATGCCGCCATTCATCGTGGCCCCACCGATAAAATTATGAGGACCCCGATCAAAATCCCAGTTGGAATGAAAGTCATCCATCATCATGGATAGTCCACCCGTTGACATGAATGGATTAAAAATCTTGTCCTCAAAAAACAGTGTTGCGCCCGTACCGGTCTGGTATGAATAGTTTTTACCGACAACACCTGTCTGGGAAACAGGGTCATAGGGTTTGCCAATTTTGGACAACAGCATCAGATGGACGTTGTTGAGTCCGTATGCGGCAAGCATGACGAGTTTGGCTGGCTGATAGCATTCTTCTCCAGTCAGCATGTTGGTGTACTGAACGCCTGTTGCAACCTTGTTGCTGGCATCCATCACAATCCTGGTGACCCAGCTATGCATGCGCAGCTCAAAGGTTTTTTGCTTCATCGCGAAAGGGATCACGGCAAGATGGGGGCTTCCTTTTGCGTTAGCTTCACAGCCAAAGCGCTCACAAAAGCCACAATACTGGCACTGCCCCATTTTTGCACCGTCGGGGGTTGTATAAGGGCGTGAGGCTTGTGCCGTAGGCATCGGAAAAGGGTGGTAGCCAAGCTTGCTGGCAGCCTCGCCAAACATATCAACAGCCAGACTGCTCGCCAGAGGTGGCATGGGGTAATCGTTTTTTCGTGATGCTTCAAATGGATTGCCGCCCGCCTGAATTTTGCCGTTGACAACGCCTGCCTGACCAGAAATAGCTGCGACCCGCTCAAACTTTTCGTAATAGGGTTCGAGCTCATCGTAGGTGACACCCCAGTCCTGGATTGTCATCTCTGCTGGGATGAATTTTTTGCCGTAACGTTCCTCATAGCGGGAGCGGATTTTGAAGTCATTGTCGTTCCAGCGCCAAGTGTGACCGTTCCAGTGCACACCCGCACCGCCCAGACCTTCTCCTGGCAAGAATGCACCGAGTTTTCGCATCGGGAGTGCTGTTTGCGCCGGATTGTTGCGGATGGTCAGCGTGTCACGTCTGACATCCTGCATCAGCCCGGTTCTGGTGCTGTACATGAGCTCATCGCGGATGTGCGGAACAGAAAAGTCTTGCTCTGAGGATCGCGGCGCACCACGTTCAAGCGCCACAACGGAATAACCGGCTTCGGACAGTTCTTTGGAGGCAATGCCGCCAGTCCAGCCCATTCCAACAATGACCACATCGACTTCTGGATAACTTTTGGCCATGACAACTCCCTTGAACTTTACCTTTAACTTGCGTCAGCAATCGATAAGGTCGCGCCAGTATATTTTTTGTTCTTAAAACTTTTCATGTCCAGCGCATGGGTTGCGATAACGCCAGGGAATCCCAGCATTTTCCAACTGGCTTTGTCCGCATTGCCACCGTAGATCGGATCGGCAAACATGCCCTCAACCACTGTCTGGTAAACCACCGCAAAAAAAGCCTGGGAGGGCAGGCCACCCTTAAAAGCAATCTTGCCTGCGCTCAGATCCTTGAGTACAACCTCTTTTTGTGAGGCCTCCAGCAAGTCAAAGGTCTTGCCAAAGCTACTCACACAGTAGTCGTCTGTCGCAGCAATACCCGCCCGGTATAGCCCGGCAGGCGTGAGGGGTAACTGATAACCCTGCATGGGAGTGCCAACTGCCCACGGTCCCTCCATGTAGATGCGGTCCCCCCGGCCCCAACTGCCCGACAGGGCGCGGTCAACATATACCGGAATACCCAGGTCAATACCGCCAGGAGTCAGTGCATCCGCCGGGATCATATGCTCAGAGACTGCCTCAACAAATCCTGCTTCGGCTGGCGTCAAAAATACATAGCCTTTTGGTGTGTCCTGACTCTGGGCTGCATGGGTGGCAGCCGCCGCTGGTGCTGCTGCGGGTTGGGCCTGCGCGAGGTCAGGCAGGCTCACGCCAGCAGCAACACCCCCTAACAAGGCACCTTTCAGTAACTGACGGCGTGAAACTTGTACTGCATCTTGTAGTGCATCGTTCTGATCTTCAGACATGGTGAACTCCTGCCAGCCGATGGTTTGAACGCGGTTCATCGCTGAATTTTGTCCAGGAGTGTGCTCTAAACGCACACTCTGTTCACATGATAAGAACGGCCATACAAAAAGAAAATATGCCGGTTGGTCATATTTATCTAATATTTATTGATGATGTCTTGAACTAGCTGACGCGTGCCAGTTGAGTGATGTGCAGACCCGCGCTTGCAGTTGACCGGTGCAGAGATTTTCGTACCCGTGGGATTTAGGCCACAGCATTCAACATGATTTTGTCCAGTTTTTTGAACAGTTTCCTTGCTTGTGCCGTTGGAGTAACGATTTTTATCCTGCCATCCGTTTGATGTGTGTCCAGAGTGACAAGATTGAGACTAGCGAGTTCATGCAGACGCTTGTGTAAGGATGCTTGAGATCCAAGTTCCTTCCAGCCGATTACTTCGTTCACTGTGTAAAAATTTTTTGAGATAAATGCTTGTGAACAGATTCTTTGCAATAGTTGCCAACAACCATTTTTTTTATCCTCGAAAATAGGCTCGTCGAGGGCATTCATAAAATTTAAGAATTTTAGATAAAGTTCAGGCATAACTAGATTCTTGATTAAATTTAGGTTGTTTGAATATAAACGCTTCAGTAGGCAAGTATTTGATTGATCAGGCGCTCGCCAGATTAATTTAAGTGATTGTGTAAGTCTGGTGTACGAAAACCTTATTAGATTTGGATACCTACTGTTTAGCTATTAGTTTTATACCCATATCGACGTAATAAAGGTAGTGAAAGAAATAATTTTTAGCAATTAATTATATATGTTTTTATAACTATGAGAAACATTGATATCGGTAGGGCTGGAAGCCAAATTGTGATTTTTAAATATAAGTCGCCTATTTAAAAATTTTTCTCTGATGCTGGCATACCTTGATCAATAGAACGCTTAAAAGTCATGAATCAATTAACTAAAAAAAGCTATGCCTCAGAGTTAATAGTTTTTTCAATCTCGGCTGTGTTTCTCTATTTATTTTTAGTCTTGCAGAGCGCATCGTCTGAGTACATGAAAAACTTTGGCACTTTTGATATCGTGTATTTTCCTGCAGGGATCGCTTTTGTTGCAATTCTAGTAGGAGGTATCAGTGGTGCATTGGGTGTTATTTTTGTATTAATAATGAATTACACGATCAATTATCCAGATGTTTTCTGGTTGACGATCGTTGCAATCGTTTCGTTCTCTATCACCGTTCAAATGGTGGTAGTTAAATCTTACCTATCTTTGGTTGGAGTTGGTCCAAATCTAGAAAAATTCAGTCATATTCAGCTTTTGGGGCTTGCACTTTTGTTTAGCGTGAGTCACTCGCTTTGCCATTATTTCAATCTGGTCACGATTTCAAATTTTCAGATCGGTTGGGCAAAGTCAATGATTGCTCTGAGTACCTTTCTTGGAGTTTTTTTTACTCTGATGGTTTTATGGTTTTTCTCAAAATCCATAAATTATTTTTTTGGCTCTAGCGACTCTTTACCTTTGTAAATACGACAAGTGTGGCTGAATACTCCTGAACCAACATTTGGTGCCACAAGCTCACTGTTTCTCGCTCTTGATGGATCTAGTCCACCTAGTGTGTATGCGCATCTAGCCCGCAATAGCTTGTAGCTGCGTCACAATACCCAGACAAGCATGCGCTGCTTCCACGCCCTTAAGCTTGAAGTGTTCCGTAAAAAACGTACGGTGCGTCTCACTTTCGTGAAAGTGATGAGGCGTCAGGACAACTGAAATCATTGGGACTTCTAGCTCGAGTTGCAAGGCCATCAGTGCATTGACAACCGCGGCTGATACAAAGTCATGCCTGTAGATCCCACCATCCACTACTAAGCCGCAACAGACGATTGCTGCATACTGGCCACTTTGGGCCATTTTTTTTGCACAGAGCGGGATTTCAAATACACCCGGCACAGCGATCAGGTCGATGTTGTCAGTCGTATGCCCCTGGCGTTCCATTTCGGCTTGAAAGGTTTGCCATGCGCTCAGGACAATTTCCTCGTGCCACTGTGCATGTACAAAGGCAAAGCGCTGTGGTGTGTGGAGTCTGATGGTATCGAGAGGTGCGTCGCAGGTTTTCATAAGTCGTTCAGTATCAGTGAGTGTAGGGGCACGGATGAATCGCCAGCAACGAGATTATCCGCGTCGCGGCCCTTGCGCAATTCAGGAATACTGACAAACTTATAGGCAGAGCTAATATATCGGCAGGGGGTGTTCGCAATGTTTTGTATGGCGACCTGTTATGCCTGTCATTGGGCTGCCAGTGTATTTGCATATTCCTGATGCAGGTAGCTGATAAAACTCTGTGCTGCACTGCTGGGCTCACCTTTTTTAGCAATGACAATGCCATATCGTCTCGTGAGCCGCACATCCTTCACATGAAGTGTTGCACGTGTGTGCCTGGCGTTGGCCTGTGCCATTGAACGCGGCAGGAAGGTGATTCCGTTACCCGCATCAATCATGCCCAGCAAGGTATTGAGCTGGGTCGCTTCGCTCAGCGGCTTGACGGGTAAGTTGCGTTTACGGCATTCTTCTTCGATCGTGGCCATCAGGCTGGTGTAGCGATCCAGAATCATCATCGGGTATTGCAATACTTTTTCAAGCGTGACTTCTTTGAGTGACGTCAGGGGATGGTTGGCAGGCATGACCAGTACCAGTTCCTCGTCCGCAAGAGTCTGAAAGCGCAATTTTGTCGAGTCCTCATCAAGCGCAATCACGGCAAGATCTGCTCCTCCCGACTGGACTTGTTCAATCACTTCGCGGTACTGGAGATCGAGCAGCTGGATGCGAACATCCGTGTAGCGCTGCTTGTAGGCGTGAATGATGCTGGGCAAAGTAGTGGCTGCGATCATTGGTGTGGCCGCGACGACGATGCGATGGCCGCCACGGTCGGCCAGGGTATCGAATTTTCTAACCAGTTTGTGCAGTCCTTGCAGCGCCAGTATGGATTCTTCGTACAGGCGCACGCCATCCTTTGTGGGCTCGACGTTGCGTGTGGTGCGGCGCAAAAGTTTGGTGCGCAAACGCGCTTCCAGGCGCTGCACGCGTGCCGTCACCGAGGGTTGGGAAACATGCATGCGCACTGCTGCCAGACTAAAACTGCCTGATTCAACAATCGCGATAAAGGTCTCAAGCTCGACCAGGTCGAGCCGCAGCGAGTAGGAGCCAGTCTCTGCGGGCGCGTGGGAGGATACCAAGGCCAGTTCCTGAAAGATATATTTGTAAAGCTGATAAGTCTATCACGCATGACGAATTGTGTGAATCGTCTGGAACCTCAATACTGGCCAACTGAATGCCCTTGTGGCTGGATCAAATTCGGGCAGCATAGACCCGATCAATGGAGAGACATGAAAAATATTCGCCGAACCTTGGTAGCCGCAGCTCTGGCCTGGGCCGTCACACCTTTTGCCTGTGCGCAAACACCAACATCCTCTGCTGCCTCGGCTGCAGAACAGTCTTATCCCTCACGCCAGATCCGCATGGTGGTCGGCTTTCCCAGTGGTCAGGCGATTGATGCCCTGGCGCGCTATTTTGCTGCCAAACTGGGCGAGGACCTCAAGCAACCCGTCATTGTCGACAACCGTGCAGGTGCCTCAGGCATCATCGCGCATGAGTATGTCAAAGGTGCACCGGCTGACGGCTATACGCTGCTGATCACCTCTGGTGCAACCCTGGCGATCAATCCGGCTCTGTTTAAAAATCTGCCTTACGATCCTATCAAGGATTTTGCGCCGATCATCCTGACAAATACAACGCCGATGTTTCTGGCGGTCAGCGCCGAGACACCCGTCAATACTTTTCAGGAACTGGTGGCTTACGCTAAAGCGCGTCCAGGCAAACTGGCCTATGGCTCGGGTGGGAGTGGCCTGACGCAGCACATCGCAATGGAAATGCTCAAGAAGGCTGCAGGGATTGATCTGCTCCATGTGCCATACAAGGGTTC
>CANCOC010000113.1 GCA_947379755.1 Alcaligenaceae bacterium | reverse complement strand
TCAACAAGTGACGCTGACAGTAAAACGTGGTCGATTCTCATCCCGGCATTACGCTTGAATCCGTTCATTCGGTAATCCCACCAGCTAAATGATTTGGCTGGCTGGTCAAACAGCCTGAACGCATCTTTAAAGCCCAGATTTAATAATCCGGAGAGTGCGGCACGTTCAGGTTCAGACACCAGGATCTGACCGATCCATTTTTCTGGGTTATGGACATCCTCATCTGCGGGGGCAATGTTGTAGTCGCCCAGTACCGCTATATTCGGATAGCGCTGGATTTCAGTTGCGAGCCAGGCTTCAAAAGCTTTGAACCATGCCAGCTTATAGACATACTTGTCACTGTCGAGTGCTTGGCCATTTGGGCAATATGCACAGATCACACGGATCTCTCCTGTTCCGTAGGGCAATGTCGTGGCCACGACCCGTTGCTGGGGATCTTCAAAGCCGGGAATGTTGCGAACAATTTCCGTGCCTGGATGACGAGAGATCACGGCTACGCCGTTGTAGGTTTTTTGACCTGCCCAGCCGGCGTGATAACCAATTTCGGTAAAGGCTTCGAGTGGAAACTTGTCGTGGTCAAGTTTAAGTTCCTGCAGACAGAGGGCATCAACAGGGTTGGCCTCTAGCCAGGCGAGTACCTGAGGCAGACGGACTTTTAAGGAATTGACGTTCCAGGTGGCGAGTTGCATGTTTGATCTACCAAGTGTTTGGAAGATTCTAAACTGCTAATCACCAATATAGACGCGAGGCACTCTTTTTACGTTACAAAGCAGCTCATAGGATATCGTGCCAGCGGCCTTGGCAACAAGATTGACATCGATCTGACGTCCCCAGCATTCGATGCTGGCACCGATGCCTTGCTCGGGCAGGTCGGTCAGATCCACTGTCAGCATATCCATGGACACCCGACCAATCGTACGTGTTAGTTGGCCATCGACTGCAATTGGGGTCCCTGTTGGAGCTATGCGTGGGTAGCCATCGGCATACCCTATAGCAACAAGTCCCACACGCGTTGGGCGCTCTGCAACAAATGTTCCGCCATACCCAAGTGATTCGCCTGGTGCAATCGTCTTAATTGCAAATACCTTGCTCTGCAGGGTCATGACAGGAATGAGGCCATGGTTGTTCGATGGCATCGGGTCCGCACCATACAAGACGATCCCTGGTCGTGCCCAGTCTCGCCGCGCATCGGTCCAGGCAATTATTGCACCTGAATTGCTCAGGCTGCGATCGCCTGGCAACCCTGCCGTCGCGTCATCAAAAACTTTGATCTGTTTGGCTGTTGCGAGCTGATCCGGTTCGTCCGCGCGCGCAAAGTGCGTCATGAAGGTAATCGCAGCAACGGCAGGGCACGCAGCCAGACGCGCGTAGGCCTGTTTGACCTGATCCGGATTGAATCCGGCGCGGTGCATGCCAGAATCAATTTTTAGCCAGGCGTGAAGTGATTTCGCAGGCAGTGTTGTTTGTTCGATCATCTGCAGTTGCGACTCTTGATGCACTGCGATCCAGAGGTCTTGGTGCGAGGCTTGAAGGAGTTCGTCCTGATCAAAGCAACCTTCGAGCAACAGGACTGGCTTGTGAATGCCACCCATCCTGAGCTCAAGAGCTTCTGCGGCAAAGGCCACCGCAAAACCATCGGCTATTCCCGAAAGCGCCTGAGCGCATTTCAACGCACCGTGTCCGTAGGCATTTGCCTTGACAACGGCAAGCGCCCGACCACCATGCATCTCACGCATGCGCGTGTAATTGTGACGCAATGCATCCAGATCAATCAGGGCTTTTGAAGGTCGTGTCATGCGTGGATCGCTGTCGGTCTGCCAGGTGATGATTTTAGACCGGTTTGATAGCGACTGATTGCCAGGCCTTCGGTACTGATTTCTGGCTGTACGCCTGTGATCAGGTCTGAAATGAGTTTGCCAGAGCCACATGCCATCGTCCAGCCAAGCGTGCCATGACCGGCGTTGATAAACAGATTAGACAGAGTTGTACCGCCCACAACGGGTGTGCTGTCAGGCGTCATTGGCCGCAACCCTGTCCAAAAGGTCGCGCGGCTGAGATCACCACCGGGGAACAGATCTGTCACAACTTTTTCCAGGGTCTCGCGACGACGCGGGTTAAGTTTGAGATTAAAGCCACTGAGTTCAGCCATTCCACCTACACGGATGCGCTGATCAAAACGGGTGACTGCGACTTTATATGTCTCGTCAAGCACAGTTGATTGTGGTGCTTTTGACTCGTCAATGAGTGGAATTGTCAGTGAATAACCTTTGACGGGGTATACCGGCAGACCCATCGAAAGAGGGGCAAGCAGTTCTCTTGAGTAGCTGCCAAATGCCATGACATAACGATCTGCTTTCAGAACCTCGTTGCCGACCCTCACGCCCGTGACTTGATGGCCATCGCTCAGCAGTTGATCGACAGTCTGATCGAATTTGAATTCCACACCAAGCTCCCTCGCCTTGAGTGCCAACTCGGTCGTGAAGAGCTGACAGTCACCCGTCTCGTCATTGGGCAAGCGCAAGCCTCCGGTAAGGAGTTCGCGTGCATGGGCAAGGCCGGGTTCAACCGACGTTAGCTGATCCCGATTCAACAGCTCATAGGCCACACCACATTCTTCAAGTACCTTGATGTCACGCTGGACTGCATCTATCTGCGCCTGTGTGCGAAACAATTGCAAAGTACCGCCGGTGCGCTGCTCGTACTGGATGCCGGTGTCGGCGCGCAACTGTCGCAGGCAGTCCCGACTGTATTCAGCCACGCGGGTCATACGCTCTTTATTGAGAGCGTAGCGCCCGGCGGTGCAGTTTTGCAGCATCTGAGCCATCCAGCGCAGCTGCCACAGACTGCCATCGAGCTGAATCGCGAGCGGCGCGTGGCGTTCAAACATCCATTTAATGGCCTTGAAGGGAATACCAGGGGCCGCCCAGGGCGTGGAGTAACCAGGAGATACCTGACCAGCGTTGGCAAAGCTAGTTTCGTTGCCAGCACAGGGCTGCCGGTCGATTACGGTGACTTGGGCACCAGCTTTTGCCAGGTAATACGCCGTAGTTGTGCCTATCACTCCTGCACCCAGAACAATCACTTTCATGGTATTTGTCTCAACGATTAGTGGATGATGAAAGTTTATGTTCAGTCAGACAGTGAATTTGATTGAATTATCTTGTTTGTACGAGTTAAAACACTGTTTTTTTTAATTTGACTGGATTTTTTTAGAGAATCACAAAAAAACAGGCATTTATGAGACATTTCTCAATATATTTGTTTGACTCTAGCGTGCTTCCCCTCTACACTTGACATGCAAGATTCTCAAGCGATTCGGTTTTTGTCCCTAGTCGGTCGCCCTTAGTGGTAATCAGTGGTGTCTATCCATTCCTTGATCATCTAGCACGATGGGCGTTTTTGCCCGAATTTTATTTATCAAGGAAGTTCAAATGTCTACTGGTGTCGTTAAGTGGTTCAATGCCGAAAAAGGTTATGGTTTCATCATGCCTGATGGCGGCGGCAAAGATCTGTTCGCTCACTATTCAGAAATTCGCTCGAGTGGTTACAAAACCCTCGAAGAAAATCAGAAAGTCAGTTTTGAAATTGGTCAGGGCGCTAAAGGCCCATCAGCTACCAACATTCAAGTTCTGTAATCTGAGCTGATCCTGGTCTGTTTCGGCAGACCTCGATTTTAAGAACCCTGTATCGCTTTTGTGATGCGGGGTTTTTTAATGTCCGTTATACAAAGCGATTTTGAAGTAATTTATATTGCAGCATTTTTCACAAAAGGTGTTTTGTCATGACAATCAATCCAGGTATGGATCACGTTGAATCAATGCTTTCGCGTCGGTCGAACAAACTTGTTCAGGCGCCAGGTCCTGATGCCGGACAAATCAAACTGATGCTGCAGACTGCTGTCTGTGCGCCCGATCATTCCGCCTTGCGCGCCTGGCGATTTGCCATGATTGAACAAGCTGAGATTGCGGCCTTTACAGATCTTGCGATTGCAGCAACGCGTCGGTGGGGACGTGAGATTACTGCGCAAAAAGAGCAGAACACACGCAACTGGATGTCAAAGGTGCCGCTTTTGATTGG
Organism: Alcaligenaceae bacterium; assembly: GCA_947379755.1. Lineage (GTDB taxonomy): Bacteria > Pseudomonadota > Gammaproteobacteria > Burkholderiales > Burkholderiaceae_B > Zwartia. The sequence continues at coordinate 2,864 of CANCOC010000113.1, read as the reverse complement.
GCTTGCCTATAAGATCTCGCATGACAATAGCAAGGTTCCAGAAATCGAACAGACGCTATCGATGGGGGCTGCTGTCATGAATATACAAAATGCCGCACATGCAATGGGTTTTGCCAGTTACTGGAGCACTGGGCTTGGAAGTTATACCGAAGAAGTGCCCGAGGCACTTGGATTCGATTCGCTAGATTATCGTTTTGTGGGATTTCTTGCTGTGGGCACACCTATTCATCCCACAACGCCAGCACAACGCCCCGATCCGATGACAATGACCCACGTCTGGAAACCTAAGTGACAGGTTTAAAGCGCTTGAGACGTAATGCATTGGCGATTACGAATACACTCGAGCATGTCATGGCACCTGCGGCAAACATCGGTGATAGTAGAACGCCAAAGTTCGGATAGAGCGCGCCAGCCGCAAGCGGGACAAGTGCGACGTTATATGCAAAGGCCCAGAATAAATTCTGCTTGATGTTGATGAGTGTGGCACGCGACAATCCCACGGCATTGGCTACGCCGTGCAAGTCATCGGACATCAACACGACCGAGGCTGACTCGATGGCGACATCGGTGCCCGTGCCAATCGCGATGCCCACATCAGCTGTCGCCAATGCTGGCGCATCGTTAATCCCATCACCTACAAAGGCAAGCACTTGACCCGCCTCGCGCAAGGATTGCAACACGGCAACCTTGCCTTCGGGTAAGACCTGAGCGTGCACCTGATCAATACCGAGCTCCCTGGCCACTGCTTGCGCAGTGTGAACGTTGTCACCCGTAATCATGACGCTTTTAAGGCCCAGACGATGGAGCGCCGCTATAGCAGATTTTGCGCTTGGCTTGATCGGATCAGCAACTGCCATGATTGCGGCAAGTTTGCCATTGACCGCGACATAGATCGGTGTCTTGGCCTCAAGTCCCCACTGTTTAATTTGTTCGCTCGCCGCACTCGTCTCAATACCATGCTCTTGCATCAGATTCTGGGCGCCGGAGAGAATCTCTTTGTCGTGTACCTGTGCACGGACACCTGCACCACGAATGGCCGAAAACTCCTTTGCGGTGGGTATGGGCAGTTGTTCGGTCGTTGCTGCATTCACAATGGCACGCGCAATCGGGTGTTCGGAATGGATCTGCATCGCCGCGACCCATGACAACAGCGTTGCACGATCATACGAGGGATCCAGTACAAGCATATCTGTCAGAACTGGTTTGCCCAGGGTGAGGGTGCCTGTCTTGTCGAACGCAATGAGCTTGATGTCACGTAAGCGCTGCAAGGCATCACCTTGTCTGAACAGCACGCCAAGTTCAGCAGCCCGTCCTGTGCCCACCATAATTGACGTAGGTGTCGCAAGGCCCATTGCGCAGGGACAGGCAATGATCATCACCGCGACGGCATTGACAAGTGCATAGCCCAGGCTGGGTGCAGGACCCAACCACAGCCACACAGCAAACGTTGTCAGTGCACACAACATGATTGCTGGTACAAAAACTGCCGTGACACGGTCGACTACAGCCTGAATCGGCAGTTTGGCGCCCTGAGCGCTCTCAACCATGCGAATGATGTGGGCGAGCACCGTGTCGCCACCTGTGTGAGTCGCTACAAAAGTAAAGCTATTGGTTGTATTGATCGTGCCACCCGTGACGCGATCACCGACCTGTTTGGTGACAGGGATCGGTTCGCCCGTAATCATGGCCTCATCGATATAGGGAGTCCCTTCAACAATGTCTCCATCAACAGGAATTTTTTCACCCGGACGAACCAGCACATGGTCGCCAGGAATGACCGCTTCGATATCAATTTCGATCGTCTGGCCACCCCTGATCACACGAGCCTGTCGGGGGACTAAACCGACAAGATGCTGAATCGCAGCACCCGTGCGTCCTTTGGCGCGAGCTTCAAGCATGCGACCCAGCAAGATCAGCGTGACGATGACCGCCGCCGCTTCAAAATACACATAGCGCGTACCTTCGGGCAACCAATGCGGTGCATAGGTTGCCACCATCGAATACAGCCAGGCGCTACCTGCACCCATTGCCACCAGTGAGTTCATTTCCGGCGAGAGATGCCAGAGTGCAGGAAGACCCTTGGTAAAGAAGATGCGACCTGGACCAATCAGGACAAGTGTGGTGAGAACTGACTGCACAATCCAGCTACGTTGCATGCCAATAAATGTATGAACAAACTCATGCACGGCAGGAATCAGGTGCGAGCCCATTTCCAGCGCAAAGACTGGCAGGGTCAGGATCAGCGCAAGGATCAGTGTGCGTTGCAGGTGAGCGGCTTCAAGCTCGCGCGAGGCGGTCAGTGTATCTGTAGGGGTGCTGTGCGTTTGAATTTCACTCGCTTCATAGCCGGCCTTTTTAACTGCCGCTACTGCGCCTGTGGTGGTCTGAGAAGGATCTGACAATTGAGCATCAAGGATCAGGTGCGCGCGTTGCGTTGCGAGATTGACTGTCGCGTTTGAAACTCCAGGCACAGCGGTCAAGGCTTTCTCAACCCGCAATACACAGGACGCGCAGGTCATTCCTTCAATAGAGAGATCAATTTCAGTTCCTGCTGGAGTAGCTGGCATCGTGAGTCACTTGGTGAATATGCGTGGTGAAGTGGGATCAGAAGATCTCTGATCATTCAGATCTGGTACAAGCCTCGCTCACCATAGCATGTGGCTTGTATCAGAGCTTTTGGTTTGCCCCGAAAATTGATTTGCGTCAACGGAGCTGTAATCTAATTGATGGATAATGAACGAATCTGCAACATGCGTATTTTTTTGAGGTGAAGCCATGATTTCCTTCCAAGTTCCTGATATGACCTGTGGTCATTGCGTCAAGGCCATTACATCCGCTGTGCAGACCATTGCACCAACAGCTCT
>CANCOC010000112.1 GCA_947379755.1 Alcaligenaceae bacterium | reverse complement strand
GCTGGCAGGTGCTGACGCAGGTCACCCAGTGACGTCGGGCCTGCAATCAGCACGATTTCGGGACATTGACCCGACTGCACATCAAAGACCAGACCATCAATCAGGAACTGCAGAAAGTCATGCTTTTGTGCGGCATGTGGATCTTTAGGCTCTTGCGCCGACTTTGAGTGTCCCTGGCCGTCTGCTGCCTGGCTGGTGTGGTCGTGGCCATTATCACGCTTGTGCGCCGTATGCTGGTCAACCGAGCGCAACAGTTTCAGGCTGACTTCGCCGATTTCACCAACGTTTTCGAAAATGTTTGCACGACTGCCGTCTGCGACAACAATCCACGCGTTTCTTGAAATAATCATATTCGGCATCCTATTATTTGAGAATAAAGCCATTTGGTGGCCTTCTAAGATTACTCTTATCCAGAGTTCGGTTCAGCAGAATAGACGGTAAACGTCCCTATAATCAGAGTAGATTCTTAATCCAGATCAAATTCACCGCAAATAAATGCACCGAGGGTTGTTGCTTGTTCAAGATATGAATATGCCTTTCAAGATCTTAAATCGACTGACCAACATCCGTCGCAGACAGCGCTCGAACTATCAGTTGGGTGCCTATCTTGCTTTTGTGGCGGGTGCAGTCAATGCCGGTGGGTTTATGGCGATTAGCCAATACACCTCGCACATGACCGGGATCATCTCAAGCATTGGAGATCATCTGGCATTGAATAATCTCATTCCCGTTCTGGGAGGGTTGTCGCTACTGGCCTCTTTCATATTTGGAGCGATTGTGACTGCCGTGCTGGTGAATTGGGGGCGCCGGCACAGGATACACAGCGAAATTGCCTTGCCGCTTTTACTTGAGGCCCTGGTGTTGCTGATGTTTGGGGTGCTGGGCGCATATTTGCATATCTACAAGCCACTGACAATTCCCGCGATTGCGTTGATATTATGCTTTGTGATGGGGCTGCAGAATGCGATTATTACCAAAGTCTCAAGAGCCGAGATTCGAACCACCCATATGACCGGGATTGTGACGGACATCGGCATTGAACTGGGCAGGCTGCTGTACTGGAACCAATCTGCCGAGGGCAACAAAGTACATATGGTGCAGGCTAATCGTCAGAAGCTCAGGGCGCATCTGCTGATCTTTGGGATGTTTCTGTTTGGCGGGATCGTCGGGGCAATCAGTTTTAAGAAAACGGGTTATATCTCTGTCGTGCCAATTTCGATTTCACTTGTCATTATTTCGGCACTACAAATTTATAGGGATTTAAAGAGGTTTTTTAGATCGCATCGCAGGACTGGCAGCAAGGTACCTCTCTGAACCGGCCATAAGGAACATACGGTATGAAACTGAACAAACGTATTACAAATCGCGAATTCAAGCTTTTAATCAAGCCCGAAGGCCTTGATCGCCGCAGTCGCATCGAGCAGTTGAGTGCATTGCTGATTGCATTCTGTAAAAAATCAGAGGTAGAGTTCTTTCACCTTGACAACGCCAATACGGGTCTGCGGAATGTCTACTTTTATGACACCCCGGGCGAGCACTTTCGCAGGAGCAACCTGATACTGCGGGTGCGTGAATCGCGCCAGAATGTATGGGTGGATGACTGGTGCGAAGTCACCATGAAATGCCGAGCCGATTCGATGAAACAGTCCCTCCTTTATGATCCCAAGCCTGATCTTGCACATAAATCTCGTCTGCGTCTTAAAGAAGAGATTTTGCGGGGCGATGGTCTGGGTACGTCGCGTCTGATCTATTCGAATAATGCAATTCTGGATACTGTGCCGATTGATCAGATTTTTGATCGCAAGATGTCCAGCATCGTCAAGTTCTTTCCTGATGTACACAGGCTGGGTATTGACGCCAAACTGCCTGTGCGTATCGTCGGCGGCGTCACAAACAAGATTCTGGAAGCCTGCCTGCCGCTGGGTAATATTGCCTTTGGTGACAGTGTCCAGGCCCATTGCGATATTGGCATCTGGATGCGTAGCGTGGGAGACCCAATTATTGGTGAGCTTGCGTTTTCGTACCGCGTCACCGAAAGCAATCGTGACGATAGCAAAGCCCATAAACGCGCAGACAAGTTTTTTAAAAATTTGCAGTTGGCGATTCCAGATTGGCTTGCAACGGGGTCTACCAAGACCGCGCTGATTTATGGCAAGCCCGCATGAGTCTTGCGCCTGATCAAAGTTCTACCCCAAGCACAGGCGATGCTGAACATCCTGTTGCTTCGCTATGGGAGCTCTTTATCGAGTTTCTCCTGATCGGTGCCGTCAGCTTTGGTGGGGGCATTGTGGCGTACGAGCGCATTTTGCTGATTGAAAAACGTAAGTGGCTCACTGCGGATGAATTCATGGCAACGCTTGCCATCAGCCAGACCATGCCGGGGTTGAACTCTGTCAATCTGGCGGTGCTGGCGGGGGATCATGTGCGTGGCACGCTGGGTGCCGTTGCTGCGACACTCGGCCTGATTTTGCCAGGAACGCTTTTTGTCCTGATTGCCGGCGTGGCTTATAGCGAAGGTGCGGATCACCCGGTGGTGAACCTGTTGCTGGCTGGGATTGCCGCCTGTGCGACGGGTCTGCTGGCCGCAATTACCTACAAAATTGGTACCAACCATTTCAGACACATCAAGTCGCTCTCGATCATCGTAGCAACCTTTGTGCTCATGAGTTTTTTTAAACTCTCGCTGATCTGGGTCCTGGTGATCATGGCACCTGTTGCGTTGTACCTGTACCGTCCGCGCCAATCGGACGATTCCGTGAGGGGTCCGTCTCATGAGTAACGTACGATGAGTGCCTTAATCCATCTGGCCCTGACCTTTGGCATGCTGTCACTGCTGGCGGTCGGAGGGGGCACTGCTGTGCTGCCAGAGATGCAGACGGTCCTGGCCCAGCAATTCAATATTGATCACACCGCCTTTGTTCATGTCTATAGTATCGGTCAGCTTGCACCGGGCCCCAACATGATGATGGTGCTGGTGTTCGGCTTTCAGGTCGCGGGCTTGCTCGGTGCGGCAGTGGTGCTTCTCTCGTTTTTCCTGCCTTCAAGTGTGCTGTGCCTGACAGTGGGCAGGCTGTGGGTCAGGATTGGCGAGCGACCCTGGCGGCGTGCGCTGCAAAACGCGCTCGAACCCATTTCTATCGGTCTGATGTGCTCTGGCGTCTATGCCGTGGCAAAGGCCGCTGTCATCGGTCCACTGACTCTCGGGATGGCTGCCGTGACTTTGATTGTGATTGTATTCACGCGTGTGAATCCGGTATTCATGATTCTGGGGATGGGTGGGGCTGGTGCTGCGCTTATGTATTTCTTTGGAATGAAATGAGCTGGATTGTCGAGCACAAAGACGGTGTGGTGCTGCTGCTCCACTGTCAGCCGGGTGCCAAGGTTTCGCGCGTAGTAGGAGAGCATGGCGATCGTTTGAAAATATCGCTCAATGCCCCTGCTGTCGATAACAAGGCCAATGACGTGCTAGTTGCCTTTCTGTCCGAGCGACTGGAACAGCCACGCAAACAGATTGAATTGCTGTCAGGTCAGACCAGTCGTCAAAAGCGCGTGCTGGTTCATGGTGAAAGCATTGCACATGCACGTCAGATACTGATGCCGGGGTAAACAATGATGCCGGGGTAAACAAATTCCCGGCATCACGCTGATTACTGTTCGACCTTGATGTTGGCTGCCTTGATCACGTTGCCCCAGATGATGCTGTCGCGCTTGAGCAGCGTTGCGAAAGCTTCTGGACCGAGATAGTCTGGTTGCAATCCCATGCCTTCAATCTTGGCTTTGTTTTCTGGTGTGTTGAGCAGCCTGATAATTTCGACAGAGAGCTTGTTGACAATCGTCGTTGGAGTTTTGACGGGTAAAAAGAATGCAAAGAATCCATAGGGTTCAAAGTCTTTGTAGCCGAGCTCCGTAAACGAACGGATATTTGGCAAGAGTTCTGAGCGCCTTTCACCCGTTGAGGCCAGAATCTTGATTTTTTCAGATTTAATCTGCGCGCGCAGGTTGCCCACGTCGATAAAGGCTGCATCGAGCTGGCCGCCCAGCAAGTCCGTCATCTGTGGTGAACCACCCTTGTAGGGAATGTGTGTCAGATCGAGGCCAGCCTGGCTTTTGAGCATCTCGCCGTGGATGTTTGAAGAGGTCGCTGCACCATATGAACCATAGCTATATTTGCCTGGATTCGCTTTGACGACCTGGACGAACTCTTCAAGAGTATTGGCAGGAAAGCTTGCTTTCACGACCAGAAAATCTTGTGACAGACCGATCAGTGCGACAGGGATCAGGTCGGTATTCACGTCGTAAGGAATCTTGTTGAAAAGATGCGGTCCCTGAATGAGCGCTGTGATCCCCAATAATACGGAGTAGCCGTCAGGAGCAGACTTTGCAACCAGATCATTGCCAATCATGCCGCTCGCGCCTGGCTTGTTTTCAACAATGACGGTTTGTTTCCATGCGCTGCTGAGCTCGCCCGCCACCAGTCGTCCGAGTGCATCGGTTGATCCGCCAGCAGAGTAGGGCACGATAATCCGGATCTGTTTGTCCGGATAGTTTTGTGCGGCGTCAGTTTGTGCTGTCGAGGCAAGAGGCGCGATCAATAATCCCATCGCTATGAATATTGTTTTGTTACACCATTGTTGAATTTTTTTCATGGCGTTGTCTCCCTGTTATCAATACATTTGCGCACGCAGCTCAGCGCGTGCGCCGGTTTTTTATTCGATCAGTCCAGCGACGATCTTCGAGAATCCGGAGTCTACGTGCACAATCTCGCCCGTCACGCCTGAAGATAATTCAGAAAGCAAGAATGCAGCGACGTTGCCGACTTGTTCGATTGTTACGTTGCGACGCAGTGGTGCATTGGCTTCGACAAACTTCAGGATGGTTGAAAAATCTTTAATTCCACTGGCGGCGAGTGTTTTGATCGGGCCGGCAGAAATCCCGTTTGAGCGGATGCCCAGTGGTCCGAGGCTGGCTGCCAGATAACGCACACTGGCTTCGAGGGATGCTTTGGCCAGGCCCATTGTGTTGTAGTTTGACATGGCACGCTCAGCACCCAGATAGGTCAGCGTCAGCACCGAGCCATTGCGCCCTGCCATCATTGGACGTGCAGCTTTGGCAAGTGCTGGAAAGCTGTAGGCTGAAATGTCGTGTGCGATGCGAAAGTTCTCGCGTGTCATGCCATCGAGAAAATCTCCGGCGATGGCTTCACGTGGCGCAAAGCCAATGGAATGGACCAGACCATCCAGACCATCCCAGTGTTTGGCGAGTTCTGAAAAGCTTGATTCGATTTCGCTGTCGAGTGACACATCACAAGGCAGCACAATGCTGCTGCCGAATTCAGCGGCGAATTCCGTGACACGTTCCAGAAACCGCTCGCCCACATAAGTAAAGGCAAGCTCTGCACCTTGTTCGTGACAGGCACGGGCAATGCCATAAGCGATTGAGCGGTTTGAAATCACACCGGTAATCAGAATGCGTTTGCCAGTCAGAAAGCCCATTTGTAGATCCTAGTAGTCAAAAAATAATTAAAGTTGATGGTGATTAACTGCGAGTACCAGTACCTGGGATCCGTAACTTGTTGCCGAGCTTGACGGTATCATTTTTCAGGTTGTTTAGTGCGCGTAATGTACTGGTGTTTGTGCCATATTGACGGGCGACCGATTCCAGTGTGTCACCCTTGCGTACGATATGTGTGCGCACACGGGTGCTGTTCACTTCGGCTTTTGTCTGACTGACCGCCTTGCCAGCAATCTGGGGGGCGCGTCCGACTGCTGGCGGTGCAAGCTGAATGCCCTGGCCAGCAGGGCCGGGAATCATGACTGACTGGTCGCTAGCGCTTCGCACACCTGGCGCAATACGGTTGGCCTCGCGCAGACGCGATTCGGATACGCCAAATTTATTCGCGATCGAGTTGAACGTTTCACCCTGCTTGGCTTCGTAAATTTTCCAGGAAGACAACTCACCTTTGTATTCAGACAGATTGGTGTTGAAAATATCGACTTTGTCCTTCGGCAGGATGACTGCGTGGTCTTCCATGGCCGAAATGACGGCCTGGTTGAACGATGGATTCAGTGCCTTGAAGTCTTCGATGGGCATCTCGGCAAGCTGCGCGGCCACATGAAAGTCGATATCCATCGTCTTTTTGACGGAAACGAAGTACGGTTCGTTATCGACCTGCGGTAGCAGGACTGCATATTTTTCGGGATCGCCGACGATATTCTTGATGGCCTGCAGTTTGGGGACGTAGTTGCGGGTCTCGTCGGGCATGCTCAGAGACAGATAGTCAGTGGGTTTGCCTGCAGCCAGGTTGCGAGTCACGGCTCTTTTGACCGAACCTTCGCCCCAGTTGTAGGAAGCCAGTGCCAGGTACCAGTCGCCCTGAAATTCAAACAGATATTCCAGGTAATCAAGTGCCGCATTGGTCGAGGCGATTGGATCACGACGCTGATCGCGCCACCAGTCTTGCTTGAGTTTGAACTGTGTACCGGTGCTCGGGATGAATTGCCATAGTCCTGCTGCTTTGGCCGACGAGTACGCAATCGGGTTATAGGCGCTTTCAACAAAAGGCAAGAGCGCTAGTTCGGTCGGCAGTCCGCGACGATTGATTTCATCCACGATGTAATACAGGTACTTGCCTGCACGGGTTGCCATTCGCTGCATGGCTTCGGGGTGGGAGGCGTAATAGGCCGTCCATTTGTCCACGAGTGGCGAGTTCAGGTTCGGAATGGCGTAGCCGCGACGGATACGTTCCCAGGCGTCGAGCGGGGGCACAGTCAGGTCGATTGTGCGTGACGTGTCTTGCGCGGTGTAACGGCTGTCCGGACGAGGCAGGCCAGCACAACCCGCGAGGATGACTAAGCAGAGTATCGGTACGAAACGTAAAAAGCGCATATCAACGGAAATTGTTTTTCCACTCTCTGAGCGTCGCGAACACTTCAACAGGTGAGTGCAGTTCGCGTTGTGCCCAATGTGCAGCTGACTGCGCAACGGTGGGTATCCGTGCACGCAGAAAG
>CANCOC010000111.1 GCA_947379755.1 Alcaligenaceae bacterium | reverse complement strand
CCTGAGTCTGACGGATGCCGGCATGTACCAGCGGGATCAGCGGGTGCTGGAATTTGCCCGGCAGCACTCGATTCCCATCGCACTATCCATGGCTGGCGGGTATGGAAAGGACATTGATACGACGGTAGCGATGCATACCCAAACAGTTCGATCGGCGTTAGAGATGCAACTCAAAATTAAAAACGCGCTTACTGAAACAATCAGTAAGCGCGCGAACAGCTGAGCCTATTCAGAAACTCTGTGTCGAGTGATGCTCAGCTCTTGACTGGCTTCAGTAATTTAGTCGACATGACCAGTACGCCGCCCATCGCAATACTCGCGGCAAGGAAGTACAAGCCGCCAGACAGGCTACCTGTCGTGTCCTTGATCCAGCCCACAATAAAGGGGCTCACAAAACCTGACAGGTTGCCAATCGAATTAATCATTGCAATGCCGGCTGCTGCAGCCGAGCCTGCAAGATAGGCCGTAGGCAAACTCCAGGAAAGTGCAATGGAAGACAGCACGCCGACAGCGGCAAAAGTAATACCGATCAATGAAACCGTCAGGTTTGTCGTAAACACACTGCTGATCCAGAAACCACCCGCACCCACGATGGTGATCAAAAACATATGCCAGTGGCGCTCGCCAGTGCGGTCAGAGTTCTTGCCAACCAGCACCATTGCAATCGCAGCAACCAGATAAGGGATCGCAGAGAGCAGCCCGTTGTGAAACACATCAGTCACGCCTGCTGTCTTAATCAGGTTTGGCAGCCAGAATCCAATACCGTAGAGGCCCATCACCAGAAAGAAATAGATGCCACTAAAAATCCAGACACGTAAGTCAGTAAAGATTTTAGCGATCGGGAGATGTACTTTTGTCGCTGCGTCCGCATCCAGGCGTGCTTTGAGGAACGCTTTTTCTTCTGGGTTGAGCCACTTTGCCTTGAGAACGGTGTCATCAAGATAGAAAAAAGTTGCCACACCGAGAATGACCGAAGGGATACCTTCCAGGACAAACAGCCACTGCCAGCCGGCCAGTCCATGCGTGCCGGAGAAGTTTTCCATGATCCAGCCCGAGAGCGGTCCGCCGATCACGCCCGAGAACGCAACCGCAGTCATGAACAACGCAACAATTCGGCCACGGCGATCCTGCGGGTACCAGTAAGTGAGGTACAGGATGATGCCGGGGAAGAATCCAGCTTCAGCCACCCCCAGAAAAAATCTCAGGATGTAGTAGCTGATTTCGCTGTTAACAAACATCATGCAAGAAGAAAGGATGCCCCAGGTCACCATGATGCGGGCAATCCAGACGCGGGGACCAATTTTTTCGAGCAGGATATTGCTCGGCACTTCGAAAAGGAAATAACCGATAAAGAAAATCCCTGCGCCCAGACCGTAGACTGTTTCGCTGAATTTCAAATCGGACAACATCTGCAACTTGGCAAACCCGACGTTTACACGATCAAGGTATGCGGCAAGATAACAAACGAATAAAAACGGAATCAGTCGCAGAGTGACTTTTTTATAGATGCTTTCTGCCTGGAGGGTGTCAACCATCAAGATGCCTTCAAAGAAAGGGGTTGCATACAATCAACGATCGTAAAGTGCACGGATTATATCGAGAAGTGAATCTTTGGATTTTGCGTCGTTTTTAGGTCAAAGAGTACTTAATATTTGCCTGATGGAACATGAAGCGTAATATATTTGAACATCGTCATCCATGAAAATAAAATAATGAAAATCACCGCGATCGAGACATCCGTTATTGCCCTGCCTTTCACCATGGGCGGGCCGCACAACCGTTTTGCCGGACAGCTCTGGGATCATCTCGAAATATTGCTGGTCAAAGTTGAAACCGAAGATGGCCTGGTTGGCTGGGGAGAGGCCTTTGGTCACGCGGCCATCGCCTCAACCAAAGCTGCCATCGACTCAATCATTGCCCCACTCATGCTGGGGCGCGATGCAACAGACATTAACGGTGTCACGCGCGCGATCCTGCACAGCACACACCTGCTGGGACGCAACGGTTCTTTTGTCTATGGTTTTTCAGGCGTCGAGATCGCGCTCTGGGATCTGGCAGGCAAGCGTGCCAATCAGCCGGTCTGGCAATTGCTGGGGGGTCCGGCCCGCACTGAACTCAATGCCTACGCGAGCCTGCTGTGCTACACCGACCCTGCACTGGTGGCACAAAACGTTTCCACCGCTGCCCGACAGGGTTACCAATTCATCAAGCTTCATGAAGTCACGCGCGAAGCCACACTTGCAGCGATTGCCGCGCCGGGCGCCGAGCACGCCCGGATCATGCTGGATGTGAACTGCGCCTGGTTACCGGTCAAGGCGCGCGAGATGGCCCAATCACTCGCCGGTGATCATTTGCTGTGGCTGGAAGAGCCCGTCTGGCCGCCCGAAGATATCCACAGCCTGGCCAGTGTCCGTGCCTGCGGCGTGCCCATTGCCGCCGGTGAAAACGTGGCAGGTCTGTTCGGTTTTAAAGCCCTGATCGATGCAGGTGCGATCGATGTCGCGCAACCCAGCGTGACAAAAATTGGTGGCATCGGTGAAATGGTCAAAGTCATTCATTATTGCCAGGCCAATGGTATCGAAGTCTATCCGCATTGCCCATATTTTGGTCCCGGCCTACTGGCCAGTTATCACGTGGCCTCGGCACTCATTGAAAATCCCCTGATTGAAATTCTGTGGATCGAGATGCAAGCGAACCCCTTTGATCCCTGGGTCAGAAGTCAGAACGGCAAAGTGCAATTACCACAAGGTCCGGGACTGGGCGTAGACCCTGATCCGGAAATTCTGAAAAAATATCGCAAAGGTGATGTGACCCGTACGTGTTGAATGCCGTATCAAAGATCCAGGGCGCAATCAACGGCTTGCGCGCCCATAAGATCCACGCACACGGATGGCGCAATCCCCACCAGATATCCCCGGCGGCCACCATTGATACATATCCGCGGCAGCGAAAGAATGCTGCGCTCGATATATACAGGCATCTTTTTACGTGTAGCAAAGGGCGAAGTGCCCCCAACCAGATATCCGCTATGCCGGTTTGCCACCTCGGGCTTACAGGGTTCGACCGATTTGACGCCAATTTGACGGGCAAGGTTTTTTGTTGAAACCGATTTGTTACCATGCATCAGGACCACAAGGGGCGAAGACTTTTCATCCTGCATGATTAGTGTCTTGACGACGCAAAAAGGATCCATTCCGAGAACCTCAGCACTATGTTGTGCGCCACCATGTTCAAGGTATTCGTATGGATGTTCAGTAAAAGCAATCCCTCTGGCTTTGAGAAGCGCAGTGGCCGGTGTCTCGCTGATGTGTATTTTTTTTGCCATCGTCTCGCCTATGCGAATCCAGTTGCTTTTCCTAGTTTCTTTTTTTAGCGTCAATCCAGTATTTCTGCATCTCGATAAACTGAAATGAGGCAGACCAGGTAATGAGAATCAGACCGGTCAGCGCCTCGACACCGGTCAGGTAACGTACATAGCCTTGGGCGACGAAATCACCATAGCCAACCGTGGTGAACGTCACAAAGGATAAATAGACACAGTCCAGAAAGAGACCATGACCAGCAGTCAGTCCAACCAGACTGCCTGTAGCCTCAAACTGCAACATGACGAAGTAACCGAGCGCAAATAGCCAGATCTCTACAACATGCGTGATAAAAATGACGCCTACACCAAGCAGCACCCTCAATCTCGGAGAAATATGCCTGAAGTCTGGCAGTTTTTTATCCAGAGCGGACAGCACTTCGTAATGAATCAGAATCGCGACTGAAACGAGAAGTGTATTAAAAATAAAAGCAGAGAGTAAAAGCATAGAAATATTTTACAAGAGCACAGACATCTGCATCACACCCTGTTTAAACCCGATCAGAATTTCATCATGAACCTGATCGAGGCGATCTGGTTTAAAAAGCCCGTTGGGCTTGCCTGTAAATCGTACCTGACACCGACCTCCATTGCATCCTTCTCAAAGGCAACCAGCCCTACACCTGCAGAATATAGCCAGGGGGAAACATTCAGGCCATAGGTCACAAAACTGTTCCCACCCCCCACGTAGGATGCAGTGATTTGAGTCTGATTGTTGAGGGTGTTGTAGCCAAGGTCCGCATTCGCAGTGAGTTTGACGTAATCAGTCAGCTGATAATCAGCTCGCATTCCCATGCTGAGCATGAGTTCCTGATATGTTTGCGAATTGACGTTCAGGTTGAGCACACCAGCTCCAGATTCCTCATAGGACTGCGCATTGATGCTCGCATAGTCGATTCTAATTGACGGTATCAGTCTGACGGCTGAGGCAACAGGCACAACGTGCTTGATACCCAGCCCCAGATGCGTGGTGTAGCTGTCGTAGTTCGCATTCGCATTTGACTGCATGAAACCGATCGAACGATTTTCCCTGTTTTGATTCAACCCCACATCAAACTGAACATTCAGATCAGTCGCAGTATCGAGCGCATAGGCACCATACAATCCTAATTGATAACTATTTATATTCAGGGAGTTCGTTGTGACGTCAGCGCTGCCGGTAATCGCGTTGTAGGAATAGGCAAACACACCACCCAGGGCAAACTCGGGTGAAAAAGACTTATCCACACCTGCGGCCAGGCCCCCGCCATTTGCGCGATAGCCCGCCACATCGTTCAAACCGCCCTGACTTGTCAAACTGCCAAACGGTTTGGCCCATGCGTGACCATCTATATCAAAATAATTCCCGGAATTCATGCCACGAATATTGTCCAGCCGTGTCAACACCGTCGTCTGGAAGGCACGCTGCGTGTTGTAGGTGGCTTGTGATGCCGCCCCCACCAGCACAGGCAAGGTCTGCCCCACAGCGTTTGAAAGCATCGGACCCGTTAGATTGTTTAGGACATCGATGACCGGGGACATCGGGCCATACAGGCCGTTAGTCGTTCCGGCAATGCCATACAACGTGTTTGCGGCATTGATGGCGGATGGATTCTGACTGGCAATCACGCTCTTTGCGTACGGTGCAACCAGATTAAGCGTCGCTGCAACCGCAGCGGACTCTCCAGCAACGCCATAGGTCCCCAGAAGCATCTGCGCACTCAATGGATCGCCGGTAATATTTCCGTATAACGAGCTCAAGGCACCGTTGTTCAGCGTGTTAAACAGCACCTTGCCCTCGGGCGTTGTCGAGGCCATCAATGTGTAACTGCCAACATTGCTGCCTGACGGTCCGATACCTTGCCCCCAAAAATAGCCATTCTTATAATTCGTGACAATAAACTTGCCTGCTGCCGATGTCCCAAACAGGGCCGGACTCACAATTTTCCAGGGAGTGCCCTCGAGCCACTGATAGTTATTCGCCGAAAGGCTCAGAGGAATCGCCTGAGCAGCCGGCGGCGTAAAGGTGGCAGGATTGTATGGCACCATATACGCCCAGTGCGTCACCAGCAACTGATTGCCGGTAATCATCTGCATTTCCATCTCCGTGGCACCCGCACGTGACTGCATTTGACCGACGCCAAGCGTTGCTGGGCCTCCTGTACTCGGGGTGAACACGATCGCAAGCTGACCAGAGGGTGAAACCGTACCCTGCATTGTTGAGACGGAGTACGTCAGAATCGGCCCGATCGCAAGCTGAGCCTGACTGACTCCGCTAAACACTCCGTTCACCGAGGACCCGAGTGACCAGAGTGTCTGGTCACCCACCGGAAGTGGCTGGGTAAAGCCTGATCTTGGCGAGGCATAGGCCAATAACTGTGGGACAGGCACATACCAGTTCGAATTGGATATTGTTGAATCCCAGGCAGTAGTCTGAGCGTCAGCCGCTGGCAGATCACCAATACTCAGACCACTTGCTGCGATCAGAAATCCAGCAGATCGAAAAAAAACAGCCCTCAGCCGGGATATTGACATATACACATCCATTGAATTCAAATCCGGACTTTCAGCCGAGACTGATTGGGAAAGCACAAGGTTTGAACTTGTGACTGGCGACGAGTATAGTCGCCGATATAGATAAAATATGCTTAGCGTTGTGCGTCAGATTAAATTTTGACTGACACAATGATCCCTCACAACGTGTAAAGATCCATGCAAAACTCACAGGCAGGCCAAGTTGTGCAAACGGCCGATTTCATCATTATTGGCGCTGGCATTGCTGGTGCTTCAGTCGGCTACTGGCTGGCGCAGCATGGCAAGACCGTGCTGCTCGAACGCGAGTCGCAGCCGGGCTACCACTCGACCGGACGCTCTGCGGCACTCTACATGGCAAGCTACGGCAGCGCGCAAGTGCGTGCACTCACTCTTGCAAGCCGTGCGTTTTTCGATAACCCACCAGCCGGATTCAGCGAACATCCGCTGCTGTCACCACGCGGCGCGATGATGGTTGCCGGACACGGGCAAGAGCAGGCGCTTGAAGAGCACTGGGCAGTCCTGCAAGGATTGAACTCCGGAGCACAACGACTGACAGCTACACAATGTCAGGCGCGCGCCCCCATTCTTCGGTCCGAAAAATTAGTGGCAGGTCTGATCGAAGAAGATGCCTGCGATATGGATGTGCATGCCATTCATCAGGGTTTCCTGCGCGGCGCCAAGCACCATGGTGGCACCATTCATAACAATGCAGAGGTCCTCAACCTGGAACGCATGGGCAGCGACTGGCTGGTTCAAACACCAGGCGGGACCTGGCGAGCACCGATCGTCATCAACGCAGCAGGTGCCTGGGCACAAGTCATTGGCGAGATGGCGCAAGCCTTCCCGATTGGTCTGACGCCGTGCAGAAGGTCTGCTTTTACCTTCAAGCCTGAAATGACTCTCGACTTCAGCAAGTGGCCCATGACCTATGGCGCCACAGAAGACTGGTATTTCAAACCGGATGCGGGTTTGATTCTTGGTTCACCGGCGAATGCCGATCCCGTCCTCCCTCACGACGTACAACCCGAAGAAATGGACATCGCACTTGCCATCAGTCGGATCGAAGAAATGACAACCTTGACGATCAGACGCCCCTCCCATACATGGGCAGGGCTGCGTTCATTTGTCGGCGATGGCGGACTGGTAGGCGG
>CANCOC010000110.1 GCA_947379755.1 Alcaligenaceae bacterium | reverse complement strand
CGACACAGCCTGCATCTGTTTGAACACGTGCACGGCGAAAGTCGCGACCGTGGTCAGGCCATGGTGGATTTGCTGACGGAATACCGTAAAAACGGCTTTGATATGGTGACCAATGAGTTGCCGGATTATGTGCCGCTTTTCCTGGAATTTCTGGCGCAGATGCCTGAGGCGCAGGCGCAACATTTTCTGGGTGACGCCATTCATGTTCTGGCGATGATCGGCGATAAACTCCGCGCCAATAGCAGCCCGTATGCCGTCATCTTTGATGCGATCCGGGCCCAGTGCCTCACGCAACCCTTGCCGTTCGAGGAGCCGCCCGTACGTGACATGGATGAAGCGATGGAAACCTTCGGTCCGGGTGCGGATGGGGTTGAACCATTGCTTAAACCCTCTGCTACGCAGGCGATTAATTTTTATCCAAGAAAACCCCACATACCCGGGGGCTCTGCGCAGTCTTCCAAGCATTGCTGATGCCGATCAGGAGCACATCATGAGCTATTTAAATTATTTTGTATTTGGAATTTATCCCTATATCGCGCTGTCGATTTTTCTCCTTGGCAGCCTGGTCCGGTTTGAACGCGAGCAATACACCTGGAAGAGTGACTCTTCACAGCTGCTTTACCGTGGTCAGTTACGTCTGGGCAATATCCTGTTCCATATCGGAATTCTTGGATTGTTCTTTGGCCACATGTTTGGCTTGCTCACGCCATTGTGGGTCTGGCATGCGCTCGGTGTGTCTCATGGACTTAAACAGATGGTTGCTGTAGTTGCTGGTGGTCTGATGGGTGCGATCTGTCTGTCTGGCCTGTCATTATTGATTTATCGCAGATTTACCAATGCCCGCATTTCTGCCGTCACAACGACAGGCGACAAGGTTCTGCTGTTATGGATACTGGGCGCCTTGCTGCTGGGGCTGGCTACGATTACGCAATCGGTCAAACACAGTGATGGCTCTGTGATGGTGCTGTTAATGATGTGGGCCCAGCACATGCTGACCTTTCAGGGGGATGCGTCCAGCTTTATGCTGGGAGCGCCACTTCTGTTCAAGATGCATATGTTCATGGGGATGACACTCTTTGTGATTTTCCCCTTTACCCGGCTGGTTCATGTCTGGAGCGGATTCGCCTCAGTGACCTATCTGGTTCGCCCGTGGCAATTGGTCCGTCGCCGTTAATCAATCGTCAGGAAAAGGTGCATCGTGTCTGGTCCGTGGATGCACTCCGGTATTTATTGGAGAGAAGCATGAGTGTGCGAGTCAATAATGTTGAAATTACAGATGACGAAATCGATGCCGAAATCCGTCATCATGAGCGTGCTGAGCGCCCCGTCGATGATGCGCTGCGTACGCTGGTGATCCAGCGTGTCTTGCTGGATGAGGCTGTGCGGCTCGGAATCGATGTGACGGATCCTGAAGATGCTACGGCAACGTTGCTCGAGCGTGAGGTCACCTGCCCGGTTGCGAACGATGAAGACTGTCTGCGGCATTACCAGAGTCATCCCGAGCATTTTAAAGTGGGTGAACTGGCGAACGTCAGTCATATCCTGTTTCAGGTGACGCCCGATGTTGATCTGGATCTGCTGCGCGACAAGGCGAGTTCAGTGTTAGCCGAGCTCCTGGCTGACCCGCAACAGTTTGCCGCGCTTGCACAACAGTATTCAAACTGCCCCTCTTCGGGTGTAGGCGGCAGTCTGGGGCAATTGTCACGCGGGGATACTGTCTCAGAGTTTGACCGGGCAATTTTTTCAGTTGCAGTGCCCGGACTGCTGGACTATCTGGTGCAGACCCGCTTCGGTTTTCATATTATCCGGGTCGATCAGGTGATCGCTGGCAGGTTGCTGCCTTTTGAACATGTGAGCAAACAGATTGCAAACGCTTTGCGTGCTGCGAGCGTTGACCGTGCCACCCAGCAATACCTGAAAGTACTGGTGGGACGTGCAAGCCTCGATGGT
The DNA here is from genome assembly GCA_947379755.1 of Alcaligenaceae bacterium. GTDB lineage: Bacteria > Pseudomonadota > Gammaproteobacteria > Burkholderiales > Burkholderiaceae_B > Zwartia. The sequence goes on along the minus strand of CANCOC010000110.1, from coordinate 5,249 downwards.
GTCAGTCTGGATGCCGAGAGCGGTTTACTGGTTCAGTAGTTTTATGCGGCAGATAATGCGAGGCGTTGATAGAGTGCACCCAGCAAGTCCGATTGTGTGACGATCCCAAGCACTCTGCGCCTGTCGTCAACAACCGGAACGTGCCTGATACTCTTGCCCGTAATCTGGTGCAAAATTTCGGAGATCTGCGTATCGGGCTGCGCCGCGTAGACCTCTGAGGACATGATCTGTCCGACGACTTCTGCTTTTTCGGAGTTAGGACCAGGGGTTCTCCTGAGCAGACCCTGCAGCCGGATCGCAATCCCTGCTGTTGTCGTGTCATCCATCTGCCGCAGGAAATCTGCCACTGTCAGGATGCCGATCAGAGTATTAAAACTGTCTACAACAGGCAATGCCTTGATCTTGTGTGTGCGTAACTGATTCCAGGCTTCTTCCAGGGCCGTGCCAAAATTGACGGTCACCAGGTCGCGTGACATGACTTCTCCACAGGTCATGCCGATATTCCTTTCAAAGGCATGTTCAATCGCCAGGCTGTAAATCTGAACCAGCTCGTCTTCCTGCACGTCGACAAAGGTGTCGAGTGTTTTCATGGCGCTTTGCAGGTCAGGGTGGGTCAGCCCTGCGCGTTCAAGGGGATTGCTGTCGCGTGTGAGGTGAATGTTGCGATCAGTTTTTTGGGGACGATAGGGGTAGCGTCGGCCGAGCAACAGATTGTTGACCAGTACAGAGGCGAGCAGGATCGCCACCCCGTTGAGGCCCACCATACCTAGCGTGGGGCCGATCCGGTCGGTGGCGTAGGGACCATCGAGCACAACAAAAAGTGCGATCGCGCCTCCTGACGGATGAATGCAGTTGAACCTTGCCATCAGCCAGATCGTGGCCGCAACCGCAACTGCTGCTGCCGCCTGAGGCTGAGGGATCAGTGCCATGCTGAGCAGAGCGGCTACTGCAGCAAAGAAATAGCTCCCCATGATGGACCAGGGTTGGGCGAGTGGACTGTGGGGCAGTGTGAACAGCACGACGGCGCTTGCGCCGACTGGCGCGATCAGCCAGTGCGATGCGACGGGCATGTTGTACAGGATGAGTGCACAGAATCCTATACCCAGTAAAGCGCCGATCGTAGATCGCCATCTTTCAGCACTGGATAACGAGGGTGTATCGACAGAGAATATTGAGCGAGCCAGTGCCTGAAATCGACTGATCATTTAATTTTTTATGGGTGAAGCTGATTAACCCATAGTCTAATCGAATGTGAAGTATGGATTCTCAATTTCGCCTGTTTGAGGCTATCATTGCTCCAGAAGACGTTGTTGAAAATAATGGATCACCTTCCGAGCGCTCTATGTCAAATAAACAAAAATACTCAGCTGTGCCACAGGCTCTTGCCCCGTTGAACAGGATGTTTCGAATCGCAGCGGGATGTTGCCTCGGTTCAGCAGTGCTCTTGCTGACATCGTGTGCACAAGTGTCCAGTGTGAAACCCGGTACACCTATCGCTGATGTCATTCGCAAGTTTGGCCGGCCTGTCGTGACATGCGCGCAAGCGGACGGTTCACGCCGGATGATCTGGACCGAGCAGCCTCAGGGCGAAACTGCTTTTGCCTTGACGGTGGGGACCAATCAGCTTGCTGGTGCGCCGGAGCAGGTGCTCGACGACCAGACTTTTTCAGTCCTTTCCAATGGTCAGGGCTGGACTCCTGAAAAAGTACGCTGCCAGTTCGGACCACCTGCCAACATCACCGAAGCGGGTATGGGGCAATCCAGGCAATGGGTGTGGGGCTATCGATATATGCAGCCTGCTAACTTTGCCGCCATGATGTATATCTACATGGGCAGTGATGGCAACATGATGACGCGTTATGAGTCCTTGCCAGACCCGGATCGCAATGAAGAAGTGATGGGGGGACGCGGCTAACGTGGCGTTTTTCAAACACCGTCTGTTTGCGCTGTCCCATATTTCTGCAGGTTTTATTGCGGTGCTGGTCGGCTACACCAGCTCAGCCGCGATTGTTTTTCAGGCGGCTCATGCGGCGGGTGCGACACCCGCCGAAATTTCCTCCTGGCTGTGGGCGCTCGGTATCGGGATGGGACTGACCTGTATTGGTCTGTCACTCTATTTTCGCAGCCCTGTGCTGACAGCCTGGTCCACGCCTGGCGCCGCGCTGTTGATTACGGGACTTGCTGGCTTGCCGATGTCAGAGGCGATCGGTATTTTTCTGTTCAATTCTGCCCTGATAACCGTGGCGGGCTTTTCCGGCTGGTTTGAGAAGCTCATGCGCCATGTGCCAAAGACACTCGCAGCAGCGATGCTTGCAGGTGTTTTATTACGGTTTGGCCTGGATGTGTTTGTGGTGTTGCCATCCCAGGGTTTGCTGGTCGGACTGATGGTCGTGTGTTATCTGGTTGGCAGGCGGTTCTTTGCACTCTATGCTGTGCCCATTACATTTTTCCTTGGATTGTTTGTGGCCAGTACCCAGGGGCTGCTGGTGTTTGATGCAATCAGTGTGGAGTTTGCCAGGCCCGTGTTCATGCGCCCGAGCTTTGCCTGGTCAACGCTGATCGGTGTGGGTGTGCCGCTCTTTGTGGTGACCATGGCATCACAGAACGTTCCCGGGCTTGCGGTGCTGCGCGCCAATGGATACAGCACGCCTGCGTCACCGTTGATTGGCTGGACGGGTTTGGCAGGATTGATGCTCGCACCCTTTGGCGGGTTTTCGTTCAATCTCGCAGCGATTACGGCTGCGATTTGCATGAGCAAGGATGCTGACCCTGATTCAGGTCAGCGTTACAAGGCTGCAATATGGGCGGGAATCTTTTATCTGGCGACAGGTGTGCTGGGAGCAACAGTCGTGAGTCTGTTTGCAGCATTTCCACGCGCCTTGATTGTCACGATTGCGGGCCTGGCGTTGCTCGGAACGATTGGCAACGGACTGGCTGGTGCGCTGGCCAGTGAAAAAGAGCGCGAAGCCGCCCTGATCACCTTTCTGGTGACTGCATCAGGCCTGGTGATGTTTGGCATTGGGAGTGCTTTCTGGGGCCTGTTGCTGGGCATGGGGACCGCCTGGCTGAACAGGCGGAAGTAATTTTTTACACCGCTGTTTTTGCCTGATCAGTTTTTGTGTGTTCGCCGTAGATGGGCGGGTGCGTCACGATCGACTTGAGTTCAGGATGGGCAGTATTCAATGTCTTCATTTCGGGCCTGGGCCGGCTCATGACGGGATTGCCAATGAATGCCTGTTCCAGCGCATGTGCCGTCGACAATAACTGGCCGTCACTGTAGAGCCGGCCTGAGATTTGCAAGCCAAACGGCATGCCGTGTTCGTCCGTGCCGCAGGGCAGGGAAATCGTCGGGTTAGTGGCCAGCGTCACCACATAGGTCAGTCCCAGCCAGTGGTAATAATTTTTCATGGCCTGGCCATCGACATGCGAAGCATACAGCTCAGTCCAGGCAAAGGGCGTCACGGGTGTGACAGGTGACAAGATGAGATCGTACTGTTCAAACGCTGCGGCAAAGCGTCGAGCAATACGGGTTTGCTCCAGGTGTGCCCACGCACGGTCTGCCAGCGTGATGGAGGCGGAGATTTCCATATTGGCCCGGACATTGGGCCCAAGATTTTCCGGATTGTTGCGCCAGGTGTCTGCAAAGGCTGCGACAAAACTTTCTGCACGCAAAATATCAAAGGCGCGATCTGCATCACCAAGCTGTAAATCAACCGGTTCGCAACTCGCCACCAGGCCTGAAATGGCCTGAACCTTTTTACGAAAACTGGCCCGTATATCCTGATCAACGATACAGACGCCAAAATCTTCGGTGTAGCCTACCCGCAGTCTCGACAGATCTACCTGTTTCATTGGCCAGAGCGTTGCAGCATCTACCGGAAAGGCCATAGGATCCATAGGATCGGCACCGGTACTCGCAGCGTAGAGCATTGCGGTATCGGCCACATTACGTCCCATCGGACCCAAAACGGAAATCACAGACCAGCCGAGCGGTCGCGCATCGTTTGCAATCATTCCAGGGGAGGGGCGCATTCCGACCACGCCACAAATTGCTGCCGGTATCCGCAAGGAGCCGCCAGTGTCTGAGCCCGTGCAGATGGGCAGCATGTCGGTGGCCAGGGCAGCAGCCGAGCCGCCCGAGGATCCGCCTGCGTTCAGGGCCGGATTAAAGGGGTTGCCTGTTGCACCCCATACCGGGTTGCGTGAGTTTGCACCCGCACCCATGTCAGGTACGTTGGTTTTGGCCGTCACAATGGCACCCGCAGCGCGCAGCCGGGTAATCAAACTGTTGTCACGCGCGGGAATATTGCCGCGCAAACCAATATTGCCATAGGTGGTGAGCAGGCCTTGTGTATCCTGCAAGTCTTTGACACCAAGTGGCAATCCATGCAGCAGTCCAAGCGGCTGGCCTCGCATGACTGCCGCCTCAGCGAGACGTGCACCCTGACGCGCGTTGTCAAAGTCTGTGGCGCAAATCGCATTGATTGCAGGATTGAATCGTTCAATGCGTGCGATGCAGGCATCCATCAGTTCGACAGGTGATATCTGGCGCGAGCCGATCAGACGGCGCAGTTCAACGGCGGACAGTTCAGGCAAACTCATATTCTGGATTCCGGATAAAGATTGGATATTCTTTAATTTAAAGCAAAAACCCCGCACACCTCAGCCGTGTACGGGGTTTTTTTGTGTCGCGCAGCAATGGCACTACGCATGATGGCAATCTAACGAACTTAATCGTGCAGATGCATCAGTGTTTTGCTCAGTTCGTTGGCGGGCATATGTGTGTAGTCTTTATTGATTTCTTTCACAATCTTTGCAACAACGGCAGCTGGCAGGTGCTGACGCAGGTCACCCAGTGACGTCGGGCCTGCAATCAGCACGATTTCGGGACATTGACCCGACTGCACATCAAAGACCAGACCGTCAATCAGGAACTGCAGGAAGTCATGCTTTTGTGCAGCATGCGGATCTTTAGGCTCTTGCGCTGACTTTAAATGCCCCTGGCCGTCCGCGGCCTGGCTGGTGTGATCGTGGCCATTGTCACGCTTGTGTGCCGTATGCTGATCAACTGAGCGCAGCAGTTTGAGGCTGACTTCACCGATCTCACCAATGTTTTCGTAAATGTTTGCACGACTGCCGTCTGCGACAACAATCCATGCGTTTCTTGAAATAATCATATTTTGCGCCCTGTTGTTTGAAAATATAGCCATTTGATGGCTTCCTAAGATTACTCTTATCCAGAGTTCAGT
>CANCOC010000109.1 GCA_947379755.1 Alcaligenaceae bacterium | reverse complement strand
TATCCGCCTTATGCGGGCGAGGTTCACGACGGTTTTATCTATGGCCGCGCAGCGGCTGTCAGTAAATGTGATTTTTCAACCTATGTGTTTGCCGTGCGTGCCCTGGAAGCCCTGGGCGTGCCCTTGATCGGCAGTATTGAGTTGCAGTTTACGTATGACGAAGAGTTTGGTGGTGAGCTCGGACCAGGCTGGTTGCTGAAGAATCATCTGACCAAACCTGATGTCGCAATTGCCGCAGGCTTTAGCTATCAGATCATCACTGCACACAATGGTTGCCTGCAGCTTGAAGTGACGGTGCACGGCAAGATGGGGCATGCCGCCGTACCTACCTCTGGTGTGGATGCTTTGCAGGCAGCAGTCAAAATCATGAACGCGCTGTATGGCCTCAATGATGCATACAAAACCATTCAAAGTACTGTGCCAGGCATCAATCATCCCTATTTGAATATTGGCTTGATCCAGGGTGGCACCAATACCAATGTCATTCCCGGCAAAGTCGTCCTGAAACTTGATCGTCGCATGATTCCAGAAGAGGATCCGGTCCAGGTTGAACAGAGTCTGCGAGCAACCATTGATCAAGCCTGGAAAGCCTTGCCTGGTATTCAGGTCGAAATCAAACGCATGCTGCTTGCACGTGCACTCAAGCCTCTGCCAGGCAGCACCGGACTGGTCAGTGCGTTGCAGCAGCACGCAGAGCTGTTGTTCGGCGAAAAGATTCCCGCCTGCGGCACGCCGCTGTATGCGGATGCGCGCCTCTACTGCGAGGCGGGCATTCCAGTGGTGCTGTATGGTGCAGGTCCGCGCACAGTCGAAGAAAGTCGCGCCAAACAGCCTGACGAACGCCTGGTGCTCGAAGACTTGCGTCGCGCCACCAAGGTCATCGCCAGGACGTGCCTGGATATGATGTCAGCCTAATCAGGCTGGATGTTTTTTTCGCGAATGACACGTGCCCACTTTGCAGCGTCTTTTTTCAAAAGCGCTCCAAGTGCTTCTGGTGTCGAGCTCGCAGGTAATGTGCCTGAGTCCAGCAATCGTTTTTTTACTTCAGGCTGATTCAAGGTGCGAACCACAGCCTGATTGAGTCGCATGACTTCTGTTGCCGGTGTGTCTTTTGCGGTAAAGATTGCGTACCAGTTGTCAGAGTCCACACCCTCGACACCAATCTCCTTGAAGGTCTTGACCTCAGGCAGCAGTGGGTGGCGTTGATCAGCTGCCATGGCAATGGGTTTTAATTTTCCTGCGCGAATGTTGTTGATCAAGCCTGGGACGTCACCAAAAAAAGCATCGACGTGTCCGGCCATGACATCTGTGATCGCAGGTGCCGCACCTTTGTAAGGGACGTCCACGAGTTGTGCTTTGGTTGCATCCGCAAGCAGCGCAGAGGCGAGGTGGGGTACGCTCCCCATGCCTGAAGAAGCCATGGTGGTACGTTGCTTCAGCGCATTTTCAACGAAGTCTTTCGGCCCTGTGGCAGAGTTTTTAGGATTGACAACAAGCAACTCATCGTTACGCGAAACCATAGAAACCGGAGCGAGGTCTGTCTGAGGGTTATAGGGCAGTTTTGGATAGAGGCCTGGATTGATCGCAACGGCCCCGGCGCTGGTAAACCACAGCACTGAGCCATCAGGGGGTGACTTGATGACGTACTCTGCCGCAATGATGCCATTGGCACCGGGTTTGTTTTCAATGATGATTGTCTGGCCGAGTTCCTTGCCCAGGGCCTCACCGATACTGCGTGCAACAAAGTCCACAGGACCGCCGGGAGGAAAGGCGATGATCATTCTGATGGATTTGTTTTGCGCCGATACGCTCAGACTGGTGAGCGCGATCGTCGTTGCACCCAGCATGGCAACCATCCACTTCACTATTGACGGTAAAGATTTTTTTTGATTATGTTCGTACATGCCGAATCCTCTTTTGAATGAAGCAGCGATTTAAACCGATGTGAACTTATCCGCAACGTACCGACATGCCACCATCGACCACGATTTCTGTACCGGTAACAAAACGCGCTTCTTCCGAGGCGAGATAGAGCGCGGCATTGGCCGTGTCGCGCCCGTCACCCATGAAGGGCAGGGGAATGCGTGCCTGACGCTGCTCAAGGATTTTTGCCACGTCACCGCCTGCGCGCTGACCTGCGAGGCGGACCTCAACCATGGGGGTGTGCAACTGACCTGGCACGACAGTGTTCACGCGAATGCCTTTCTTTGCATATTGAATCGCAATGACTTTGGACATCTGGATCACACCTGCTTTGGTTGCAGCGTAGGCGACTTGTGCCGAACCTGTCCAGCGTGTGCCAGAGGTTGAGGCCATATTGATAATGGCACCACTGCCTTGCTCTTCCATGATGGGCAGTACGTGTTTACAGGTGAGGAACACACTTTTTAGATTGACGTCCACCTGCGAGTCCCAGACTTCTTCAGACATTTCAACCGGGCCGCCTGCTGCGGAGCCACCGACGTTATTGACGAGAATATCAATGCGACCAAAGCGCGCCATGCATGCGGCAACAGCATCCTTGATGCTTTGATGAGAGGTCACGTCGCAAAACGCCGTCTCGATTTCGGCACCAGTGGCCTGCACACGTTCAATCGTCTCTTTCATCTGTTCCAGATTACGATCGACTCCAAATATTTTGGCACCTTCTTCGGCAAAACGCGTGGCGATCGCGCGCCCGTTGCCCCAGCCCGGTCCGACCGAACCTGCACCAAAAATCAGTGCAACCTTATCTTGAATACGACCAGTCATGTTTGATTCCTTCAGGCTGAAAAGCGATAGAGACGTTGTGGGTTGTCGACCAGCAGCTGATGCAGGACATCAGGTTTTGGGGCGATCGCCGCGAGTGCGTCAATCAGCACGCCATCATCTGGCACGTGTGTGTGGTTGGGATGTGGCCAGTCGCTGCCCCAGACGCAGCGGTCTGGATAGTTGCGTACGAGATGACGCGCAAAAGTGATGCCTTTTGTGTACGGGGGCAGGGGGTCGATCCGGTCGATGCCGCTGACCTTGACCATAAAGCCCGGCAGTTCAAGCAAGCGACAGAAATCCTGAAACTGTGCGTGCTCAATGCCCAGGTCTGCGTCGACACGGCCCATATGATCCATCACCACAGTGACTGCGGATTGCTTGAGCATTGGCATCAACTCTTTGGCATACTGCGCATGGAGCTGGAGCTGCAAATGCATACCGAGCGGCTCAAGCCGTTTGGTCAGGGCAATGATCTGCTCGGGGGTTTCATGAACTTTATAGCCCGGCATGAAGTGAAACCGTACGCCTCTGAACCCTACCTGCGCCAGCCGTTTGAGTTCTGCGTCCGAGACGTCGATCTGCACCAGGGCGATCCCCAGGTAGCGACCCTTGGCCGCTAGCATGGCATCTTCAACCACGCTATTGTCGTAGCCATGTAAGAGCGTGTTGACGATCACGCAGCGGTCGATTCCCATTTTTTTATGCCAGGCAAACAGCGCTTCTTTGGGCGCATCGACTGGGGTAAATCCACGGCTTTCGGCATAAGGAAAGACGTTGTTGGGTCCAAAAATGTGTACGTGCGTATCGGTGGCACCAACGGGCAGCTTGATTTTTGCCTCGGAAGGCGTGCGCATATAGGTCAGAATCGGCTCTGTCATGATCCAGTCTCGTAGTTGTTTTCGTTGCCCAGCAAGGGTTTAGGTTATTTTGACACGCAGATGACCAGGACGGGGTGCACGATCGGTCAAAAAATGCTAGAATTTTGGTCTTCGGTTGTTCAGACACCCGAGGTATGGCGCATTAGCTCAGTCGGTTAGAGCAGCGGAATCATAATCCGAAGGTCCCCTGTTCGAATCAGGGATGCGCCACCAAAAAACACTAGTGAAATCAGTACCCTACAGCCATCCTGCCAGATGGCTGTTCTTCTTTTTGGGCTAGCTGTGGCGTAAACGTGCCATTGTTTAAAAACTGTGTCGCACCGACATGTTCGGTCAGGTGAACGGGGCTCAGATGTGCGTAGCGCATCACCATCTGAATCGTTCTCCAACCACCCAACGCTTGCAGCTTTGTCAATGGCGTACCAGCTTGTGCATGCCATGATGCCCAGGTGTGGCGCAAATCGTGGAACCGGAAAGAAACCAGCTCCGCCTTTTTGCAGGCACGCTTGAACATCTTGTCATCGATCTGGACCATGCCGTGGCCACAGCGCGTAAACACAAACTCTGACTTATTCCCACATAGTGACTCGACCAGTTTGACGATCTCGTCGTTCATTGGAATGGAACGAGCATGGCCAGACTTGGCATTCTCTGCATTCACCCAGCACATCCGATTGTTCAGGTTTAGGTCGGTCCAGCGTAGCGCAAGGATCTCGCCCTGACGCATACCGGTACCCAGCGCAAAAATGACCAGGTGTTTCAGCCAGTCCTGCGTAATGGCGTCTACCAGGTTGCGTGCCTCCTGATAGCTGATATGCCGAATACGAATGCCCGCTTCTTTGCGCAGGTTGATCTTTGGCATGCGAGTCACCCAGCCTGACTGATGGGCAATCGTCATGATTCGGGTGATTGTGGCGATGTAACGGTTGATCGTCGCAGAAGCCAGCTTGCGTTGCGCGCGCGCGTCAGTAAACGCGCTGTGCGTTGGCAGCTTCGAATTTATAGCCTCACTTGTTAAAGAGCTTAAAGGCTTGCCACCGAAGTGCGCGCGCCAGAAGGTAACGTGCCTGACCTTTGTGCCGTAGTCGCTTTGGCCAACCGAGGATTTAAGAAACTCCACGGCTGCATCATCGAACAAACGCTCGACTTGCTCGCCTAACTTAACGACTCTCCACGACTCGGCTTTTAACCTATCGTGCAGTTCTTGCGCGGCTTTGCGGTCGGTCGTGCCAGCAGAGCGTCTAACTCTTTTGCTACCTGGTGGTGTGAAATCGATCCACCAAGAGCCTGACTGTGGGTGTTTGAAGATAGACATACATTTTCCTCTACAGCCCGCAGCGATAGCGGGATTAGTTTAGCGCGGCTGGATAAGTTGGCTAAAGTGGATGGCCAGACCCTCCAAATTCGAGACCCAGGAATCCGGAATCCAATCTCGAAACGCCGGGCGAAAATGGTGCTGTATGACAGATTCAGGACGGCGGCTGCTTCCTGGAGGCTGATGGCGTTTTCATTCATGGCGATCTCAAATTGAATGGGTTGTGAGCGGCTTTCATAAAGTCCGTGTTGTAACGAGGAACTGCTTCGATCATTTCCCTGACTTTGGGCTGAGATATAGCGCTCACTGCATCATCTGGTTGCAATGCGAAGAACACTTTCAGAATATTTCCATGCGAATTTACGGGACCATCCTGATTACTTAGGTGGCCGTGGCGTACTAACCCGCTTAGGTACGAATATGCTGATTCAGTCTTAAATCCGAAGTGTTCAGCAATCTCAGCTACAAGCCTTGGTTCTTCACAGAATTTAAGAATCTCAAAATGACGTTTTGTGAGTTTGAGTTTCATGCTGCCTCCTGGAGCTTGCTGGCCACAACACCACTCTCAATCCAAAACGATGCAACGGTCTCAGGTAAGCCAGACGGCTGTGACTTAAATGTGCCAAAGATCAAGGCGCTCTGGATCTGGTTATCTGTAGCCAGTACATCCAGCCAAGCAATCAGATCCTCACGGCCCTGCAGGTCTAAAACATCAACGCGATCAAGTACTAAGACGCCCAGCCCTGATAGATTCGAAATTGCCTCAGCAATCATTGCATCAACACGCCACTGCTCGGACTCAGAGAGAAGCGCGTAGGGGCGTCCGGTTGCCAGAACTTGCATATCCTTGTCGATCGTGACATAAGCCCACTCGGCGATACCTGATGACACGGCAAGACGGCTATTCAATGGGCCGATGGCTTCCGCCAACATTTCACCTGGAATACCTTCAGGGGCAAGCATGTCAGCAATCTCGATCCATGCTGCAACCGATTCATGGGTGGTACGGGCTGACGACGTTTTCTTTATGGCAACAGCGCCTGCAGATTCTGCGCTCTTAAGTCCTACGATTTCCTTGGCACAAGTTTCGCGCAGCACTGTCAGCTCTTGCAGATGACTTTTTGCAGCATCGATCTCGGCTTGATCAGGCGCCGGGCCCATGGCATTAAGTTCAGTGATTGCTTTGGTTGCAGCGTCTGAATCAGCTAGGTCACGCTTATCATTGGCCACAGCGTTTTTCATTAGCTGCAGGGCTTTCTCGTACTCGGGTAATTTTGAACTTGCCTCTGTATTTGGAGATACTTCCTCAAGGTCAAGATTGCCGAACTCTGACTCATACTGACCCAATGCTGCAGAACGGCCAACATCGTAGGACGTCTCGACCAGCTTGAGCGCGCGTGCGAGGTCATGCACCAGGCCAACTCGTCGAGCATTGGCAGCCTGGGTCTTTGTTTCCTCGACCTTCTTCTCCCATTGCATGACCTGGTTCTCGTCAAGACTCAACTTTGCCAAGATTTGTTCATGCTTGGAACTTTTGGTTTTAAGTTCAGCCAGACGTTCTGCAGAGTCGACGTGACGCTTATTGTCAGCAGTCAAGGAACCAAGGCACTGATTCGCCTCAGCGATCGAGGAAACAAGATCCAGTGCCTGCTTTTCGAGCTTGGCCAACATTTCAGAATTGAAGGCTCCAGCCTCCGCAGCCCAAGTTTCGGCTTTCTTTTCCCCGTAAGTCTCGCCGGTGATTGCCCGCCATTCTGTTTTAAAGTCCCGGGCCTTGCCTTGAGCCTCTTTGCATGCCGCATCAAAGCCTGCGCGCAGCATCGGAATGATTGTCTCGATATGCTTGGCATTGCACCCTTTATCGGTCAGACGCTTTTTGACCCCCGCACCACCGGCAGACAGACCCATCAGGCCGAACATGAACTTGCGGCGATCATCGGATGGCAACTTGGCGAAGCGCTGGGCATCGAGCACATAGGGTAGGGCAGCGGGTGCCACGTATTCAGATACGGGTGTTGACTTGCCATCGGGGATTGTCACGAAAACACGTTTGGATCCGTCGAGCTCTACTTCTGCAAACCCTTGCTCTTGACCTTCGCTCACCAGTTGCGCATAGTCTTTCTTCATGCTGACCCGTACGCTTTCGCCCACGAGTGCCATTCTGATCGCCTCGGCAAGCCCTGATTTTCCGGCACCATTCTTACCTGCAAAAATAGTGACTGGTTTAGTGAGTTGAACTTCGACAGCGCGGGTGCCGAGGAAGTTGTTTACTGTG
>CANCOC010000108.1 GCA_947379755.1 Alcaligenaceae bacterium | reverse complement strand
TAGCCTTCGCCATCCAGGTAGCCCATATCACCGTAGGTCGCCCAGCCCTGCTCGTTGTAGGCGTCACGCGTCTTCTGAGGATCGTTCCAGTACTCAAACGACGGGCCACCAGAAAAGTAAATCTTGCCAATCTCGCCCACAGGCACTTCCTTGCCTGCCTCATCCACAATATGGATCACACCCAGCGTTGCCCGGCCGACCGAGCCCGGGTGGCTGCGCCAATCTGTGGGATTGATGGCCGTCACACCAAAACCTTCAGAGCCACCATAATATTCAAAAACGATATCTCCCCACCAGTCCAGCAAGGCCTGTTTGACATGGACCGGACAAGGCGCGGCAGCATGAATCGCGACCCGCATGGTTTTCAGACTGAATCGGGCACGCACTTCTGGAGGCAATTCGAGCATGCGTACAAACATGGTGGGCACCCATTGCGAATGAGTCACCCCGTACTGATCGATGGCGGCAAGCGCACGTATCGCATCAAACTTTTTCATGAGCACAACACTGCCACCCGCCTCAAGCGTGCGCATGACATACCGTAACGGTGCAGCGTGATAAAGCGGAGCGGGCGAGAGATAAATACTCTGCGCGTCAAACCCAAACGAACGTTGCCAGTTCAGGGCTTCGGATTCGGGCTCATCACGCAACGCTGGCGCAACCAGCGCACGGCGAATTCCTTTAGGAAAGCCTGTGGTGCCTGACGAATACAACATATCGCGGCCTAGCGGTCGTAAGGGGAGCTCAATGCTCGCGTCCGTCTGTGCAAGTCCTGCCTCGAACGAAACCATCCCAGGGTGGGCATCGTCACCTACGCAAATAACCTTAAGAGACTCCAGGCCGTTGAGTTTGAGCAGTTCCTCAACAACTGAGGCAGTCTGCGCCGAGACAAACAACATCCCGGCACCGCAATCACGCGCGATATGCGCGAGTTCAGGCAAGGTCAAATGCGTACTAACGGGAGTGAAATACAGGCCACTGCGGCGCGCGGCCAGACCAAGCTCGATGATTTCGGAGCGATTTTCCATCAGCAGCAAGATGCCGCTGCCAGCTTGTAGCCCCTGGGCCAGCATCCATTGAGATGCCCGCTGGACGCGCTGATCCAATTCATGAAAGGTGATTTCAAGACTCGAGTCGAGGTCAATCAGTGCTGCTTTTTCGGGCGTGCGTTGCGCCCAGTGATGCAATCTCGACATGCGTTGTTGTCTCCGTTTTTCTTAGATGATAATGCCTCCCCCTAAGCATACTTCACCATCATAGAGAACTGCAGACTGCCCGGGGGTGACAGCCCATTGCTGGTCAGTAAAGTCCAGAGCAAAGCCCTCTGACGAGGACTGGCTCAGCACGCATGCCGCATCCTCCTGGCGATAACGGGTTTTAGCGGCATACGGACCCGGCGCTGGTGACTGACCGCGTACCCAGCTGATTTGCCCGGCATGCAATTGGGACGATAGCAACCAGGGGTGCTCGTGTCCCTCGACAACATAAAGCGTATTGGTCTTCAAATCCTTGCGTGCGACGTACCAGGTCGGACCTGTACCATCGGCTTGCTGATGGCCTTTGACCCCGCCAATCCCCAGCCCCTTGCGCTGGCCCAGCGTATAAAAAGACAGCCCGTGGTGCGTGCCAATTTTTTTACCCTGTTCCGTCAGGATTGGACCGGGTTGAGTAGGCAAGTACCGATTCAGAAACTCGCGAAATGGTCTTTCACCAATAAAACAGATACCAGTTGAGTCTTTTTTGGCAGCGTTGGGCAAACCCAGTTCATGAGCAATGCGCCGCACTTCGACCTTGGTGATCTCACCCAGCGGAAACAAAGTGCGCGAGAGCTGGGCCTGGTTCAGACGGTGCAGGAAGTAGCTCTGGTCCTTGGTGTGATCGAGTGCCTTGAGTAATTGAAAATGCGCCCCCCCGTCGCCCGGCACACTGCGAACGCGTGCGTAGTGACCGGTGGCAATATGATCTGCCCCAAGGGTCATGGCATGATCAAGAAAAGCCTTGAATTTGATCTCGGCATTGCACAGGACGTCAGGATTGGGCGTGCGGCCAGCCGAATATTCTCGCAAAAAGTCTGCAAAAACACGGTCTTTGTACTCCGCTGCAAAATTGACCGCCTCGATGTCGACGCCGACCACATCCGCCACACTGACCGCATCAATCCAGTCCTGTCGGGTGGAGCAGTATTCGGAGTCATCGTCATCCTCCCAGTTTTTCATAAACAGGCCGACCACCTCATAGCCCTGCTGTTTGAGCAGCCAGGCCGTGACGGATGAATCGACGCCGCCGGACATGCCGACGACAACGCGTTTTTTAGGGTGCAGGTTTTGACTCATGATCCCTAAATTGTAGTCGGTGTGCTTCAGATGCACGGCCGATCAGGCCTTCAGCACGCAAATATCGGGACTTATTGCATCCGCACATGCACCATAGTGTATAAATCAACGATTCAGCTTACTTTTAACTCATGGAGTCGTCGATGCGCATTGGTATACCGCGCGAGACCCGCGACGGGGAAACCCGCGTGGCAGCCACACCCGAAACGGTCAAGAAATATGTTGCAGCCGGTCATCACGTGATGGTCGAACGCGATGCAGGCCTGGCCGCCCATTTCGATCTTGCTGCCTACGAACAGGCAGGCGCCACCCTCGTCAGCGCAGCCCAGGCGCTCAGCGCTGAGCTGGTACTTAAAGTCCGGGCGCCCGATGCGGGTGAACTGACGCAAATGCAATCGGGCGCTTGCCTGGTCGGCATGCTTGATCCGTTTGATACCGAAGGGCTCAACGCAATGGCCGCAGCAGGCCTGACCGCCTTTGCCCTGGAAGCCGCACCGCGCACAACACGCGCTCAAAGCCTGGATGTGCTGTCCTCACAGGCCAACCTCGCAGGCTATAAGGCAGTGCTGCTGGGCGCTCAATACTATGGCCGCATGTTCCCGATGATGATGACCGCAGCGGGCACCATCAAAGCGGCACGTGTAGTGATCCTTGGCACAGGCGTTGCAGGTCTGCAAGCCATTGCCACGGCCAAGCGTCTGGGTGCCGTGGTTGAGGCCTCTGACGTACGCCCTGCGGCCAAAGAGCAGGTTGAGTCTCTGGGTGCCAAGTTTATCGATGTGCCGTTCGAAACCGAAGAAGAGCGCGAAATCGCTCAGGGCGTCGGAGGCTACGCGCGCCCAATGCCTGCAAGCTGGATGGCACGCCAGGCTCTGCTCGTGGCCGAGCGCTGCAAACAGGCCGACATGGTGATCTCGACTGCACTGATTCCCGGACGGCCTGCGCCCATACTCATCTCGGCCGAAACGGTCCGGTCCATGAAACCCGGTTCGGTGATCGTTGATCTGGCGGTCGAACGCGGTGGTAACTGCCCCTTGTCCCAGAAAGGCAAGGTCGTGCATGAAAACGATGTGACGATTGTGGGCCTGACCAATTTGCCCGGCATGATCGCCACGGACGCATCAGCACTCTACGCCCGCAACCTGCTGGATTTCCTGAAACTCATTATCGACAAAGACGGTGCGCTGTCTATTGCACGCGATGACGATATCGTGGCGGCTTGCCTGGTATGCGAAGGCGGCCAGAACTTGAGGAATAAATAATGGATGCGATTAGCCCGACCCTGATCAACCTGATCATTTTTGTCCTGGCCATCTATGTGGGTTACCACGTGGTCTGGAATGTCACCCCTGCACTGCACACACCACTGATGGCCGTGACCAACGCGATTTCTGCCATCATCATTGTCGGTGCGATGCTTGCCGCCGGCCTGACCGAAGGTGGACTCGCACGCGGTATGGGCGTGTTTGCCGTGGCTCTGGCCGCAGTCAACGTGTTTGGTGGTTTTTTAGTCACGCGCCGCATGCTGGAGATGTTCAAGAAAAAAGCACCCAAGACTGATGCACAAAAAACCGGGAGCAAAGCATGATTTCGATCAACCTGGTGACCCTGCTGTATCTGGTGGCGTCCATCTGCTTTATCCAGGCCCTCAAAGGCCTGTCGCACCCAACAACCTCCCGGCGTGGCAATGCTTTTGGCATGGCCGGCATGGGCATTGCCGTGGTGACCACGGGCGCACTGATTGTGAGCCTGACGAGCGCGAACAATCCCCTGGGCAACCCGACTTCAGGACTGGGCTGGGTCATGCTGGGGCTGCTCATTGGCGGCACGATTGGCACCATCATGGCCAAACGCGTCGAAATGACCAAAATGCCTGAGCTGGTAGCCTTCATGCACAGCATGATCGGCCTGGCAGCTGTTGCCATTGCGGTGGCGATTGTGGCTGAACCCCATGCCTTCAATATCGTTGCTGCAGGCGAACCCATCCCTGTGGGCAACCGGCTTGAACTGTTTATCGGAACCTTTGTGGGTGCGATTACGTTCTCGGGCTCGGTCATTGCCTTTGGCAAACTGTCGGGCAAATACAAGTTCAGACTGTTCCAGGGCGCCCCGGTCCAGTTTCCCGGTCAGCACATGTTCAACCTCGCGCTCGCGCTTGGCATGGTTGGCTGCGGCGTGTGGTTCATGCTGACGCAAAGCTGGACACCGTTCGTCATCATGACCCTGATTGCCTTTATCCTGGGCGTACTGATCATCATCCCGATTGGTGGCGCGGATATGCCGGTAGTCGTCTCGATGCTCAATAGTTACTCGGGCTGGGCGGCAGCCGGGATCGGTTTTTCGCTCAACAACCCGATGCTCATTATTGCAGGCTCGCTGGTGGGATCCTCCGGTGCAATCCTGTCCTACATCATGTGCAAGGCCATGAACCGGTCCTTCTTTAACGTGATTCTGGGAGGCTTTGGTGGTGCGTCCGATGCGGGTGCAGGTCCTGCTTCACAAACGCAGCGTAATGTGCGATCAGGCAGCCCGGATGATGCAGCCTTTTTGCTGATGAACGCCGAGACGGTAGTGATCGTTCCGGGCTACGGTCTGGCCGTGGCGCGCGCGCAGCACGCATTGAAAGAACTTGCAGAAAAACTCACCGAACATGGCGTGATTGTGAAATATGCGATCCATCCAGTTGCCGGACGCATGCCTGGCCACATGAACGTCTTGCTGGCTGAGGCTGAAGTGCCCTACGATCAGGTGTTCGAGATGGAGGACATCAACAGCGAGTTTTCGCAGACAGATGTCGTACTGGTGCTCGGGGCAAACGACGTGGTCAATCCTGCAGCCAAAAATGATCCCAAGTCCCCCATTGCCGGCATGCCGATTCTTGAAGCCTACAAGGCCAAAACCATTATCGTCAACAAACGCTCGATGGCCTCCGGCTATGCGGGTCTGGATAACGAACTCTTTTACCTCGACAAGACCATGATGGTGTTTGGCGACGCAAAGAAAGTCATTGAAGAAATGGGCAAGGCGATTGAATAACTTTTTGGCCATATGAACGAAAGGATTGATTGAATCCCGAACCTGGGAATTCAATCAACCTGACCGGCTGACATGCTCAGGTCACCAGCGCGGCGTCCACGACCTCGACCCAATGTCTCACTGGAGTATCCGTGCCACTTTGCAAGTGACCGATACAACCGATGTTCGAAGACATCATGACATCGGGCTGGGCCTCATTGAGGCGCTCAAGCTTGCGATCACGCAAAGACTTTGAAATCTCTGGCTGCAACACGGAATAGGCACCAGCCGAACCGCAGCACAAATGACTTTCAGTAAAGGGTTGCAAGCGCATCCCGAGCTTTTCCATCAGCTGTTCACTTAACGGACGCAAACCCTGCCAGTGTTGCAACGTGCACGGAGGATGAAACACCGGACGCTCGGGCAGCAGGGCGGGATCAATCTTTGTCCTCAACAGCTCGGCATGAGGCGCCACGATCTGTGCGATGTCCCTGACGTGGGCCACGATTATTTCTGCCCGAGGCAGATACACCGCGTCATGCCGCAAGTGATGGGCATATTCTGCCACCATCGCGCCACACCCCGAAGCATTCATGACAATGGCTTCAATCTTGCCTGACTCAATCAAGGGTAGCCATGCATCGATATTCACGCGCATCTGATCGAGCGCAGCAGACTGGTCATCCAGGTGAAAATTCAGCGCGCCACAGCACCCTGCTCCGGCAACCACTTGCGTGCCGATACCAATGGCATTGAGCACGCGGATGGTCGCCGCATCGATGGTGGGCATCATGGTTGGCTGCACGCAACCCGACAAAATCAAAATCTGTCGTGTCTGACCAGCGGTATGTGGAATCACCCCCACATCACGTTTGGCGAGCATTTTGCGCTGCAAGCTTGCAGGCAGCAAGCCTCGCACGGCTTGCCCGAGTTTATAGGCGGGTGCAAACAGACTCGACGTCAGCCCCTTGCGTAAGAGCAGGCGCTGCACACGCTCCATCCTGGGCCGCTCAACTTTTTCTTCAACGATCTGTCGTCCGATATCAACCAGGTGGCCGTATTGCACACCCGACGGACAGGTGGTTTCGCAGTTGCGACAAGTCAGGCAGCGATCCAGATGTTGCTGTGTGGCGCGCGTGGGCTCTTTACCCTCGAGGACTTCCTTGATCAGATAAATGCGACCGCGAGGGCTATCGAGTTCATCACCCAGTACTTGATAGGTTGGACAGGTGGCCTGACAAAATCCGCAATGTACACAGCGGCGCAGAATGGCATCAGCTTCTTGCCCTAGGTCGGACTCACGCGCCCATTGGGCAAGGTTAGTTTGCATGCTTTTTCTCGTCAGATTCCAAAGACCAGGCGACCGGGATTAAACACCGATTTCGGATCGAACTCTTGTTTTAAACGTCGTACCACTGTGGCCACTGCAGGGGTCAGAGGGTGAAAGACGCCTTGCTCGGGCACCTGTTTGCCCGCGCCCATGCGAAACAGCGTGGCGTGGCCCTGCGCCCGCTCAGCAACCGTGCGAATCGTAGCTGGATCGCAGTCTGCAGCGACCCAGCGCTGTCCGCCGCCCCACTCAATCAGTGTTGGACCAAGATCCAGAGCAGGCGTTGCGGGCGCAACCGCCACACGCCAAAGCGGCGCGGTTGCAAAAAAAGGTAGACGCTGTTCACGAAGATCCTGCCAGAACTGCAAGGCATCACTGTCCGGGACCAGCTCACCGCCAAGTTTATGTCGCGCGGTCTGAATCGCTGCGGGTGCCCCGGCCAGACGGATACGCAACCGTCCGGATTGTCCGATTGACTCCCATACACTTGCCGAAACAGGCAAAGGCTGCGCACGCAGCCGGTGACAAAAGGCGAGCGCCTCGCTTTGGTTCAGCATCCATTGCAGCGTACAGGTTTGAATCGGCTTGGGCGCAACCTTGATGGAGACCTGAAGAATCGCGCCAAACATGCCCATTGAACCTGCAAGCAAGCGCGAGACATCGTAGCCGGCCACGTTTTTCATGACCTC
>CANCOC010000107.1 GCA_947379755.1 Alcaligenaceae bacterium | reverse complement strand
GCGGGAGTCATCGGTGGGCTGTTTGCTGTCGGTGCCCTGATGTATGCGTTGCGTGCCAATCAGTTAATCGGACGGCTGGGTGAACGGCGCCTGGCTTTGTTTGGTGGTGCGATCCTGGCGCTCTCATACACCACATACTGGTTTGCAGGATCCTGGCCATGGGCGGTGCTGGCCAGTATCCTGTCCGGGTTTGGATACTACTTGCTGCACGCGGTCCTGCAGACTAACGCGACACAGATGGCACCAGCAGTGCGAGGCACCGCTGTTTCGCTCTTTGCATCATTCTTGTTTTTGGGTCAGTCGGTCGGTGTGACTGCTGCAGCGTTGCTGGTGGACGTGGCGGGTCTGGGAGCGGTCTTTCCCGTCGGCATCATGACGATCCCTGTACTGGCCTTGATTTTTGCCTGGCGTTTGCGTAAACGCCAGAGTTTGCTGGCAACGCAGGCCTGAGTCACTCAGGCCTGGTTGCAGTGTGGATGCTTACTTGTGTTGTGCGAGGAGTTTGGCCGCAGCAATCGCAAAATATGTCAGGATGCCATCTGCGCCGGCACGTTTAAAGCCCAGGAGTGACTCCATCATGACTTTGTCGTGGTCGAGCCAGCCATTGGCTGCCGCAGCTTTGAGCATCGCGTATTCGCCGCTGACCTGGTAGGCAAAGGTCGGTACACGGAAGGCATCCTTGACCCGTCGCAGCACATCCAGATAAGGCATGCCTGGTTTGACCATCACCATATCCGCACCTTCGCGCAAATCGGCAGCGACTTCACGCAAGGCCTCATCAATATTGCCTGGATCCATCTGGTAGACCAGTTTGTTCGATTTGCCCAGGTTTGCCGCCGAACCGACTGCATCGCGGAATGGTCCGTAAAACGCACTCGCATACTTGGCCGAATAGGCCATGATCCGGGTATGAATCAGATCGTTTGACTCCAGAATCTGACGAATCGCACCAATTCTGCCGTCCATCATGTCACTTGGCGCAACAATATCTACGCCCGCCTGGGCCTGCACCAACGCCTGTTTTGCCAGGATGCTCAGCGTGATGTCGTTGATGACATAGCCGTTTTCATCGATCACCCCATCCTGTCCGTGGCTGGTGTAAGGGTCCAGTGCGACATCGGTCAGAACACCCAGTTCGGGAAAGCGTTTTTTGAGTTCGCGCACCACGCGGGGAACAAGTCCCTGCGGGTTCATGGCTTCGGCGCCGTCAAGTGATTTGAGCGAAGGGTCAATCACGGGGAACAGTGCCATGACGGGAATGCCAAGTGCAACGCATTCTTCTGCGACAGGCAACAGCGTGTCCAGCGAGTAGCGCACCACGCCAGGCATGGAGGCAATGGGTTGCGTAATGCCCTGGCCTTCGATGATGAAAACCGGATATATCAGGTCATCTACAGTAAGTGAGTGCTCACGTACGAGACGGCGTGAGAAGTCATCTTTGCGCAGACGGCGGGGGCGACTCGAAGGGTAATCTGCGAGGACAAGATGTGGAGTTGTCATGGTACGACCTGTGGAGAAATCCAGTTTTCGATTTGCTGACCTGCTTCTTCGAGGCCAATACGTGCCGTTGCGGAGAACGGAATCGCATTGAGGGCGCCGATATCAGCCAGCTCTTTTTTAACCGCGAAGACCGCTTTGATACGCTGGCCGTACGGGAATTTATCTGCTTTGGTCAGCAGTGCCATGACTGGTCTGCCGGTTGGGGCAATCCAGTTTGCCAGGCGGCGATCCAGATCGGTCACGCCCCGGCGGATATCAATCAGCAGGACAATGCCGGCCAGTGACGGCCGCGTTTGCAGATAACCGCCCAGGACATCGGCCCATTCTTCGCGCGCACGGTGAGCGACTGAGGCATAGCCATAACCAGGCAAATCGACCAGAAAGCCAAGCTGGCCCTCGGGATCAATCGGATCAGGAATGCCAAACATGTTGATTAACCGTGTACGGCCAGGCGTTTTGCTGGAGAACGCCAGACGCCTTTGATTAGCCAGCACATTGATGGCGGTGGACTTGCCGCAGTTCGATCTGCCGACAAAGCAGACCTCGGGAGCGCCGGGCGGCGGTAACTGGTCCAGCCGGGCGGCTGAAGTAAAAAATGAAGCACGATGCAGGATGGACACGGCAAGCCAATAAATAAGATCAGACGCTATTGTATAATCATGCGCTTAGATAGCTATAGATTTGATCGTCGAGGTCTTCAATGAAACGTGTGTTGTCTCGTTTAGTGCTTGCGAGCGGTTTGCTGTTCTGTGTTGCAGCCGTATCTCCAAGTATCGCTGCCGATGCGGCAGGTCCTGCAAAACCCGATGCTGCCAAGGGCGCCCAGCTCTATGAGCAAGGTGATGCCGCGCGTGGCGTTGTAGCCTGTGTATCGTGTCACGGTGCCGCTGGTAACAGCACGATCCCGGTTAACCCGAATCTGGCTGCCCAGGCACATGAATATCTTTACAAGCAATTGTTGAGTTTTCGCATCCTCGAAGGTGCCAAAGCGCCAACGCGAATGGGGGCCGATGGCTCACCATCCGTGATGTCGGCAATGGCCGGCAGCCTGACGGATGCTGACATGCAAAACCTCGCCGTGTATCTGGCGCAGCAAAAGCTGACAGCTCCTGCAACGGCCACCAGCGAAAAAACAGTTGAGCTGGGCCAGAAAATCTGGCGTGCCGGCAATCCTGATCGCAACGTTCCCGCCTGTGCCGGATGCCATTCACCGAACGGTGCTGGCATTCCTTCACAGTATCCACGCCTGAGCGGTCAGTATCCTTCCTATATCGAAACTCAGCTTAAATCGTTCCGTGCTGGCAATCGGGCGGTCGGTTCACCGATGCATCAGATTGCAGACCGTATGTCGGATACCGATATCAAAGCTGTTTCTGACTATGCTGCAGGCTTGCGTTAATTTGTAAGATCCGCAGCGATAAGTCTGGCGGACACATTGATTAAAGAGGGTGTCAACCAGACACCCTCTTTTTTTTGCGAAGAATATTGTGACTATTGCAACACCTGACTCAATTTCTGCAATGTCCGTTGACTCCGGACCGCAAGTGCCACGTGCACCGCGTCCGCAAGCAACGCCTGTGCACACAAGCGTGCTTGAATTGCTTAGCTCCATGCGGTTTTCAATCAGCTTGCTGGTATTTATTTGCCTGGCAAGCCTGATCGGTACAGTGTTGCCACAAAACCGCTCGGCTGGCGCGTACATAGATCAGTTCGGGCCGTTCTGGTTTGAGGTGTTCGATAAATTTTCACTCTGGCATATCTATAACAGCTGGTGGTTTCTGGTCACGATGGCGTTTCTGGTGACCTCAACCAGCCTGTGCCTGATCCGCAACGCACCAAAGATGATCAAAGACGCACGTTCTTTTAGAGAAAATGTGCGCGCCTCAAGTTTGAGATCCTTTCATCACAAGATCGAACTCGATACCTCGCGTGATGTGTCAAATACTAGTCGTGTGGTCCAGGCCTGGCTGCAAAAGCAGGGCTATGCCGTGCGCAGCCGAGCCGAGGGCGAAGCGATATTGCTGGCAGCCAAACGTGGCAGTGGGAATCGGCTGGGCTATATCTTTGCACATGCAGCGATTGTCATTATCTGTGTGGGTGGCTTGCTTGATAGCGAGCTGCCGATTCGGCTTCAGGTCTGGTTGATGGGTAAGGCGCCTGTCATGGAAAACATGCTGATTGTTGATGTGCCTGCCTCAGGCCGGTTGTCGGTCAACAATCCAAGTTACCGTGCAAACGTTCTGGTGCCAGAGGGTGGTGACCGAAGCTCCGCGATTGTGAGTGTCGACGATGGCGCACTCGTGCAACCCCTGCCCTTTACGCTTGCCTTGAAAAAATTCGAAGTTGATTATTACTCGACAGGTATGCCGAGCCGTTTTGCCAGCAAGGTCGAAGTGACCGATCCGGATAATGGCCGCAAATTTGAAACGACCATCGAAGTCAATGAGCCTTTAACTTTTAAGGGCGTGACGGTTTACCAGTCGAGCTTTGATGACGGTGGCAGCAAGGTCGAGCTGACAGGATATCCGCTGTCTGGTTCCCGTCCCCTCAGTTTTGAGGTCAAGGGGCAGGTCGGCCAGACCACTGATGTTGCGCTTGGCAATACAGGCCAAAGCGTCAAGATCGAAGTCACAAAGCTGAGAGTCATTAACGTTGAGGACTTGACTGCGGGCAATCCTGTTGAGCCCAAAGCCTTTGGTGAACATGTTGCCTCGGTTACGGGTAGTGCAGCGGGAAAGAAAAACAAGAATTTGCACAACGTTGGTCCAAGCGTTGAGTATCGCCTGATCGATCAGAGCGGACAGTCCACGCTCTTTAATCAGTACATGCTGCCTGTCGAGATGGACGGTGCTTTTGTAATTTTGTCGGGCGTGCAGGAGACCGGCAGCAACGCCTTTCGCTATTTGCGCATTCCCTCTGACAACAAGGCCTCCGTGGCTGAATTCATGGATCTGCGCGCAGCACTTGCAGATCCCGTGGCACGCAAAGAAGCTGTTCAGCGCTTTGCCAGGCGCTATGCAGGAGCCTCTGCGGATCAGCAAGCGCTTGAGACCTCGGCGGCCCGCGCGCTGGATACCTTTGCAGCCGGTGGTCTGCAGGCCATTTCTCAATTCCTTGAGTCAAATGTACCGGTTGCTGAGCAGCAGCGCGCGGCCGATATCGTGATCCGGTTGCTGGGCTCTTCAGTCAGTGAGCTGCGCAGCATTGCCCGTGAACGCGCCAAGTTACCAGAGCTGGGTCAGACGCCAGCAGATCTTGAGCGCAATGTCACCTGGGCGCGTCTGGCCGTTGCAGCGTTGTCTGATCTCTCCCTTTACCCGGCACCGGTCATGCTGACGCTCGCCGGATTTGACCATGTTCAGGCCAGTGTCTTTCAGGTTTCGCGTACGCCTGGCAAGATGATTGTGTATACCGGCTGCCTGTTGCTGGTGCTAGGCATCTTTACGATGTTTTATGTGCGCGACCGTCGCATCTGGGTGTGGCTGCGACCCGCCGAAGGCATGACGGGCACGCGTGTATTGGCGGCGATGACTTCTCAAAAGCGTACACTGGATTTCAATCGTGAATTCGATCGTTTCAAGCAGGCACTGACACGGCTAAACCAGGCCGAAGGTTCTGCAGGCTGAAGCAGATAGACTCGCCACGCATCCCCTGCCTTGTGTCTGGCAAGGGGCTGCGTGATGGATTGTTGTGATTAACCTGATTTGTTGAGATTTGCCATGACTGACTCAGTCGCTGATTCTGTAAATGACTGGGACGATTTGTCCGAGTCTGGTGACGCGCGCGTCCAGCGCGGTCGGCCCAACTGGACCGATGCGTTGTTTTTTTTGTTGCTTGCCAGTGGAGCAGCTTATGCGCTGATACATTTCAGCGACGCGATGGATTACTACGAGCAGACAATTCTTTGCCTGGCCGTTCCCTTGCTGACCTGGATGGGCTGGTTATGGCGTCCCTTGCGCAATCTCATGCTGGCTTCTGCTGCAGCTGCGGGATTCGCGATCTGGCTGTACCAGGGTGATCTGGCACGTGCCGAGCAAGTCTTTTTGCTCAAATATCTGCTGTCCTCACAGTCGGCAATCTTGTGGATGTCTGCGCTCTTTGTGATCGCCACGGTCTGTTACTGGATTGGAATCGTCAGCCGCACGGCGGCCTGGCTGGGAACGGTATTGACCTGGTCTGCGGTCTTTGCCGGGACTGTGGGACTTTTAGTGCGCTGGCGTGAAGGGCATTTGATGGGTCCGGATATCGGACATATCCCCGTCAGCAATCTATACGAAGTCTTTGTATTATTTTCGCTGATCACCGCACTGTTTTATCTCTATTACGAACGCCGGTATGCGACCCGCGCGCTTGGCGGCTTTGTGTTGCTTGTGATTACATCAGCCGTGATTTTTTTGCTGTGGTACTCCTTTACACGCGATGCGTTTCAGATCCAGCCGCTTGTCCCCGCACTGAAAAGCTGGTGGATGAAAATCCATGTACCTGCCAATTTTATTGGCTATGGAACGTTTTCCCTTGCGGCGATGGTGGGTTTTGCCTACCTTGTCAAACAGCATGGACAGACGAAGTCCTGGCTCAAGCTGGCGCCTCTTTTTATCCTGGGTGTCTTGCTCGCAGGTGAACCAATGGTGTTTCGCAGCCAGGGTCTGTCTGCGACCTGGATGCTGTATTTTGGTATCGGCGCACTGATTGTCGGGACGATTCTGTTGTTTCGCAGACCGATTGCCGAACGTCTGCCGTCGCTCGAAGTGCTGGATGACATCATGTATCGCGCCATCGCGATTGGCTTCGCATTTTTTACGGTGGCGACCATTCTGGGTGCCCTGTGGGCGGCAGATGCCTGGGGTGCTTACTGGCAATGGGATCCCAAAGAAACCTGGGCACTGATTGTCTGGCTCAATTACGCTGCATGGCTGCACTTGCGGTTAATGAAAGGCTTGCGGGGCACAATGGCGGCTTACTGGGCGCTGGTCGGGCTGCTTGTCACGGGCTTTGCTTTTCTGGGTGTCAATATGTTCCTGTCAGGTCTGCACTCTTACGGCGCGCTGTAGTGCCCCGTGCCGTTGCCGTCGTCTGAGTAGTGTGCGTCACTACTCGGTATTTCAACCCTTTTGTATAGTATTTAAATCGTGACCCCTGCCAGACCCTGGATTGTTCTTGTCGCCACACTGACCGTGCAGGCGCTTGTCGCCATGGCCTTGCTGACGCTGCCCGTCGTGGCACCTGTTGTTGCCAGGGCACTCGATATTTCCACAACCTATCTTGGGGCGTACGTTGCGCTGGTGTATTTTGCCGCAATGATCGCAAGTTTGCTGGGTGGTGCGGCCGTCAGGCGCTGGGGCGCGATCAGGCTCAGTCAGGCGGGTCTGATTTCCTCTGGTCTGGGCCTGTGCCTGTGTGCAGTGCCGCATCCTGCGGTGATTGCTTTAGGTGCCTTGCTCATCGGTGCGGGATATGGTCCGATTACACCAGCCAGTTCACACCTGCTGATCAAGACAACCCCCCCGAGTCAATTGTCACTGGTGTTTTCGATCAAGCAGACTGGCGTCCCCCTTGGTGGCATGATTGCCGGTGCGCTGGTGCCTTCGCTTGACCTGCTGATCGGATGGCAGACCACCTTTATTGCAGCAGGTGTAGTTTGTTTCATCTGTGCCTGGTCTGTTCAGTCCTTGCGCGCAGGTCTGGATGATGACCGCAACGCTGCCGTCAAACTTTCTATCGTTGGCAGCATTGTTCAGCCATTGCGTCTCATTTTCGGACACCGCAGTCTCAGAAATCTGTCTTACATGTCCTTTTTGTTTGCCATGTGCCAGATGTCCCTGATGGCATATCTCGTGACTTTTTTGTTCGAAGACTTGAACTGGTCTCTGGTGGCTGCAGGGGTTGCGCTCACCGTCACACAGGCGGCAGGCGTAGGAGGCAGAATTTTTTGGGGCTATGTCGCGGATCGATGGCTGGGTGCGGTGAGTATGCTGATCCTGATTACCCTGCTCCTGATCGTGGGTGCGCTCGGGACTTCAATTTTGCGGGCAGACTCATCTCCGTGGCTGCTTTACGGCGTACT
>CANCOC010000106.1 GCA_947379755.1 Alcaligenaceae bacterium | reverse complement strand
CACAGCCATACGCCCGCCTATTTTTAATAAGGTTAGAGCTGCCTGGAGGGCGCTCTCGAGTTCTTCAAGTTCCCGATTGATGTAAATCCGTAAAGCCTGAAAGGTGCGTGTAGCCGGGTGCTGACCCTTTTCGCGCGTGCGGACGGTGCTTGACACGAGCTCGGCGAGCTCGAGGGTGGTAAGCAATGGCCGTGTTGCGCGGCGAGCAGCAATCGCCGTTGCAATCTGAAAAGCAAACCGTTCTTCGCCATATCGAACAATGACCTCCTGCATGTCTTCTATACTGGCCCGCGCCAACCACTGCGCTGCCGTTTCACCACGAGTGGTGTCCATTCTCATATCAAGCGGGCCATCCCGCATGAACGAAAACCCACGCTCTGCATCATCAATCTGGGGGGAAGACACTCCCAGATCAAGCATCACGCCATCTACTGCATCAATACCCAAAGCCGCAAGGGCTTCAAGCATGTCTCCAAAACCTTCGTGTACCACGGTGACCCGCGCGTCTTCTTGCGCGAGCTGTCGTGCCACCTCAATTGCCTGCGGGTCTTTATCAAAGACCACCAGTCTTGCATCCGGCCCCAACCTGGCCAGCAACGCTCTGGAGTGACCACCTCGACCAAACGTTGCGTCAACATACAGGCCTGACATACGAGCCAGGCGCTCCGCCTCAATATCGACAGTCTTGATCACACGCTTGCCATATGCCGGCAAGACCAGGGACTCAACTGTCGGCTCAAGCAAGACTGGCCGATGGGTAAAGTTCGTCACGGCTTAAAACGAAAACTGATTCAACACATCCGCCATGCCTTGAGACAAATCTTCTGCCTCACGACGCGCCAACGCTGCTGCATCCCATAATTCAAAATGCGCACCCATCCCCAACAACATCAC
Organism: Alcaligenaceae bacterium; assembly: GCA_947379755.1. Taxonomy (GTDB): domain Bacteria; phylum Pseudomonadota; class Gammaproteobacteria; order Burkholderiales; family Burkholderiaceae_B; genus Zwartia. The sequence continues at coordinate 6,706 of CANCOC010000106.1, read as the reverse complement.
ATCACGCGACAACGCTGCCGCCACTCTTAATTCAGGTGCGATCAGTATGCGGCCGGAGCCATCAATTTCGACGTCCTGTGCATTGCCGAGCAACAGCCGCTGCAGTGCACGCGCCTGCATGGGGAACGCAGCAATCTGCTCTCGCTTGTTTTCCCACTCGCGACGGGGGTAGACCAGCAGACAACCATCAGGGTGACGTGTAATCGTCAGGCAACCTTGCGCCTGCTCAACAAGAGCATCACGATGCCGAGTCGGAACATTGATCCGACCCTTGGCATCCAGCGTGAGCGCACTACTACCTTGAAACACGGTGTTACCCCACTTAATTGCACAAAAACCTACTTTTCACCACTCTAAGGGAATGCTTGTGTCTGGTCAAGTCAAAAATCGATTTTTTTCAATGAGGTCAAGGACTTAGAAGTGCTTTTGAAAATTTATTGAAAATGAAAATATCAATAAAATCAGTTGATTGCAACATTAAGTAAAAGTCATTACTTAGCTAAATGCATAGGGATAACCTGCACATAATTTTTTTGATGTGCAAAACAAATTTGACGAGGGGGTAAAACGAAATCGCCTGATGGCGGAGTGAAAACCGAGTGCAAAGCAGATCTATAGGCCGGATTCTGTAAGCCAGATTACTCTGGCTGGCAATCATTCCTCTGGGCAAATCATTGCTGAGATGCTCTAGCCACCTACCCGCATACTTGAGCGAGCCGCCCGTCGTGGCCTAAACCACACGCATGCCTATTTGGTGTTGCTCCGGGTAGAGGTTGCCGCGTTTCACCCTGCAATGTCGTGTTTGAGTGAACAAACACATCATCACGGCTATACCGTGACGGAGTGCCCCCGAAGGTGCACCCCCACTGCAGTCTCGTCTCTGTGGCCCTAGTCCTCAACTGGTTCAGGCACTTGCGCGCCTGGCCAGCCGGACGGTCGTTAACCGTTACCCTGCTCTATGGAGTCCGGACCTTCCTCGATGCCACAAGGGCACCGCGACTGCCCAATCTGCTTTGCGGCGCTATTGTACGTTGCAATGACCAAACCCTGCGACAATAGCGGTCTGTTGAATCAATCGTGTCCCGTCACGCACTCAAGTCCCCACATGTCCAATATCGCTTTAATTACCCTCAATAACGTACATCTGGCTTACGGCCACCACCCATTACTCGATGGCGCAGACCTTGCCATTCAGTCCAATGAGCGCATTGGACTGATCGGACGCAACGGTGCAGGCAAGTCCTCATTGCTCAGGCTGCTTGATGGACGCACACAACCTGACGATGGCGCCATTGCGCTGGCAGGACACGTCCGTGTAGCAACCGTCGAACAAGAGCCCGAGCTCGATGAGTCACTCACGATCGAGCAAGCCGTCTTTGGCGAGTACGACCCAGAAGATGAAGACTGGCAGCGTGCCTCACGCGTACGAGCCTTGATTGACAAGCTCGGTCTGCCAGCAGATGCCTTAGTTGGCACCTTGTCAGGCGGCATGCGCAAGCGCGTCGCGCTCATCAGCGCGATGGCCAATGAACCCACCTTGCTGCTGCTCGATGAGCCGACCAACCACCTAGACCTTGAAGGCATCCAATGGCTGGAGAGCACCTTGCGCCAATGGCCCGGCAGCGCAATCATCATCACCCACGACCGGCGATTTCTGGATGCTGTTGCGACACGTATTGTTGAACTCGATCGTGGCAAACTGCTCAGCTTTCCGGGTAATTTTTCGGAATGGCAAGTCCGCAAAGCACAATGGCTTGAGTCGCAGCGCCTTGAAAACGCGCGTTTCGACAAGTTGCTCGCCCAGGAAGAAATCTGGATCCGTAAAGGTGTAGAGGCACGCCGCACACGCAACGAAGGACGTGTCAGACGCCTCGAACAGCTGCGTGTTGAACGCGCAGACCGGCGTGATCGGCAAGGCAACGTCAATCTTGCACTGGATTCCGGATCACGCTCTGGCAAACTGGTTGCAGAGCTTGAGCATGTGACGAAATCCTTCGGTGACGACCATTGCGTGGTTAATGATTACTCAACAACCATTATGCGTGGCGACCGCATCGGAATTATCGGCCCCAACGGTGCCGGCAAATCCACGTTACTCAAACTCATTCTCGGCACACTCGCTGCAGACAGCGGAACCGTCAAACTCGGGACCAACCTCAGTGTGGCCTATTTCGACCAGATGCGCAGTCAGCTTGACGAAACAGCCACACTGGCTGACGTAATCAACCCTGGCAGCGAATGGATTGAAATTGGCGGAGCCAGAAAACACGTCATGAGTTATCTGGGTGACTTTCTGTTTGCACCTGCGCGTGCGCACTCACCAGTGAGCAGCCTGTCCGGTGGTGAGCGTGCACGATTACTACTCGCGCGACTATTTGCACGCCCTGCAAACATCCTGGTGCTGGACGAGCCCACCAATGATCTTGATATCGAAACACTCGAGTTGCTCGAAGAGCTCTTGCAAGATTATCCGGGAACCGTTTTGCTGGTCAGTCATGACAGAACTTTCCTCGACAACGTCGTTACACAGACCATTGCAAGCGAAGGCAACGGCTTCTGGAAAGATTATGTAGGTGGCTACGCGGACTGGGAACGACAGCGCAAAGCAAGTAAAGGACCATCGGCAATTGCCAAGCTCAAAAGCAGCGCAGTTGCTGCGGATCAGCCACAAGCCTCAGCGAGTGCCGCGCAAGCAAGTTCAGGATCGCCTGTAGGGAAGAAATCCACTGTTGCTACCTCCGGTGTGCCTGCCCAGTCAGCGCCACCAGCTCAAGCGGCTCCGTCCAAAGCGCGCACATCCAAGATGACCCCATGGGAACTCAAAGAGCTGGAGCAGCTTCCTCTTGATATCAACGTGCTTGAACAGGAACAACAGGCACTTGTCCTACAAATGGGTGACAGTGCAATCTATAAAGACGACCCAAAGAAACTGGGCCAAATTCAAACCCGCATGAAAGAAATCGATGCTGAACTTGCCAAGCGGTTTTCCCGTTGGGAAACTCTCGAAGCAAAAAGCAACATCAACTAAGCTTCCAGTTCAGTGTCTCACCTGCAGCAAGTGGCACCAGCGTCTGGTCACCATAGGGAATTTCCTGTGGGACCAGATAGGGTGTGCGCAACAGCGTGACGGTAGTCGTATTTCTTGGTAACCCATAAAAGTCAGGACCCCGCTTGCTGGCGAACGCCTCCAGACGATCCATCTTGCCGATCTGATCAAAGGCCGTCGCGTAGAGTTCCATTGCATGCAACGCCGTGTAGCACCCGGCACAGCCGCAGGCATGCTCTTTAAGACCCTTTGCATGTGGCGCACTGTCGGTTCCAAGAAAGAAACGCGGGCTATCACTGGTTGCTGCCTCAATCAGTGCCACACGATGCACCTCTCGCTTTAGAATTGGCAGGCAATACCAGTGCGGACGGACACCTCCCTGAAAGATGGCATTCCGGTTGTACAGTAAGTGCTGCGCTGTAATCGTTGCTGCAACGGGACCTTGCGCATCACGTACATAATCAACGCCTTCCTTTGTGGTCAGATGCTCAAACACCACTCGCAGTTCAGGAAATGCTTTACGCAAAGGGATCATGACGCGATCAATAAACAAAGCTTCGCGGTCAAACACATCAACGTTTGGATCTGTCACCTCACCATGAACAAGCAAGGGCATTCCGACCCGTTGCATGGCCTCTAACACCTGGCTGCATTTACCCAGCAGATCTGTAGCGCCCGCGTCAGAATTGGTAGTTGCCCCCGCAGGATAGAGCTTGACCCCAACGATTGCCCCGGTTTCTTTTGCATGAATAATCTCGGCAGGCGAAGTATTGTCCGTTAAATAAAGCGTCATGAGCGGAGTAAATGCATCGGGCGAAATGCCTGCCTTTTTCATTGCGAGTTCGATACGCGCCTGATACTCAAGCGCCAACCTGACTGTCGTGACCGGAGGTTTCAAATTAGGCATCACCACTGCGCGTGCAAACTGCCTGGCAGTGTCGCCGATGACAGCACTCAACGCATCGCCATCTCTCAGATGTAAATGCCAATCGTCGGGTTTAATAATTGTGAGTGTTTGTATCGTCATTTTTTATCTTCTAACGGCATGCTGCGTTCAACGAGTGCAGCAAACATTGAACTGCCCATTGGAATGATTTCGTCATTGAAATCAAAGTTAGGGTTGTGCAGTAGTTTGCCTTGTTCTGCGCCGCCCTGCCCCAGCCTGAAATAAGCGCCGGGTTTTTGTTGCAGCATAAATGAAAAATCTTCGGAACCCATGGAAGGGATCAAATTGCGGACCACACGTTCTTCACCGAACAGATCAGACGCAATATCAGCGAGAAAATTCGCTTCCTTTTCGGTATTGATTGTTGCGGGATACTGCCGTTTGTAATTCAGCTCAGCTGTTGCCCCAAAGGCATCGGCAATGGTCGCAACAAGTTTGCGCATGCGTGACTCAACAATTTTTTGTACATCATCGCTAAATGTACGCACGGTACCAATCAAGGTAGCGTGACTAGGAATCACACTCGGTGCAGCAGCATTACCTGCCTGGATGTGACCAAATGAAATGACTGCAGACTCCACTGGATGTACATTGCGCGAAACAATCGTCTGTATCGCAGTAATCAATTGTGCAGCGACTATGATCGGATCAATCGTTTGATACGGGTGAGCGCCGTGCCCTCCTCGACCATCAATCTTAATTTCAAACCGATCTGATGCCGCCATCATCGGGCCCGGATTAATACCAATCATGCCCGCTGGCAACGCGGGCCAGTTATGCAATGCATAAATAGCATCACAGGGAAATCTTTCGAACAGACCATCTTCCAGCATCGCTTTTGCGCCGCCCAACCCTTCTTCTGCGGGTTGGAATATCAGCACCGCCTTGCCATTGAAGTGACGATTTTGGGCAAGATATTTTGCAGCACCCAACAATATGGCGGTATGGCCATCATGCCCGCAGGCATGCATCAATCCTGACTGTGTCGAGCAATAGGCCATCTTGTTTTCTTCAAGGATCGGTAGCGCATCCATGTCTGCTCTTAAGCCAATCATGCGACCAGAATCTGTGCGCTGGCCTTCGATGACTCCGACCACACCAGTCTGACCGATGCCACGATGTACCTCAACGCCCAGGGCCTCCAGCGCACCGGCAACAATGCCCGATGTTCGCAGTTCCTTAAAGCCCATTTCAGGGTTTGCGTGTAAATCACGTCGCAATACTGTCAGTTCATCATGAAACTTGCGTATGGACTCAAGCGGCGATCTTGGATACATGTAGGCCTTAGGGTAAACGTGAGGTCATAAGTGATATACCAAACGATACAAAAATAAGTGATATATCAAACGATACAAAATAGTTTACCTTGCTCTGAATATTGCTACATTTCACAGGTATCCTTGCACCTATCGACAATTTACTTTGTCTTTCATGTGCAGACCAGTTAAGCTGCTACCAGTAGTAAATACAATCCGCCTCATAAGGAGAGCCCGAATGGCCACAACAGCCAAACCCGCTGCTAAAAAAGTTGCAGTAAAGAAAACAACAGAACGCAAGCCTAATGCTGCGTTTATGAAACCACTGACACCTAGCGCTACGCTTGCAGCTGTTATTGGCGCGACGCCCATACCACGTACAGAAGTCACAAAAAAAATCTGGGAGTACATCAAGAAGCATGATCTTCAAGACCCAGCGAATCGCCGCAACATCAATGCGGATGCCTTGCTGAAGCCTTTGTTCGAAAAAGATCAGGTATCAATGTTTGAGTTGACCAAGATTGTCAGCGTTCATCTCAAATAAATAAAAATTTTCACCTCACGAATGTTGAGATGAAAATCTAAAAAAATAGGGCACTGATGAGTGCCCTGTTTTTTTATGCTTTAAATCTGAATTAAATCTATATACCGGACGGCGCACGTCCTTCAAGCAGACGTAACCAGCCCTTGATTAAGCGGTATAACACCCAAATGCAAGTCGCCAGGACGCCAATCCATCCTACGTAAATATACGTCGCAAGCGCACTCAATCCAAACCAGAGTATGCCCCACCAGAAGGTATGCGAAAGCCAGTCAAAATGACTGGCATAAACCGTGCCAGCGGCATCAGCACGCTTAACGTACATCAATACCATTGCCGCAATGGTTGCAATACCAAAAAATCCCGCAGTGACCAGACCCAGCGCAAAAAGGCCATAGGCTACATTCGTAATCGTACGCAAATTAATTGCAATACCTTCTGTAGTAGTAGGCTCAGTCATCCGATGTACTCCCTTAAGATAGTTACAAAACAATCTTACATTATGAACGCGCAAAGACAAACCCCCGCTAGCCTTTGGGCTGCGGGGGTTTGAGGGGTAAGAGCTTGACAATGTCCTACTTTCACAGACGTACGTCCACTATCATCGGCGCTAAGGTGTTTCACGGTCCTGTTCGGGATGGGATGGGGTGGGACCACCTCGCTATGGTCGTCAAGCGTAACTTGTTGAACTGCTGAGGCCTGTTGGGTGCGGTAGCACCTGACATGGCTGGATCAGCAATTCCAATCTGGGAAGAAGCACAACTATGTTTGGTGGTGGTCTGAGTTGGGTTGAACTCATAACTACGTTGGGATTGTTACTTGTTGCAGGGATTATGCACCGAGATGCATGGGGCGGTTGACAACCACCCGTTTCACACTGCGCCTTGCGTCATCGCTGACGCTTACTTAATTTATTT
>CANCOC010000105.1 GCA_947379755.1 Alcaligenaceae bacterium | reverse complement strand
ACAACAATGGCTTGCAGATCGCGAGCATGAAACAGACGGAGCAAAAATAATGATGCAACTTTATTACGCGGCCACTTCACCCTATGTCCGCAAAGTCATGATCGTCGCGCACCATCTGGGCGTGGTCGACAAGATTGAAAAACTGACAGCTGCTGCCAGCCCGGTCACGCGTGATCGTAATATTCTGTCATTCAATCCGTTAACAAAAGTCCCTTCAGCCAAGACCGATGATGGCCTGATGCTTTTTGATAGCCGTGTGATTTGTGAGTACCTGGATAGCCAGGGCAATGGCGGACTATTTCCTACGGCAGGACGTGCACGCTGGATCGCGCTCATGCAGCAGGCACTTGGTGATGGCCTGCTTGATGCTGCCCTGCTTGTGCGTTATGAGCGTGCAGTGCGTCCGGAGCAATTCCGCTGGCAAGAATGGGATGCGGGCCAGTTTTCAAAGATCATTGACTGCCTGAATGAAATTGAAACCCAGGCACCCACACTCGAAGTCAAACGTTTTACCATTGGCGAAATCACACTGGCCTGCGCGCTCGGCTATCTGGACTTCCGCTTTCCGGAAATCGGCTGGCGTGACACACATCCCAACGCTGCAAAATGGTTTGCCGAGTTTGCAAAAATGCCAGCCATGATTGCCACCGAGCCGCCTAAAGGTTAACGCCCGGCATGCCCGGCCGCATGCTCCGGGCAAAGATGAATTTCAATCGTTGCATGCACGATTTCTTCATGAATGGAAATCGCTTCGCGAATCATGGTGGGCGTCAGTGACTGATCGTGGGTGACCACCGTCATCGCGCATGAGTACACTCGCTTGCCCACGCGCCAGACATGCAGATCTGTCACAGTTGTATTGTTATCTGGCGAGATGGCCTGCACCACTTCGCGAATTTCTTCCACAACCGGGTGATCCATTTCACGATCAAGCAGGATCTTGGATGTCTCTGCAATCAGTCCCTTGGCCCAGACTGCAACCAGCACGGCACCTAACAGGCCCATCACCGGATCCAGCCAGGACCAGCCCCAGAGCCAGCCGCCAATGAGCGCCACAATCGCCAACACGGATGTCGCTGCGTCGGCAATCACATGCACATAAGCAGATTTCAGGTTGAGATCATGACGATGCGCGGGATCGGACGCTCCAGTCTGAGGCGCAGCATGCGCATGCTGAGGGCCGTGATGGTGTCCGTGATGGTGCGAATGATCATGATCATGGTGATGCACACGTCCCAGAATCATTGCGCACACAATGTTGACCGCTAAACCGATCACCGCAACGATCACCGCCTCTTTATAGTGAATCGGCTGAGGATCAAGCAGACGCTCGATTGAGCCAAACACCATGACGCCAGCCACACCAAGCAAAAATACCGCGCTGGCAAAACCACCCAGGATTTCAATTTTCCAGGTGCCAAAGGCAAAACGGGGATCGCGGGCGTAACGTCTGGCTGCAGAGTAGGCAAAGGCGCTCAGACCAATCGCCACTGCGTGCGAGCTCATATGCCAGCCATCGGCCAGCAGCGCCATTGAGTTGTACCACCAGCCAGCAGTGATTTCGACCACCATCATCGCTGCGGTGATCCACATCACGACACGCGTGCTTTTTTCGGCAGCCTGATTACTTGAATCAAAGACGTGATCGTGAATCCAGTCGGAAATATGTTCGGTATGCATCAGATGCTGTCATCAATCATTAAAATGGCTGTGGAACTAAAGTCCTCTAATATTACGTCAACAATGATGACAACAATGCCCGATCAAACCCTTTGAGACAATGAACCCAGCACCCTTACGGATCGAGCCAACCGCCCCTTTTTATCTGGCGCATCCGATATGGACTGCGCTTGGGCTATCGATGGGCACTGCCCTGGCGATTGGTCTGGGAAGGTTTTCGTACGCTCTGTTTTTACCCCTGATGCGCGCAGATTTGCACTGGAGTTACTTTCAGGCAGGCGCCATGAACACCGGCAATGCGATCGGCTATCTGATCGGGGCACTCACCATGTCCTGGCTGATTCAACGCTGGAGCGCCGCGAGAGTCTTTATAGTGGGTGGATTAGTGGGGAGTGGCTTTATTGCACTCTCTGGCGTACTGACCGACTCGACGGCATTTTTTATCTGCAGATTGTGCGTAGGGATTGCCAATACGTATGTCTTTGCCGGCGGTAGTGTGCTTGCGGCACAACTGAGCCACATACATCCCAAACGTTCAGGATGGCTCATGGGCATTTATTACGGCGGCGGTGGCCTGGGCATCATTATCCCGAGCTTTCTGGTTCCCGGGCTGGTGGATCTCGGCCAGTTCTGGGGCTGGTTACACCCCTGGCAGCTCGCCTGGTTTGGCATCGCAGTGGTGAGTTGCCTGGCGCTTGCCTGCATGTGGTATCCGGGACACAGCATTCCGCCCGTACCGCCTCGCGTAGGTGCAGCCGACTCCACCGCAGTCAGTCGCTACGCACGGATCGTCGCGGGCTATGTCATGTTTGGCATTGGATATATCGGGTATATGACGTTTGTCATTGCATTACTGATGCAGATTGGCATGACAGGCATACGCCTGAATTTCTTTTATGCATTGCTAGGGGTATTTGTATTGGCCTCTTCCAGAATCTGGGCAAGTACGCTCGATCACTACAAAGGAGGCGAAACACTCGGCATCATCAATCTGCTGATGGGCATTGCCTGCCTGATCCCTGCACTGATCGCAACATTTACAGAGCCCTCTGCTGCGGGCCCTGGCTGGCTGGCAGTCGGTGCCATCTATCTGTCCGGGATGATGTTTGGCTCTGGCGTGTTAACCGCCGTCGCCGCCACGACTGTTTTCGTGAAATGCAACTTGCCACAGTCACAATGGGTCGCGGGCATCGCAGTGTTCACGAGCCTGTTCGCAGTCGGCCAGGTCATCGGCCCGACTCTGATTGGCTGGGTCTCGGATGGCCCCGGCGGTCTGGCACGCGGCTTTATGGTGTCTGCCGCAGTGCTTGTTGTGGGTTCAATCCTGTCATGGACACAACCGGCACTCACACCAATGCTCCGATTAAAAAGCAAGTCTTAGTCTTGCTCGACAAGAGGCGGCAAACACAGGGAGGATTCAGGTACTCTCTTACCCAAATCAAATTCAGGACATAAAAAAATGAATGCCCCCTCCTCGCACACTTTGCAGCAATTGCTGGATGCACGTTACGGTCAGGGCCCGCAGACGCTGGACTGCATCAACGAGACAATTGAAACGCTGATGCAACACCGGTCGGTGCGCGCCTTCACCGATCAGCCGCTCGCGCCCAACACGCTTGAGTTGCTCATCGCCGCGGCACAATCCGCCTCGACCTCTTCAAACCTGCAAACCTGGAGCGTCATTGCCGTCGAGGATCCGGCGCGCAAACAACGCTTGTCTGCACTCGCCGGTAATCAGGTATTTATCAATAGTTGCCCACTCTTTCTGGTCTGGATTGCAGACCTCGCCCGCATGCAATCTATGGGCGAGACACGCGGCAAAACCACGGGCAGCCTGGACTACCTCGAGATGATGCTGGTCGCAACAATCGACTCAGCACTCGCTGCACAAAATGCGGCCATCGCTGCTGAATCACTTGGTTTGGGAACTTGTTATATCGGAGCGATCCGAAACGATCTGGAAGGTGTCGCACGCGAGCTCGGGCTGCCACCACGCGCCTTTGCAACCTTTGGAATGTGTGTGGGTTACGCCGATCCCGCGCAACGCAGTGCAATCAAACCACGCCTGCCCCAAGCCTCTGTCCTGCACAAAGAACAATACAACCTCAGCGTGCATGGTGACGTTGTTGAAACCTACAATGACACAATGGATGCATTTTATGCCGCGCAAGCGATGAAGCCGCTCGGTGCCTGGGACCTGCACTCACTCAATCGTGTGCGCGGCCCCGAAGCCATGAATGGACGCGACGCCATGACTGCAGCACTCCATCGACTGGGCTTTGCCCTGAAATAAGCACGCGCATTCGCTGCACGACTTGCACAGATCATTGATTTGCGCAGTCGTGAACCGAGGTCAGTCAGACTTGATCTTCAGGGTTTTGACGAGCTGGCGGTACTTTGCGATTTCAGTCTGGATAAATGCATCAAAGGCCGCTGGCGTTGCAGGGCCACCTGTTTGCAAGCCCTGAGAATCAAGCGTCTTTTTAGTGGTGGGATCAAGCATGGCCGTTTTGACCGCCTGGTCTATCCGGGCGGTCAGCGGGGCAGACATACCCTTGGGCCCCATCACTGCGTACCAGTTGGTCACATCAAATCCCGTAATGCCCACTTCAGTAAAGGTGGGTACCTTGGGCAATTGAGGTAAGCGCTCAGGCGTGGAAATCGCCAGCGCCTTGAGTTTGCCGCTACGGATGTTCTCCAGTACGGGGGGCAAGGTATCGAAGTTCATGGTGATCTGACCGGCCAGCAAATCCACAATCGCCTGCCCACTGCCTTTGTAAGGCACGTGATTCAGCACGACTCCCGCTTTTTCTGCAAACAGGGCGCCCGCCAGATGCTGCGTACTGCCAATCCCCGAAGAGCCATAGGTCAGTTCGCCCGGTCTGGTTTTGGCCAGTGCGATGAGTTCGGCCACCGAGTTGACAGGCAATGCAGCATTGACGACCAGCACATTGGGGACATAGCCGAGATAAGTGATCGGTGTGAAATCCGTCGCAGGGTTATACGCCACGTTCGTCAATACAAAAGGCGAAATCGCATTCGAATTGGAATGCCCCATCAGCAAGTTGTAGCCATCTGGCACAGCTTTAGAGATCATATCGGCTGCGATCGTTCCCGCCGCTCCTGCCTTGGTCTCGACAATCACGGTTTGTCCGAGATTGTCAGTCATGCGCGCAGCCAGAGCACGGCCAACGATATCGGTGCCACCTCCCGGAGCAAATCCCACGATCAGATGGACCGCTTTATTGGGCCATTCCTGAGCCTGCGCAGAGACAGCCCCCGCAGCAAGCATCAGGCAGGTACTGGCGCGCAAGAACCGCGTGAAAGAATCTCTGAACATGGCATCTCCGTGAATGATTTTTTTATGAATCCATTCTAACCACAGACAAAAAACACGGTTGCTTTAAATCATGGATATTTTGCGTCTGTCGCCTCTTTGACCGACGCTGAAATCTGCGTATCCAGCGACGGCATGCACATTTTCGTGCCGTCCCACTTCTGACCGCACCAGCACACACCCTCGGGGTTGATGATGCAGGTCCCGGAACCACAGCAGCGCAGGTCGTTTTGTTGGTCATCTTGCATATCCGTCTCCTAATCCTGAATGAGGACTGCGTCGTGCCTCAAACATCTCGAGGCACACATTAGTAGGATACTAAAGCTTGTTGTATCATTTTCGGATAATTAAAACTCTTCATAAACGAGACGACTATGTCAGCTGTACAGCAAATCGACGCAATCATTGTGGGCGCTGGGTTTTCAGGCATGTATCAATTGCTGAGCCTGCGCGATAAGCTCGGACTTTCAGCAAAAGTTCTTGAGGCTGCAGACGGAGTAGGTGGCACCTGGTACTGGAATCGCTACCCGGGAGCCCGTTGTGACTCCGAAAGTCACTCCTACATGTTTTATTTTTCAAAAGAGCTGGTTCACGAATGGGAATGGTCTGAGCGCTATCCCCAGCAGCCCGAAATCCTGCGCTACCTGAACTACGTGGCAGACAAATTTAAATTACGCCCCGATATCGCACTCAACACGCGCATGTCCAACGCGCAATACGATGAGGCCACCAGTCGCTGGCTGGTCTCGACCGATACCGGCGAACGGTACAGTGCAAAATACCTGATTACGGCAGTGGGTTGCCTGTCTTCGGCCAACCTGCCAAAAATCGAGGGCCTCAAGGACTTTACAGGCCAGTGGTATCACACAGGTCTCTGGCCACACGCAGGCGTGGACTTCACTGGCAAGCGCGTTGCAGTGATCGGCACAGGCTCCACCGGCATCCAGGCGATCCCGGTCATCGCTGCCCAGGCCGCGCACCTGACGGTGTTCCAGCGCACGCCCAACTACAGCCTGCCTGCGCGCCATGCGCCGCTCACTCCTGAATTCAAGCAATACGCCAAAGCGCACGCAGACGATATTTATAAAATCATGACCACCAATACCAATGGTCATCCTTTTGCAATCGTTGACCGCTCTGCGCTGGCAGTCTCCAGCGAAGAGCGCGAAGCCATTTTCGAAGAGCAATGGAAAATGGGCGGATTTCAGTTCCGCGCAGCATTTAATGACATTCTGAGCAGTCAGGAAGCCAACGACACGGCAGCAGATTTCATCTGCAACAAAATTCGTGAAATCGTCAAGGATCCGGCGACCGCTGAACTACTCTCGGATATCGATCACCCATTTGCAGCCAAACGCCCGCCAATTGATGCGGACTATTTCGAAACCTACAACCGCGACAACGTCTCGCTGGTGAGCATTCGCCAGACGCCGATTGAGCGCATCACCGCTTCAGGGATCAAAACCAGCGAGCGTGAGTATGCATTCGACATTATCGTGTTTGCGACGGGTTTTGATGCCATGACCGGCTCGCTGGTCAAGATGGATATCAATGGCCGCGACAAGCGCAATCTGAAAGACTACTGGCAGGCCGGTCCACGCACCTATCTGGGACTGCAAGTACCCGGGTTTCCGAATATGTTCACCATTACGGGTCCTGGCAGCCCGTCAGTACTGTGCAATATGCTGCCTGCGATTGAACAGCATGTGGACTGGATTACCGACTGCATCCGTCACATGCAGCAAAAAGGCCTGGACCGCGTAGAGACGACAGAGCAAGCCAGCCAGACCTGGCAACAAGAGGTCGATCGTGCTGCGAACGCGACGTTGTTGCCCAAGGTCAAGCACTCGTGGTACCTGGGTGCAAACATTCCAGGCAAACCACAGGTCTTCATGCCTTATGCAGGCGGTCTGGCTCACTACCGCGAGATTTGCAACAACGCCGTCGCGCAGGGCTATAAAGGGTTTGAGTTCAACCACTAAGCAGATCCGCACAGCAGGCTTACCTGCTGGAGCGGTGGAACATTGACGGCTGACATCTGGAAATTTTCATCGGACCGGCCTCTAATATGCTGTATATTTGTACAGTATATTAGAGACTCCAGAAAATCCGATGCCTGCTCCAGAACAACATTACAAAGCCCCTCCAGAGACCCCCGCTCCCCTGCAAATATTCAGCTGGCCGGTCGGGGTGATCGACGCCTGTGTGCGTGCCGGTTTTCCGTCACCCGCCGAAGACCACATGGTCAAGCGTGTCGATTTGATGGAGCAACTGATCCAGCATCCGCAGGCCACCTTCCTGCTAAGGGTAAGGGGCGACTCCATGCGCGACATCGGGATTTTCGATGGTGACGTCGTACTGGTCGACCGTGCCATCACACCCGCACACGGACAGGTTGTCGTGGCTGTCATTGATGGCGAATTCGTCTGCAAATCGCTTTACCAGCGCGCCGGCCGCATCAAACTCAAGGCAGCAAATGTCACCTTCGCCGATATTGTCCCTAAAGACGGTCAGACACTTGAGATCTGGGGGGTCGTGATTGCTGCGATCAAACAGTTTCGCACCTGACCATGCCGACACGCCCCATGTTTGCCCTGGTCGATGGCAATAATTTTTTTGTCAGCTGTGAGCGGATTTTTCGCCCCAGCCTCAAT
>CANCOC010000104.1 GCA_947379755.1 Alcaligenaceae bacterium | reverse complement strand
TAGCGATCGTGACCGGTTTTCCTACGAAGGCCTCAACGCGCAAGATCGTTTGTCCGCTCCAATGATTAAGGGTGAAGACGGCAAGTGGCGTGAGGCCTCCTGGTCTGATGCTTTGCAGGTCGTCGCGCATGGTCTGATGGATGTGCGTGATCAATCTGGTGCAGCACAGATTGGTGCAATCGCCAGTGAGTCAGGTACTCTCGAAGAGCTGGCCTTGCTTGCACGCGTGACACGCGGCCTGGGTTCTGAAAATATTGATTTCCGTTTGCGTCAGACCGATGTGGGCTTTGATGCAGCATTGAATGGCGCACCATGGCTGGGTATGCCGATTGCTGCGCTTGAATCGCTTGATCGCGTTCTGGTTGTAGGCTCATTCCTGCGTAAAGATCATCCTTTGATGGCGCAGCGTTTGCGCCAGGCTGTCAAGCGTGGCACGCAAGTGACAAGCATTGACGCCGCGGGTGATGATCCTTTGTTCAAACTCACTGCACGTGCAACAGTGTTGCCTGCCGCGATCGCCGACACGCTGGCGCAAGTCGCTGTGGCACTTGCCACGCTCAAGTCTGTCGAAATACCCGCTGCATTGTCGGGTGTATCGGTGGATGTGCATGCTCAAAAAATCGCAGAAAGCCTGGCTTCTGGCGCGCAGGTTGCCGTATTGCTTGGCAACTCGGCCGTCAATGCTGCGGATGCCTCGCTTATCGCTGCCAACGCACAACTCATCGCTCATTTGGCTGCAGGCAAGCTCGGATTTCTGACTGCAGGCGCAAACACCGTCGGTGGTTATCTGGCTGGTGCAACACCCGTCAAAGGTGGCAAGACCGTAGCGTCAATGTTTGCGGAACCCTTGCAAGCTTATATCGTGTTGCATGCAGAGCCGCTACTCGATGTTGACAACGGCGCACAGGCAATCGCGGCCCTTCAGGCAGGCTTTGCCGTGGCGCTGACATCCTATGCGTCGACAGCAAAAGACTGGGCCAATGTGATGTTGCCAGTCTCGCCATTTACAGAAACCTCTGGCACCTTTGTGAATGCACAGGGTTTGCCTCAGAGTTTCAAGGGTACCGTTGCCCCGCACGCCCAGACGCGTCCAGCATGGAAAGTCTTGCGTGTACTCGGTAATATTCTGCATCTGGCTGGATTTGATGACGAAACTTCCGAATCCGTGCGTGATGCGGTACTGTCCGGTGGAGTTGATGCACGCTTGTCTAATCAGATCCAGTCTGCAGCAGGTGTCTCTGGTTTGCCAGCCGCTGCAAATTTGCAACGTGTGACAGATGTGCCGATATATCGTACAGATGCCATCGTGCGTCGCGCCCCGGCGTTGCAGGAGTCACAAGCCTCACGCAGTCCTGTTGCGCGCATGCACGCGCAGACAATGAATACGCTGGGTATTGCGACGGGCGAGCAAGTGCGGATCAAGTCAGTTTATGGTCAGATTCAACTGATTGCTGAACAGGACAATACGCTTGCCGCGGGTGCTGTGCGTGTCGCAGCTGGTTTTGAACAGACCGCAGCGCTTGGTAGCGCCTTTGGTCAACTCAGCGTGGAGCGTGCCTGATGCAATGGCTGAACGTTCTTGAAACAATGGGTACCGACTTGCTCGGCCCAACCCTGTGGCTGGTCGTCTGGACGCTGGTCAAGATTCTTGTCATCGCAGTTCCTATCATTTTGTGCGTAGCGTATCTCACGTACTGGGAACGCAAGATGATTGGTGCAATGCATATTCGCCTCGGCCCCACTCAGGTTGGTTACCGCGGCCTGTTGCAGCCTTTTGCAGACGTATTTAAGTTGCTGACCAAAGAAGTTGTGATTCCAAGTCAGGCCAACAAAGTGCTGTTTGTGCTCGCACCGGTAGTGACGCTGATGCCTGCCCTGGCTGCCTGGGCGGTCGTGCCCTTTGGCCCTGAGCTGGTGCTCGCAGATGTCAATGCAGGTTTGCTCTATGTCATGGCGATCACGTCAGTGGGTGTCTATGGTGTGATCGTAGCTGGCTGGGCCTCCAACTCCAAGTACGCATTTCTGGCTGCGATGCGCGCATCCGCTCAGATGCTGTCGTATGAGCTGGCGATCAGTTTTGTGCTGGTGACGGTGTTGCTGGTGTCGGGTAGCCTGAACATGACGGACATTGTGACGGTACAGAATCGCGGCTGGTTTGCAGACAAGGGCCTGACCTTCCTGTCCTGGAACTGGCTGCCTTTGTTGCCGCTGTTTGTCATTTATGTGATTTCAACTGTTGCAGAAACCAACCGCCATCCGTTTGACGTGGTCGAAGGCGAATCAGAAATTGTGGCTGGCCACATGGTTGAGTATTCAGGAATGGCCTTTGCGCTGTTTTTCCTGGGTGAATACGCCAACATGATTTTCCTCTCATGCATGGCTTCGATCATGTTCCTGGGTGGCTGGGCATCGCCGATTGACATCGCACCCCTGACCTGGATCCCAGGCTGGTTGTGGTTAGGCTTGAAAACTTTTGTGGTGGTTTCGATGTTTATCTGGTTTCGCGCGACTTTCCCGCGTTACCGGTATGACCAGATCATGCGTTTGGGCTGGAAGATCTTTATTCCGCTCACGGGTGTGTGGCTGGTGGTGGTGGCGATCTGGATGCAGACGCCCTGGAATATCTGGAACTGACCGCAACTCGACGGCAAAAAAGGCAGGTTATGCAAGCGATCAAGGATTTTTTTGGCAGTCTCATGCTCCTCGAGTTACTCAAGGGCTTGCAGCTGACTGGTAAGTATTTTTTCAAGCGCAAGATCACCTTGCGCTACCCGCAGGAAAAAACGCCTATGTCGCCACGGTTTCGTGGCTTGCATGCGCTACGCCGTTATCCAAACGGGGAAGAGCGTTGTATTGCCTGCAAACTGTGTGAAGCAGTCTGTCCGGCGATGGCGATCACGATCGAGTCTGAAGAGCGCGAGGATGGTTCACGCCGTACCACGCGTTACGACATTGATCTGACCAAGTGCATTTTCTGTGGGTTCTGTGAAGAAAGTTGTCCGGTTGACTCAATCGTTGAAACCCATATTCACGAATACCACGGCGAAAAGCGTGGCGATCTGTATTTCACCAAAGACATGTTGTTGGCGGTGGGTGATCGTTACGAAGACGAGATCGCCCGCAATCGCGCAGCCGATGCGCCTTATCGCTGATCATCGGGGCTCATATACATATGTTTACAACTATTCTCTTTTACGTACTGGCTTTTGTTCTTGTGGTTGCCGCGTTTCGCGTCATTACAGCCAACAGCCCGGTGACTGCAGTGCTACATCTGATCCTCGCCTTCGTGAATGCGGCAATGATCTGGATGCTGCTGGGCGCTGAATTCCTCGCCTTATTGCTGGTGCTCGTGTATGTGGGCGCTGTGATGGTGCTGTTCCTCTTTGTCGTGATGATGCTTGACGTCAAAATGGAACAGCTGCGTACAGACATCAAAACTTATCTGCCGATGGGGATCATTGTTGGCCTGATCATGGTGCTGGAAATGTCTTTTGTGCTGGCAACCGGCTGGGGTCAGGTAGGCCCTGCAGTTGATATGGGCAACAGTTATAACAACGCACGCACATTGGGCGAAGTCATGTACACCGAGTACGCCTTTGCTGTCGAAGTCGGTGCAGTGTTGTTGCTGGTCGGGATGATTGCTGCGATTTCACTTACTCTGCGTAAACGACGCGATGTGAAATACAACGATCCTTCTGCCGCAGTCAGTGTGCGCGCGAAAGACCGTGTGCGTCTGATCGACATGCCATCGCAGCCTGCAGTGAATGACAAATCAGGAGATCCAGCATGATGACGTTGACCTTGCCGCACTTTTTAGTGCTGGGCGCCATCCTGTTTGCAATTGGTGTGTTTGGCATTTTTTTGAATCGCCGCAACCTGATTGTCCTGTTGATGTCCATCGAGCTGATGCTCCTGGCGGTCAACATGAACTTTGTGGCGTTCTCTACCTGGTTCGGTGACGCGGCGGGCCAGGTATTTGTATTTTTCATCCTGACGGTTGCTGCTGCTGAAGCTGCAATCGGTCTGGCAATTCTAGTGCTGCTCTTCCGCAACCTCAGCACGATCAATGTTGATGAACTTGACCGCCTTAAGGGCTGATCGGAACACGGAACAAAATGTCTAGTCCACTTTCTCTCTATCTGATCATTGCACTCGCTCCCTTGCTGGGTGCAATTCTTGCAGGCTTGTTTGGTACCGGATTTCTCGGTCGCCAGGTGAGTCGTCGCGGTTCTCATCTGCTCACGATTGCGCTCGTGGCTGTATCTGCCATCGGTTCGATCATTGTGCTCAGGGATGTGCTCAACGGCCAAACATTCGATGGCACCGTATACACCTGGAGCATTATCGGTCAGACCAAACTGGAAATCGGTTTTCTGATTGATCCGCTTTCTGCCCTGATGATGGTCGTCGTGACGTCGGTTTCGCTGATGGTGCACATTTACACCATTGGCTACATGTCAGAGGATCCAGGCTATCAGCGTTTCTTTGCTTACATCTCATTGTTTACGTTCTCGATGCTGATGCTGGTCATGTCCAACAACATGGTGCAGCTGTTCTTCGGCTGGGAAGCGGTTGGACTGGTGTCCTACCTGTTGATTGGCTTCTGGTACACCAAGTCCACTGCAATTTTTGCAAACATGAAGGCCTTTCTGGTCAACCGTGTCGGTGACTTTGGTTTTGTGCTGGGAATCGGTTTGTTGTTTGCCTACACGGGCACCATGCACTATGGTGATGTGTTTAAACAGGCAGACAAGCTTGCAGCGATGACGCTGCCTGGCACAGACTGGATGCTGATCACTGTTGCCTGCATTTGCCTCTTTATCGGCGCGATGGGTAAGTCGGCTCAGGTGCCATTGCACACCTGGCTGCCAGACTCAATGGAAGGCCCCACACCTATTTCGGCACTGATTCACGCCGCGACCATGGTGACTGCCGGTATATTCATGGTGGCCCGGTTCTCTCCTCTGTTCGAATTGTCCAATACGGCTCTGTCTTTCATTATCGTGATCGGCGCGATTGGTGCTTTGTTTCTCGGTATTCTGGGCATCATCCAGAACGACATCAAGCGCGTGGTCGCCTATTCAACCCTTTCGCAGCTGGGTTACATGACGGTCGCTCTGGGTGCCTCAGCGTACTCGGTGGCGATTTTCCACCTGATGACCCACGCTTTCTTTAAAGCCTTGTTGTTCCTGGGTGCAGGATCGGTCATTATCGGCATGCATCATGACCAGGATATCCGCAACATGGGTGGCCTGCGCAAGTACATGCCAATTACCTGGATCACATTCCTGATCGGTACGTTGTCTCTCGTGGGAACGCCTTTCTTCTCAGGCTTTTATTCGAAAGAGCACATCATTGAGGCCGCAGGTGCCGCCAATGTGTGGGGGGCGAGTTTCGCCTACTATGCAACGCTCACAGGAGTGTTTGTCACCTCGCTATATTCCTTCCGCGTGTATTTCCTGGTGTTCCATGGCAAAGAGCGCTTTGCTGTAGAAAGCGCACACGGGCACGATGATCACGCGCACGCTCACGATGATCACGATGACCATGGTCACCACGGCGGTACGCCGCACGAGTCACCCTGGGTGGTGACCTTGCCGTTAGTGTTGCTGGCGATCCCTTCGGTGATCATCGGTGCGCTGGCAGTCGATCCCTTGCTGTTTGGCGGCTACTTTAAAAATACCATCGTGATACTTGCCAAGCATCCTGCCATGGCTGAACTTGAACATCACTGGCATGGCTGGATCGCTTATGCCTTGCATGCCTTCACGTCAGTGGCCTTCTGGCTGGTCGTAGCAGGTGCTGTCACTGCCTGGTATTGCTACCTGATCAACCCTAAAGTACCGGCGGCAATTCAGCGCAAGCTTTCAGGTCTGAATTACGTCCTCGAAAATAAATACTTCTTTGACTGGTTCAACGAGCAAGTGCTGGCACGCGGAGCACGTGCACTTGGTCAGGGCCTCTGGAAGGGGGGTGATCGTGGTCTGATTGATGGTCTGCTGGTCAATGGCTCTGCCAAACTGGTGGGTGCGATCGCCGCCGTGACACGCCGCCTGCAAACTGGTTACATCTATCACTACGCCTTTGCGATGATCATTGGTCTGATGATTGCGATCACCTACATAATTTTTGGTTCCAAATGATGGCAAGCGAGATGGCTAATTTCTCTACACCCTGGCTCACCCTGTCGATTTTTGTACCAATCGTATGCGGGCTGATCGTCCTCGCATTCGGTAGCGACAAGCGTCCGACATTGACGCGTAACCTTGCCCTGATCGGATCAATCATCAGTTTTCTGGTGACAATCCCTCTTTACACTGGCTTTGACAGTGCAACAGCGGCGATGCAGTTTGTTGAAAAAACAAGCTGGATTGCGGCCTTTGCGGTCTTTTACCATCTCGGCATTGATGGTATTTCGATCTGGTTTGTCTTACTCACTGCCTTCATCACTGTCATCGTGGTGCTGGCTGGTTTTCAAGTCATTACCAGCCGGATTGCCCAGTACATGGCGGCTTTCCTGATTTTGTCAGGTTTGATGATTGGTGTGTTTGTCGCGCTCGACGGTCTGTTGTTCTACGTGTTTTTTGAAGCGACACTGATTCCGATGTACATCATTGTCGGTGTCTGGGGCGGACCCAACCGCGTGTATGCCGCGTTCAAGTTTTTCCTCTACACGCTGATGGGTTCTCTGCTGACGCTAGTGGCGCTGATCTACCTCTGGAACGTATCGGGTGGTTCGTTCGATATCCTGACCTGGCACGCATTGCCACTTGATTACACTCCCCAGGTACTGATCTTCTTTGCATTCCTTGCAGCGTTTGCTGTAAAAATTCCAATGTGGCCGGTACATACCTGGCTCCCAGATGCGCACGTCGAGGCACCTACAGGCGGATCGGTTGTACTGGCTTCGATCATGCTCAAGCTGGGTGCCTACGGCTTTCTCAGACTGGCACTGCCGATCGTACCAGATGCCTCCATTGCACTGTCCGGTTTTATCATCGCGCTGTCGCTCATCGCCGTGGTCTATATCGGCCTGGTTGCAATCGTGCAGGACGACATGAAAAAGCTGGTGGCGTACTCGTCCATTGCACACATGGGTTTTGTTACGCTGGGTTTATTCATCTTCAATACTGCAGGTATCGAAGGCGCAATTGTCCAGATGGTCTCGCACGGTTTTGTTGCTGGCGCCATGTTCCTGTGTATTGGTGTTTTATACGATCGCATGCACACTCGCAAGATTGCTGACTACGGTGGTGTGATCAATACCATGCCCAGATTTGTCACCTTTTTTGTACTGTTTTCGATGGCAAATGCAGGTCTGCCCGCCACAAGTGGTTTTGTCGGCGAGTTCATGGTGATCATGGGTGCCGTTCAGTACAACTTCTGGGTTGGCCTGATCGCTGCGACTGCACTGATCCTGGGCGCTTCATATTCGCTCTGGATGGTCAAGCGCGTAGCCTTTGGTGAAGTCACCAACGACCACGTACGTGACTTGCAGGATCTGTCCAGTCGCGAATTCCTCATTCTTGGTGTCATGGCAATTGCCGTGATTTACATGGGCGTTCATCCTAAGCCCTTCACTGACGTGATGCACACCTCGGTCCAGGCCTTGTTGCAACACATCTCTCAATCAAAACTGTAAGCCATGATGCAACTCCAATTTGATTTCGCCCTGGCTCTACCAGAAATTGTTTTGCTGTT
>CANCOC010000103.1 GCA_947379755.1 Alcaligenaceae bacterium | reverse complement strand
AACGTCGCCAATCAGTACGGCAGTCGGGTGCACGTAGGCTGTAGGGTGAACGACGGGGGTGATGCCGTCAATTGAATAGACCTTAAGCATGGCGGATTCCTGGGGACTGCGATTGAGAAGGATAAAAAACGATCAGTCAAAAAGACCTGAAGTGATAAAACTAAAGCGATGTAGCAAGATTTGTCTGATGAATAATAATAATTTTTCAGTTCAATAGTAATATTTATTGCTCCATGACACATCACCTACAGGCCAATTTAAAATGAGTCGTTTACCTGCTGAAAATCGAAGTGCTTTTGCCCATTTTCACAAAATTGATTCGCGCTGGAATGACAACGATATCTTTGGTCATGTGAATAACGTTGTCTATTATTCCTATTTTGATACGGCCGTGAATGCGTTTCTCATCAGCCAGGGTGTGCTCGACTTGCAGCATTCTAAAATTGTTGGGCTGGTGGTTGAAACACAGTGCAGGTATTTCAGTTCGATTGCTTTTCCCGATACCATTCACGTGGGGTTGCGGCTGTCGCATCTGGGCACCAGTAGTATCCGTTATGAGGCTGCGGTGTTTCGCAATGATGACGATGTTGCCTCAGCGCAGGGTCATTTTGTCCATGTTTATGTGGATCGCGCCACCAACCGCCCTGTGCCGATGCCTCAGTCGCTGATTGAGGCTGCGGCGCTGTTGAGCGTGTGAGACTGACTAAGCTGATACGAACTTGCGCGAGGTCCACGCAGTCACCACATTGGATCGCAGCTGCATGGATCTGCCCGGCTCATGAAAGATAACTATTGACCAGTTCGCGACTCGCCAATAGTTCGCGCGCCTGGCCTGCCATCGCGCATTCGCCGTTACGCAGCACGATCGCACGGTCGGCGGACTCAAGGGCGAGGATGGCAACCTGTTCAACAAGAATGATGGCTAGGCCCTGATCGGCGAGTTGCCTGAGCGTTGTCATAATCAGCTGGACGATTTGGGGCGCAAGACCCAGTGATGGCTCATCCAGCATGAACACTTTGGGTTGCATCATCAGTCCCCGGGCAATCGCAAGCATTTGTTGTTCCCCGCCCGAAAGCGCCGAACCTGAAATCTGTTGCCGCTGCTTTAGAACAGGAAAGCGCTGCCATTGTTGCTCAAGTAATTCTGCGATCGTTTCCCTTGTGAGTCCAGTGTTTTTCGCACCAATCAGCAGGTTGTCCCGAACGGTCAGACCGGGAATGATCTGTCTGCCTTGCGGCACATGAATCAATCCCTCGCGTGCCAGCAGGTGAGCTTGGGAGTGAGAAATATCCTGACCCGTAAAATGTATTGTTCCAGACTCAACGGGTAATAAACCCGAGAGTGTCCTGAGCAAGGACGTTTTGCCCGCGCCGTTGGCACCAATGATGGCAAGCATTTCGCCTGCAGACAGCTCAAAGCTGATGTCTCGCAATACCTGATTCGCACCGATCCGGGCATGCAGATTTTGAGCGCTAATCATTTTTTGACTCCACTACCAAGGTATGCCTCAATCACGGCCTGATTTTTTTGAATGTCGGCTGGCGTTCCCTGTGCAATCAGCTGACCAAAATTCAACACACTCAGACGGTCACACACGGACATGACAAACTCCATATTGTGTTCGACCAGCACAATGGTGATGCCAAGTTGCCGCAGTTTGAGAATGACGTCTGCTATTTCTTTTGCTTCCTGGGTATTCATGCCAGCGATCGGTTCGTCGAGCAAGAGTAACTTTGGACGCTGGGCAATCGCACGCGCTAGCTCAAGTAGTTTTCTGTGACCGTAGGGCAGTTCTCCTGGAAGACGATTCGCAAGATGTCCGAGCCCCAGAAAATTGAGAATATCCAAACTCTCCTGTCGTTCCTGACGTTCAAGCGATCCCTTCAATAACCAGCTACAAAAGTCTTTTACATAGGACTGCCGGTGCCTCGTTCCGAGCATGACATTGTCTAGCACTGAGATACCCTCAATTAACTGAAGATTTTGAAATGTTCGGGCAAGACCAAGTTCGGCACGCGCTGCGATTCCAAGTGAAGATATATTTTGAGAGCCGAGCGTAATCGTCCCTGTATCAGGCAGATAGACTCCTGCAATCATATTAATGATTGTTGACTTGCCCGCCCCGTTTGGTCCGATCAGACCATGAACAGTGTTGGGCCGAACGTCGATAGACACTTGATCGACAGCCTTGAGTCCGCTATAACTTTTGCTGATTCCGACGATAGTCAGCGAGGTGCCATTGACTGCGATACGTGAAAGAGCAAGTTCAGATAACTCTTCTTTTGATGGATGCACAGTCATGTCGCCGCTCAGATTCTGAGCGTCGTGCGTCCAGCCCACTTTTGTGCGCAGACTATCTAATATTCCGGCGGCACCTTTTGGGAACGCCAGCAAAACAACCAGCAGAATCGAACCATAGATAAAGAGTCCAAACTTATCGATGCCTGCAATGAGTTCAACAATCGCCAGAAGAATCAGTGTGCCCAGCAAGGGGCCACTTTTGGTGCCCAGTCCTCCGACGACGGCTGCGATCAATAAGGCAATGCTCAGCCGGACAGTGAAGGCATCACTT
The DNA here is from genome assembly GCA_947379755.1 of Alcaligenaceae bacterium. Lineage (GTDB taxonomy): Bacteria > Pseudomonadota > Gammaproteobacteria > Burkholderiales > Burkholderiaceae_B > Zwartia. The sequence goes on along the minus strand of CANCOC010000103.1, from coordinate 5,165 downwards.
CCCACAAAACCGGACTGATGTGCAAAGAAGGCGCCACCCATCCCGGCAAGCGCGGCGGCAAATGCAAAAATCCCGGCTTTCCAGCGATTGACATTGATACCCACGGAGGCTGCAAAGATCTCGGACTCACGGATTGCCCTGAGATTGCGGCCGAGCCGTCCCTGCTGAATAAAATCAGATAGCAGCTGGACCAGAATTAAAGAACTTCCAGCAAAATAAAAGAAAAATACAGGCCCAAACTTTGGCAACCCAAACTCAATCTGCGGGACGCCAGAGAGTCCCATTGCGCCCCCCGTCAGTCCGATCCACCGCTGCGCCAGAATATCCAGAATGTATCCCACCGCGAGCGTGGTCATTGCAAGATACAAACCACGCGTGCGTAAGGCAAAAATACCAACCAATCCGCCTCCAACAGCCGCAAGCAATGTACCAAAAGCAATGGAAAGGGGGATGGGCCAGCCGAGCTTGAGCGCAGTCAATGCTGACCCATAGGCGCCCAGGGCATAAAACCCTGCCTGGCCAAGCGACATCTGACCTGACAAACCAAGCAGCAGGTTCAGACCGATCACTGCGATCGCTGTGTAGAAAAAAGTCTGTGCAAGAAAAATGTAAAACCCGTTGATTGGTAACCAGGGCATGATCAGAAAAAGTGCAATGCCGAGGATGTATGGAATCCGTTTGGATGAGAAACTTTGTTGCTGAGCGTTACCGAACATCTGCACGCCCCTCTGAAAACAAGCCAGAGGGCTTGATTGCAATAATGATCAGGGCGGCGAGCAAGGGATACAGGTCGCCAAAACCTGAATCAATATAGTTTGAAAGAGATTCAAATACACCAAAAAGAATGCCACCCACAAGTATCCCGACTGGATTGGCAAAGCCGCCGATGGCTGCCACGATCAGCGCCTTGATTGTCAGCACGAGTCCCATATGTGGGCTAATGGTGACCAGTGGTCCAATCAGGATTCCGGCAACTGCGGCCAGAATTGCGGCAATTACAAATACGCCTGCCTTGACTCGGGTAGTGTGAATGCCCAGGAGCATGGCAGCTTCAGGGTTAAATGCAACGGCCTGAATATTCTTCCCCCAGCGTGAGTGAAACATAAAGCCATAAAAAATCGCCACGATGACAATTGCTGCGCCAATTACCAGAATTTCTTCGAGAAACAGGCCTGCGCCCAAGACCTGGACCACTTGATCACGTTGCGAGCTAAATAGTGGTGCTGAGTATTGGGATGTTTTGCCAAATCCGAGTTCAATCACATTTTGAAGGATGAGCGCGACGCCTGCAGTCGTAAGAATCCAGGAAAAGGCTCCCACGGGAGCATTTTTTTTGCGATCGAGCGGTCGGATCGCGATCCGCTCAAGTAGCCATCCCATCACAGCGAGGGCTGCGATGGTGATAGCAATGGCAACACCCAGAGGCGCTCCGGCTTTTCTGACAAGAAGCATCAGGAAAGTACCCACCATTAGAAAATCACCTTGTCCAAAGTTGACGCGATGTGTGGTCAGGTGTGTGATGTACAGGCCTAGGGCAACGAGGACATAAATGGCCCCCATTGCCAGACCGCCGGATAGCAGCTGAATAATATTGCCGATTTGCATATCAGTTCAAGCGTGAGACAACGCCGTTTTTCCAGACGCCCAGAAAAACATGCTCTTTGTCCAAACATTCGTGATCTGTGGCGCTGAAGGGTTTTGCAGGGGTGGCGGAAACAGCCTCAATGCCGTCGATGTTTTCAATCGCGTTGCGAATTGCCGCAGGATCTGCTTTACCAACCTGATCAACCGCTTTGAACACGATGAGTCCAGCGTCATACCCGAGCGCAGCAACGACAGGCCAGCGATAGTCTTTGCCATATTCTTTTTTCATTTTTTCATTAAAAACTTTCGCACGAGGAGTGTTGATATCCAGTGCCTGCCCCATGACGGTACCCTCGATGGCATCTTTCCCTACAATTTCAAGGACTTTTTCTGAGGATAGCCCCCAGTTTCCAGCAATAACTGGTTTGTAATTCAAGCGGGGGAGGGGGCGAAATGGCAGTTCAAACGACTCATGAAAATTCAGTACAAGTTCAGCCTTGGCGTCGCGCAGCTTAACCATCTGTGGTGTCAGATCACTGACGTTGGGCGCTGCGGCTTCAATGGCAACAAGCTCGACGCCACGCGCCTTCAGGCCAGTTTCAATCTCTTTTGCAGCAAAATTGCCATAGCCCGTTGTCGAATGAATTAAACCGATCCGTTTGAAATTCTTCGCACCCCAGTCCAGCATCTGATCAATCTGGAATTTTTCGACCATTGAGCAGCGAAAAATCTGGCTAGGTTTTTCTTCAATGAACTGAGTGGTGATGTTGGTCGCAATCGAAGGACCTGCGACGAGCGGGATGCCGGCTTTCTGAAGGATGGGCGCCATGGCCAGAACATTGCCACTGCTGACTGTGCCGATTACAACTGGTACCTTATCGTTCTGGATCAGCCGTTGTGCCAGCGAAACCGCGCGCTGTGGATTCGCTTCGTCGTCATACACGACCAATTCAATTTTGGTTTTCCCCCCACCGGCCTGATAGTCTTTGAGTGCCAGTTTCAGACCCTGCAGATAAGACTCACCAAAGTCAACAATCGCCGGAGGTCCACTGAGACCTTCGATGACACCGACTTTTACCTGGGCCGATGCATGAAGCGAACAGGTGAGTAATGCTGATACGAGGGTTGCTTGAAAGATAGTCTTTTTATATATTTTTTTCATGTTGTCTCCAAATTCAGATTTTAATTTTTAAGTGCTGAATGGGCCGTGCTTTTTAAAACTTGTTCAACTAGCTGCTCTTGAATACTGCATCGCGACGTTCACGAAAGGACGCCAAACCCTCTTGTAAATCATCGGTCATCGCCACATCACGAAATGATCGTGATTCAGCTTTGAGTGCGTCTGGCATATTCATCCCCATGGATTGTCTGATCACTTCTTTTGCAAAACGGTGCGACAGAGGCGCACGGCTGGCAAGCATCTGCGCGTAGTCCATTGTCTTGTTCAATAATTCGCTTTGAGGATAGATTCTGTTCACAAGACCAATGCGATACGCATGCTCAGCATCCACGCGTTCACCTGATAAGATGATTTCCATGGCGTGACCCATGCCAACAATTTGCGGCAGTCTGATCAATCCTCCATCGCAGGCATGAAACCCCCACTTTGCATCTTGCAGGGCAAACTCAGCGTTCGGCGAACAGAAGCGTAAATCGCAAGCGAGAGAGAGTTCAAAACCGCCCGAAATCGCAAAGCCGTTGACGGCAGCCACAATTGGTTTGTTGATGTCGAGGTTGCGTGTGATGCCTCCAAATCCCGGGCCATTGGTATATTTTTCGCGAAAGACCGGGGCGGGTGCCCGGGCGAAATTCAGGGTGTAGGTTTTGAGATCTGCCCCAGCACAGAAAGATTTTTCGCCCGCGCCCGTAATGACTGCAACACGTGCTGTTTCATCGGCATCAAACTCTTTCCATATTTGAACCAGCTCATCATTCGCTGAAAAATCAAGGGAATTCATTTTTTCTGCGCGATTAATGGTGATCAGTCGAACGTGCGCGTGTGCTTCGTAGAGGATATCAGCCATTTTTTTGAACTCTGAAAGTTGGTGTGGTGTGTTCAGTCATCATGCTCGGGACTGCAATGACGCGATCGCCGAGCTGATCGTCATCGCCAGGTAAAAATCGGCCTGTCACGCGAAAACCATTGTCAAGGTCAAACACGCCGACGTGATAAATGCCGTCTGACTTGAAGCGTAGCGGTGGCTTTCTGATTGTTGTCCAGCTCACAAGTTTTCCCCTCCCTGGAATCATGACCGTTTCCATATTGGTATTCAGACATTTTGCGCAGGTATCAATACATAGTGCGTCGAGGGTGTTGCAGTGCATGCACTGATGAAAGCTGATCATTTCAGCATTGAGCATCATTCTCTCCCCAGAATGTTGACGGTGCAGGCGACGCCTGTTCCACCCAGATTATGTGTCATGGCAATGCGTGCGTTGGCAACTTGATTGGGATGCTGGCCCCTGAGTTGTTGCACGACTTCATAGATCTGGCCAATCCCCGTGGCTCCCACAGGATGTCCCTTCGCAAGTAAACCTCCACTCGGATTGATGACAATGTCACCATCCATGCCAGTGCGACCCTCGGCTGCCCATTTGCCTCCCAGCCCGCGCGGCACGAGCCCCAGATCCTCACTATCGATAATTTCAGCGATTGAAAAGCAATCGTGCAACTCGACGAGATCAATGTCTTGTGGTTGCAGACCCGATTGCGCGTAGGCTTGGCGAGCAGCAGTGACGGTGGCTTCAAATGAGCAGAGATGAGGATGGTTGGCGATGCGGGGAGATCCACTGGTTTGCGCGCTGGCGAGCACCTTAATTCTTGGCTGTCCATTTGCGGGAAGCAAATGCTCAGCGCACAACACAATGGCAGCTCCTCCGTCGCTCGCAGGACAGCAGTCAAACATTTGTAGTGGATCGGCGATCATGGCTGATTCGCGGATCTTTTCCAGAGAGAGTGTTGCTCCCATTTGTGCCAGCGGATTGAGCAGGCCATAGGCTTTGTTCTTGATGACAACTGCCGCTACGTCTTCGCGTGTGGTGCCATATTGCTGAGCATGCACCCGCCAGGCCAGGCCGAAGAGTCCAGGAAAGGTCAGGCCGCTCGGACCGTCATTTTCGTTATCCATAGCGCAGTTCAACGCAGAAGTGACTTCTGTCGTTGAAGCGTGCGTCATTTTTTCAACCCCCACCACAATGACTGCGTCACACATGCCGCTTGCGATAGCAATCCAGGCATGGCGAAAAGCAATGCCTCCAGAAGCGCAGGCACCTTCTACCTTGGTGCAGGGAATATTTCCAAGTCCCAATCGCTCGCCAACAATTCCGGCCAGTACCTCTTTGCCATTGAGCGGACCACTAATGAAATTACCCAGATACAGTGCACCGATATTCAATCGTTCAATGCCAGATTCCACAATTGCACGTGCAGCTGCTTCAACCGCAAGCGATTCGATAGGTGTTGCAATATGCTTGCCAAAGGTTGTGGACCCCACACCTGCTACGTAAACGTTGCGCATTACGAGTTCCCTTTTACGAGTTGTTTGCGTAATTCTGTTTTGAGAATTTTGCCGTAATTATTT